>JBJTCH010000055.1:0-7754 GCA_046091745.1 Opitutaceae bacterium
CACTTTCGCCCCACGCTGTTGCCACCGCCCTCCTTCCCGCCATGAAACGCCGCTCCCTCGAACAAGCCTACCGACTCGCCCGCGAACGCTACGCGGAGCTGGGCGTCGACGCCGACCGCGCTGTCCGTGCGGCCGCGCGCATTCCGGTTTCCATGCACTGCTGGCAAGGCGACGACGTCGGCGGCTTCGAGGGCGCCGGAGCGGCGTTGGGCGACGGCCTTGCGGTTACGGGAAACTACCCCGGCAAGGCGCGCACGGCGGACGAGCTTCGGGCCGATTTCGAACAAGCCCGAGCGCTGATTCCCGGCACGCAGCGGCTGAACCTTCACGCCTCCTACGCCGAGGCCGGCGGCCGCCGCGTCGACCGCGACCAACTCGGGCCGGAGCAGTTCGCCAACTGGATCGCCTGGGCGCGCGGCGTGGGGATCGGGCTGGATTTCAATCAAACTTACTTTTCGCACCCTCTGGTGAAGGACGGCTGCACCCTCTCGCATGCCGATCCCGCCATTCGCCATTTCTGGATTCAACACGGCATCCGGTGCCGTGAGATCGGGGCCGCGATGGGACGCGCGACGGGCAAGACCTGCCTCACCAACCTGTGGATTCCCGACGGCGCGAAGGACACCCCGGCCGACCGCCGCGGACCACGTGAGCGGCTGACGGAGTCACTCGACGCGATTTTCAAAAAGCGCATCGATCCACGGCACAACGTCGACTCCGTGGAGCCGAAGCTCTTCGGCATCGGTTCCGAGAGTTACGTCGCGGGCTCGCACGAGTTCTACCTCGGGTACGCCGTGAGCCGCGGCAAACTCCTCACGCTCGACGCCGGACATTACCATCCGACCGAAGGCATCGCGGACAAGATCTCTGCCGTGCTCCAATTTCTGCCCGAAATCGCGCTGCACGTGAGCCGCGGAGTGCGTTGGGACAGCGACCATGTCGTCACGCTGACGGATGATCTGCAGGCCATCGCGCAGGAGATCATCTGGGGCGGCTACACGGACCGCGTGCGCATCGGGCTGGATTACTTCGACGCGAGCATCAACCGCATCGCCGCGTGGGTGATCGGCACGCGCAACATGCAGCGCGCGCTGCTCCAGGCGCTCGTCGCGCCCGTGGAGCGGATACGTTCCGCGGAAAAAGCCGGCGACCGCACCACGCGGCTCGCGCTCCTCGAAGAGGCGAAGACGCTGCCGTTCGCCGCCGTGTGGGACTATTACTGCGAGAGCGAGGAAGTCCCGGTCGGTGAAAACTGGCTGGCGGAAGTGAAACGCCACGAACGCGACGTCCTGAGCCGCCGCGGCTGAAGACCGGCGCGAAACTCAGAGCAACTCGGTCCGCAACTCGGAGTCGAACCAGCTTCCCGACGCGCCCGTGCCCGACGCCGGCACCAGCGGCCGCGGGGCGGCTTCGGCCGCGGTGGCCGGAGCGGGGGCGGTCGCTGGAACGGAAGCCGTCGCTTCGGGCGCCTGCTCGCCTTTCGCCGGCACCAGAAAATAGACCACATCGCAGCCGAGCGCTTTGGCGGCCTTGCGCAGCGAGTAGAGTGAGATGGCATCGCGCTCCTCCGACAATTCCAGCTGCGCCCAAGCCTGACGCTGCGTGCCGAGTTGCGCCGCCAGGTCCTTCTGCCGCGTGCCGCGCCACTCGCGCACCACGCGAAGCCAGCCACCGGCGGGGGTCTTGACCGCATCGCGCGCCGCCTCGAGTGCCGACCGTTCCGTCCCCCAAGGCTCCCCCGCCGCTTGCGCACGCCGTCTTTGCTTCATGCCCCCATCCATGCGCCACCCACGGCCTTGGCAATGTTCAACTTGCCCGCGACACGTTTGACGGAGGCGATCCGGTTACGCCTCTCCTATCGTCGGTATCCGTCCGACGATGGAGTCGCGCGACGAGACCGCCGCGCCACTACCCGTCTAGAGAATTCCGCGGGTGTTCCCGCGGCTGCACGGCCTGACCTGCCGCCCATCCACGGCGGCTGCTGCCGCGGTGGGAGCTCACCCGAAAACCAGGGCGCTTGGACGAAATTCTACGCCACCCCGCGCCCGCGGATTCAAAACCACATCTTTTTCAGCACTTATCCATTTTTTTCGATCCGCGGAATCGGTATTCTTCCGGAACCCCGACCGCGCCGGACGCGCGGAAGAGACTCCTCGTGCCGAGATCATGAAACCATACCCCAACGCCGTCCTGTTCGTCGCCATTCTGGTGGCGGCCCCCATTTCCCGCTCCCAGGTCAGCACCCAGCCACGTGAATCCGCCGCCGCGCCCGCCGTCGTGCTCTCGCCGTTCGTCGTCGATACCACCGCGGACCGCGGCTATCAGGCCTCGTCGACGCTCGCGGGCAGCCGGATCAAGACGGACTTGAAGGACGTGGCCGCGTCCGTGACCGTGCTGACGCGGGAATTCATGGACGACCTCGCGGCCAACGACGTGAACGCGGCGATGGCGTTCGTGGGCGGAGCCGAGAATCCGGCCACCACGCACTTCGAGCAGGTCGGCACCCTCGGCGCGGTGAACGGCTACGTGGGCACGGACTTCGGCGATAACAACAACAACGTGGCGTCCCTCCGTGTGCGCGGCCTCGGCGGAGCCACCAACACCATGGACTTCATGCCGGTCGTGGGCTCCACGGATCGTTACAACGTCGAGCGGGTTGAGTTTCTGCGCGGAGCCAACTCGGTCCTCTTCGGTCTCTCGTCACCCGCGGGGCTGCTCAACTCCTCCTCCAAGGTCGCGGGACTGACGCGGCGGGCCACCACGGTCGAGACGAAGTTGGACCAGTTCGGCTCCCACCGCGCGCTCCTCGACCACAACGAGGTGCTGCTCGCGGGGCGCCTCGCCGTCCGCGCCGTGGGTCTCTACAACGACCAGCGCTACCGCGTCGAGACGGCGTTCGCCCGCGACCGCCGCGGTTTCCTTACCGCCACCTACCGGCCCTTCCGCGACACCGTCATCCGCGCCTCCGCCGAGCGGGTGGAGAATTTCGGCCGCCGGCCCAACTTTCGCACGCCGCAGGACAACGTCTCGGAGTGGCTCGAGGCATACAACAAGTACGCCCCCCAGCTCTCACCCTCCCAGGTCGCCCAGGCTTTCTACTGGGACCCCACCGTGACCCCGGGCAACGCCCCCTCCTCCACGTTCACTCTCGCCAACGGCACGACCGTCAACCTCGGGCTGATCCGGCGCCCGCTCGACTCGAACGCGCTCGGCACCGCGTTCATCTACAGCGGCAACGGCGACTGGACGGGCCTGCTGGGCAACGTCGTGACGATCTTCGGCGCCCGCACCATCACCGGCGCGGCGGGCTCACCCGCGAGCCAGTTCGCGCGAACCGGCGCCGCCCGCGAGAATGACGCACGTTTCGCGGCCGACCCGCAGGTCACCAGCAAGGGTATCTTCCCCTACGATACCGTCGAACTCGGCGCGCTGCCGGGAAACTGGCGCCGGGAGAAGGTCAGCCGGTTCAACGTCACCCTCGAGCAGCGACTGGCGGAGGGCCTGCACATCTCGGCCGCGGTGCAGCGCGAACAACAACGCCGGGACCAGTACTTCGCGATCATCGCCCAGACCCACCAGATCCAGGTCGACATCAACCAGAAGCTGCCCGACGGGCGCGCCAACCCGAACTTCCTCCGCCCCTTCATCTACGGCCGCAACATCGCCGAGCGTGCGGACACCGCGGTGACCAATTACCTCGTCCAGGCGAACTACGACTTCGACTTCGCCAAGCGCACCCGCGCCCTCGGTTGGCTCGGCTCGCACCGCCTCAGCGGCGTCCACACCCGCGCCAAGTCCGACGCCTACGGCACCCGCTGGCACTACCAGGTCGAGAGCGACCTCCCCGGCGTGCTGCCGGCGGCGGACGCCGGGGCCAACGCCACCGGCCAGTCCTCGCGCTGGGCGATGCAGCTCTGGTACGTCGGCGACGCGGTCAAGGTGGGCGACACCGCCCTGCGCCTCACCGGGTTCCCCGACGACGTGGCGCGGCACGTGAACCGCTCGTACGACTACCTGTACTTCAACAACCTCGTGACGCCCGGCGCGTGGCAGCGTTCGCCGGCGCAGATCCGGGTCGGCGAGGGCCTCATCCCCAACGCCGCGATCCGCACCTGGTCCCAGCTCAAGAACGCGGGCACCGGCCTCTCCCTGCAGAGCTTCTTCTGGGGCAGCCGGGTGGTGACGTTGCTCGGCTGGCGGCGCGACGAGGTGGAGCCGTTCCTCGGCACGCTCAAGCCGGCCAGCCAGTTCCCTTTCCCCTCGCTGCCGGGCGCGAGCCGCGCGGACTTCCTGCCTCCCAGCCGCACCTACCGCAACGAGCGCGACACCACGACGCAGAGCCTCGTGTTCAAGCTCACCGGCCAGCTGCGCGTGTTCGCAAACCGTTCGGAGAACTTCGCCGCCACCAGTCCGCGCCAGGACAACCTGTTCCGCCCGATCGCCCCCGCCAGCGGCCGCACCGAGGAGTACGGCGTCGGCGCGGCGCTGTTCGGCGGGAAGCTCGACCTGAAGCTGACCCGCTTCGAGTCGTCCCAGCTGTACACCACGAACCAGACCGGCGTGGCCCAGCTCAGCATCCCGGCGTTCGAGGCCAACCTCTACAACGCCCTCATCGCCGCCGGCCGCGGTTCCGAGTGGAGCACCATCGGGCTCAACGGCCCCACCAACGCGCCCTACGCCCTCCCCAACGGCGCGGCCGCCACCCGCGACGGCGTCGCCAGGGGCCACTCGCTCGAGGTCTACTTCCAGCCCGGCCGCAACTGGAACGTCTACGCCAGCATCGACCAGCTCGAGCAGACCGCGACCAACCTCAGCCGGGAGGCGACCGACTTCCTCAACGCCCGCGCCGCCTACTACCGGAAATACTTCGACGAGGGGCTGCGCCTCAACGGCACGACCGCCGCCTCGTCCTCCTCCGAGCTGCTGCGGGACAACTTCGCCAACGGCGTGGTCTCCCGGTACGCCAGCGAGATCGCGACCGAGGGTACCTCCAACCGCGGCGTCGCGCCCTGGAGCGCGAAGCTGGTCGGGCGTCACGCCTTCACCGAGGGTCGCCTGCGGGGCCTGGTCCTCGGCACCAACCTCCGCTGGGAATCCAGCAAGGTCGTCGGCTACGCCAACACCACCAAGGTGCTCAGCGTCGGCGGGCTCCAGAACTACCCGGTGATCGTCAGCGACGTGGCGCGCGAGTACCGCACGGATCCGGTGTTCGCGGGCGGCGCTTTCGCCAGCTACTCCCGGCGCATCCTCGGCGACAAGGTGCGCTGGAAGGTGCAGCTCAACGCCCAGGACGTCTTCAGCAAGGTGGGCCTGCGCGTCATCGCCGCCAACGGCGACGGCTCCCCCATCTGGGCGATGTCCCCCTCCCGCGCCTACGAGCTCACCAACCGCTTCGAGTTCTGACCACCGGCCACCGCCGCAATCCCCCGCCTCCCGATGAATGCCTGCCTCCGTCCCGTCCTCTGCGCCGCCGCGCTCGCCGTGGCCGTGCGCGCCCAGCCGGCCGCCGCCCCCGCGGTCGTGCTCGACCCATTCACCGTCCGTTCGGACTCCCTGGAGGGCTACCGCTCCCAGTCCAGCGCCAGCGGCCTCGGGTTCACCCTGCCGCTCGAGAAGCTCCCGATCCCGCTCGTCGTGCTCACCCCCCAGTTCCTCGCGGACACCGGCGGGGTCAAGGTCGAGGACGCCCTGCGCTACGTGAGCGGAGTCACCAACACGAACCGCACGAGCAAGGAGGAGAGCTACGCGATCCGCGGCTTCTCCACCTCCAACCTCCTGCGCGACGGGGAACCGTTCAACACGGCCACCGACCGCGCGATCCTTGAGCGGGTCGAGGTGCTCAAGGGCCCGGCCGCGATCATCTACGGCACCGCCGACCCCTCGGGCCTCGTGAACATCGTCCAGAAGCAGGCCCATTTCCGGACCGGCTCGATCCTCGAGGCGATGTGGGCGGAGTACGGATCGTATCACGCGGTCCTCGACCACAACCAGGCCTTCGCCCGGTCCGGCGAGTGGCAGGGCGCCGCCCGCTTCATCCTCTCGCGCTCGCGGGAGGGCTTCCCGCGGGCGAACGAGTTCCGCGACCGCACCCTCGCCTCCGGCACGGCGCGCGTGGAGCACGGCCGCGACACGGTCGTCGAGGGCCGGGTGAACTGGTCCCGCGAGGATGGCCGGATCAACCGCATCCAGACCCCGTTCCGCAACACCGGCGAGGGCGGCAGCGTGTTCGCGCGCGGCTTCGTCCCCATCCTCCGCGACTTCACCTTCGTGACGCCCCACGATGACTGGGACCACGAGGACAAGGGCTACAGCCTCCGCGTCGTCCAGCACGTCGGCCCGGCGACCACCGTCACCGCCTCCTGGACCGACTCCGAGATCGACGCGGTGCATTACTTCAACATCGGGATGGGCCGCATCGGCGCGAACGCGCAGGGCCAGTACGTGGTGAACCCGGCCCGGATGATCGTGGAACCCCGGAAGACCGACCACCGCGGGCTCTCGTTCAAGCTGCTGCACACGCTCCGGTTCGGCGGGGCCGAGCACAAGCTGTCCGCCGGGTTGCGGGACAACCGCGACATCAACTTCGGCTACGCCTACTACGACAGCCGGGTCTTCGCGAACGCGGCCACCGTCATCGCGGACGCCTCCGGGCCCAAGGCGGTGAGCTTTCCCGGGGCGCCCCGCTCCGTCTTCAGCCTTAACGATCCCTTCGCGACGCCGATCACCGGCGTCGCCTCCAACACCAACCCGGACCCGGTGCTCGTGCGCAGCGCCTACGTCACGGATTACACCACCTTCCTCGACGGCCGCCTGAACCTGCTGGCGGGCGCGCACCGCATCGACATCCGCTCGCAGGGCAAGACGGCCACCTCCCCCCAGTTCGGGGCGATCCTGGAGCTCGGCCGCGGCTACAACCTGTACGCCCTGACCTCGAACTCGTTCCGGCCGAACGGCCCGGCCAGCACGGTGAACCCGGCGCTCGGATTCCTGGATCCCGAGAAGGGCTCCGGCCGCGAGGTCGGGCTCAAGTTCAACCCCCCGGGTGGCAACCTTTCCGGCACCCTGGCCATCTACCGCATCACCCGTCGGAACATCGTGCAGTTCCTCGGCGGGGTCTTCACCCAGAACAACAACATCCCCAGCGGCGAGGAGATCGCGAAGGGGCTCGAACTTGACCTGGTCTACACCCCCACGCCAAACCTCTCGGTGATGGCCGCGTATGCCTACACCGACGCCTACGTGAGCAGGAACGTGATCACGACCGACGGCAACAGCCCGGACGAGAACCGGGATGGAATCGCGGACATCATCGGCCTGCCCAAGGAAGGGGTCGCCAAGCACGACGTCCGCCTCTGGGTGAGCCATTCCTGGGCCCGGAACTCCCCGCTGCGGGGCCTTTCCCTCGGGGGCGGCCTCTCCTGGCGGCAAGGCCCGATCCAGCAGTTCCCAACGTACATTCACCGGTTCATCCGCCAGGAGAGCGACCCGGTGCGGCTCGACCTCTTCGCCGGCTACCGCGCGAAATGGGCCGGCCGCGAGACCGCCCTCCGCCTGAACTGGCAGAACGTGACCAACGCCGGCTACCGCGACCGCCGCGGCTACTTCGTCATCCCCTCCACGCTGCAGTTCTCCGCCGAGACGCGCTTCTAGTCCCGCAGACCGGATCCTGGTCCTCTTGAGTCCCACCTCCTCCCCCCCGCCGCCGCACATCCTGTTCGGGCTGACCGACCAGCAGCGGGTCGCCCCGAGCGCCG
>JBJTCH010000056.1:0-4053 GCA_046091745.1 Opitutaceae bacterium
GCACAACCCGGGGTTGGCCCGCCGCCTCAACCGCACCTACCGGCTCGCCGACGGCCGGCTCGTCGACTGACGCGTCGCCATGAACGTCACCCGCTACCTTCTGCGCAGTGTCGTCCACCACCGGCACGCGCATCTCGGCACACTGGCCGGCGCCGTCCTCGGCGCCACCGTGCTGCTCGGCGCCCTTTTCGCCGGCGACTCCGTCCGCGCTTCGCTCCGCCGCATCGCGGCCGAGCGCACCGGCCACGCCACGCACGTGCTCACCTCGGGCGACCGTTTCTTCCGCGCCGCGCTCGCGGCCGATCTCGGCGCCGCCACCGGTTCCGCCGCCGCCCCGGCGTTGCTCACCCGCGGCAACGTCGTCCACGCGCGCACCCAAGCCCGCGCGCCGAAGGTCCAGCTCGTGGGCGTCACCGAGGCCTTCTGGACCCTCGCCCCGGAGCCAGCCCGCGTCGCGCTCACGCCCGCCGCCTCCGCCGTCGTCGTCAACGAGGCCCTCGCCCGCCAGCTCAACGTCGCGGTGGGCGACACTTTGGTCGTCCGCCTGCAGCGCCCCGGCGTCGTGCCGGGCAGCGCGCCGATCGCGGGCGGCGACAGCTCGCTGCAGACGCTCCGTTGCACGGTCACGGCGATCGTCGATGCCGGCTCCTTCGGCCGCTTCTCGCTCGAGGCCACGCAGGTGCCCACGGCGACGGTCTTTCTGCCGCTCGCTCGGCTGCAGGAGGCGATGGAGCAGCCCGACCGCGCCAACCTGGTGCTGCTCGACGCGCGCCGCGCGACGAGCGCGCCCGCCGCCGCCCTGCCGCGCGTCACCCGCCTCGCCGACTACGGCTTGTCCCTCACCTGGCTGGAAACCGCGCGGGCCTTCGAGATCGCCTCACCGCGGATCTTCCTCGACGAAGGCATCGCCGCCGCGATCACGCGCGCGCTGCCCGCCGCCCAGCCGGTCTCGTCTTATTTGGTGAACGAGTTCCGCCGCGGCGATCGCGCGACACCGTACTCCATCGGCACCGCCGTCCCGGCGGCGGCCGCTCCGTTCCTGCCCGCGGATCTCGGACCGCGCGAGATCGTGCTCAACGACTGGCTGGCGACCGACCTCGGTGCTTCGCCGGGCGACGAGGTGACGATCCGCTATTTCCAAACCGGCGCCGCCGGCGCGCTCACCGAAAGTTCAGCCTCCTTCCGCGTCCGCGCCGTCACGCCGCTCACCGGCCTCGCCGCCGACCGGGCGTGGATGCCCGCGTTTCCCGGCATCACCAACACGTCGAGCCCGCGTGATTGGGAAGCGGGGCTGCCGCTCGACCTGAAGCGCATCCGTCCGCAGGACGACCGCTACTGGGAGGAACACCGCGGCACGCCGAAAGCGTTCTTCTCCCCGGCCGCGGCCCGCGAGCTGTGGTCGACCGCTTGGGGTACATCCACCGCGTTCCGGCTCGCCGAGCCGCGCGAGCGCGAGAGCGCGGTGGAAGCGGCGCTCTTGCGCGAACTGCGTCCGGAACTGGGCCAGCTGAAGGTCCGCGACTTCGCGGCCGCCGCGACCGGCGCCGCCAGTCCCGCGGTGGATTTCGGCGGGCTGTTCGCCGGCATGAGCTTTTTCCTGATCATCGCCGCGCTCGGTCTCGTCGCGATGCTCTTCCAGTTCAGCCTGCTCCTGCGGGGGCGCGAGGACGCGCTGCTCGCGGCGGTGGGTGTGCCCGCCGCGCGGATCCTGCGCTGGCGGCTCGCGGAGGGCGCCGTGCTGCTGTCGCTGGGCGCGCTCGCCGGTCTCCCGCTGGCCGTCCTCTACACGCGCGGCATCCTGCGCTTCCTTTCCTCGATCTGGAATCCGGGCGGCGGTGACGCGTTCGCCTTCGCCGCCTCACCGGCGAGCGTGGTGGGCGGATGGGTTGGATTTCTCGCGCTTTCCCTTTTCGCGCTCTGGCTCGCCCTCCGCCGCTCGACCCGCCGCGCGTTGTCGGTGCGGCTCGCCGGCAATGCGGAGGAAGCGCCGCCCGCACCGGAGGCGCCCCGCCGTGCTCGCCGGTTCGCCGTCGGAGCCGCCGTCACGGCCATCGCGGCGCTGGCGCTCTCTGGCCGCGGTCTGCCTCCGCAGGCGGCGTTCTACCTCGCCGGTTTCGCGCTCCTCGCGGCGGGACTCGCGTGGCTGCGCGCCTCGCTCACCGCTCCCGCCTGGACCGAGGCCGGTGCCGCCCTCGACGCGCGTCGCCTCGGGGCCCTCAACCTGCGCGCGCGTCCGTCGCGTAGTCTCACCGTCACCGGGTTGATCGCCACCGCGGTCTTCATGGTGCTCTCCGTGGCGTCGTTTCGGAAAAACGTCGGCGACACGTGGCTCCGGCGCGACAGCGGCACCGGCGGCTTCGCGCTGCGGATCGAGACCACCGCGCCACTCAACCCCGCGCGCGACCGCACCGACGGCACCTTCGATCTATTCACGCCGTTCGCCGCCGACCTCGGCGCCGTGCTGCCGCTGCGCGCCGGCACCGGCGACAACGTCAACTGCTTCAACCTCAACACCACCTCGCAACCCCAGCTGCTCGGCGTGCCGTCGCACCGTCTGGCGGAACTGGGCGCGTTCCGCCCGAAGGCATCCGGCTCCGGCGGCGAAGCGGGCTGGAACCTGCTCGCGCGCAAGGACGACGGCGGCGCGGTGCCGGTGTTCGTCGACGAGAACACGCTCCTTTGGGCGCTGAAGCGGAAGGTCGGCGACGAGCTGGAGTACGCCGACGAGGCCGGCCGGACTTTCCGCGTGCGGATCGCCGGCACGCTCACGGACTCGATCTTCCAAGGCTACCTGCTGATCGATGAGGGCGCGCTGCTGGCGCGCTTCCCTTCTCATCCGGGCTACACTGTGTTTCTCGCCGACGCCGCCCGTCCCGAATCGATCTCATCGCTCCTGCCGCGCCTGCAGGCCGCCGCCGGCGATCTCGGCGGCAAGGTGGAGACCACGCGCGAAGTCCTGGCCGCCTTCCATCGGATCGAGAACACCTACCTCGCGATCTTCAACGTCCTCGGGTCGCTGGGTGTCGTGCTCGGCAGTCTCGGGCTGGCCGTGGTCCTCGCCCGCAATCTCCGCGAGCGCCGCGGCGAGTTCGCCACCCTTTCCGCGGTCGGCATCCCCGACGCGGTCCTGGCGCGGATGGTCCGCGCCGAATCCGGCACCCTCGTGCTCCGCGGCATCACAGTCGGCGCCCTCGCCGCCGCCGTCGCCGTGGGCCCCAACCTCGCCGCGCTCCCGGCCGCTCCGACGCTCCTGCTCGTCGCCGGGCTGCTTGCCGGCATCGTCGGCCTCAACCTCGCGACCGGCGCCTGGGTTTTCCGCCGCGCCGTCCGCGACCTTCGCCCTGCCCTCGCCCAGGGCGCCGACTGACCGCAGCCGAAGACGTTGCGTCGGTGGGACGAGCGCTTTGGTTTACCCCGTGCCGACGGTCATCCTTCTCGCGCCGCTGTTCCTGCTGTTCGAACTGTGGCAGCTGGTGCTCGGCGAACGCTACCTCGGGGTGAAACAGATCGCCCGCGGCGTGGACCCGCGCGCCCTCGGGCTCGGTGAAGCCACCGCGTTCTGCTGGAGCGCGATGCTGGTGCTGTACTGGATCTGGATGCTGCTCCTGCTCGTGCCGCCGTTTTGCCGCATGCACGGCGCGGGATTGCTGCTCGTGAGCATGCTCGGCTTTTCGCTACGACGCGGCTGCCCGCTGAAGCGCGTGCTCGTCATCCTGACCTTCGAGGGCGCGATCCGCATCGGTCTGCTCATGTCGCTCGGCGGGATGGCGTGGCGACGGTTTCTGGCGTGAGCCGAGCGTGCCGCACCGGAGCCGCCGCATCCCGACCCCAATCGCCCCTCGCCCGGTCTCCCATTCTCCCACTCTTCACCGTCTCCCAAGTCTTCTCCGTGCCTCCGTGGCTCCGTGGTGAATCCTCCGAGCCGCAGCGACCAGCGGGTAGTGAGCAGCGAGTAGAGCTGAGCAGGACAAAGGGACTAATGGACCAAGGGACTAAAGGACTGAGGGACTGAGGGATTGAGGGACTGAGGGACTGAGGCGCGTGGAGATCGCC
>JBJTCH010000057.1:0-8186 GCA_046091745.1 Opitutaceae bacterium
CCCCCTTGGTAAGGGGGAGGTCGACGGTTCAAATCCGTTTCTGGGCTCCAGGGTCAGAACACGCGTCGTATCAGGCTTCTGCGACGTTAAACCAGAGGTCTCCCTTTCCTTCATCACCCAAACAAACGTCTCCCATGGCTAAAGCAGCATTCGAACGCAAGAAACCGCACGTCAACGTCGGCACCATCGGCCACGTCGACCACGGAAAGACCACGCTGACGACTTCCATCCTCGCGTGCCAGGCCCGCAAGGGTCTCGCCGAGATGAAGTCTTACGCTGATATCGCCAAGGGCGGCACCGTTCGTGACGCCTCCAAGATCGTCACGATCTCGGTCGCGCACGTGGAATACGAGTCGGACAAGCGCCACTACGCTCACGTCGACTGCCCCGGCCACGCTGATTTCGTCAAGAACATGATCACCGGCGCCGCCCAGATGGACGGCGCGATCCTCGTGGTTTCGGCCGCTGACGGCCCGATGCCCCAGACCCGCGAGCACATTCTCCTCGCCCGCCAAGTCGGCGTGCCGAAGATCGTGGTGTTCCTCAACAAGGTCGACCTCATCGACGACCCGGATCTGCTCGAGCTCGTCGAGGAGGAAATCCGCGATCTGCTGACGAAGTACCAATTCGACGGCAAAAACGCCAAGATCATCCGCGGTTCCGCCACGGCCGCCCTCGAGGGCAAGCCGGAGGGTGAGAAGGCGATCGCCGATTTGATGGCCGCCATCGACGCCGAGATCCCGGAGCCGGTCCGCGAGATGGACAAGCCGTTCCTGATGTCCGTCGAGGACGTCTTCTCGATCACCGGCCGCGGCACCGTCGCCACGGGCCGTATTGAGCGCGGTGTCGTCAAGCTGAACGATACCGTCGAGATCGTGGGCCTGAAGGACACGACCACCACGGTCGTGACCGGCATCGAAATGTTCCGTAAGCTGCTCGATAGCGGCCAGGCGGGCGACAACGTTGGTATCCTCCTTCGTGGTATTGAAAAGGATGGTATCGAGCGCGGCCAAGTTATCGCCGCCCCGAAGTCCATCACGCCGCACAAGAAGGGTAAGGCTGAGATCTACGTCCTCTCCAAGGATGAGGGTGGTCGCCACACACCGTTTTTCAACGGCTACCGCCCGCAGTTCTATTTCCGCACGACCGATGTCACCGGCGTCGTCCACCTGCCTAAGGGCGTGGAAATGATCATGCCGGGCGACAATATCGCCGTGGACATCGAGCTGATCGTTCCGATCGCCATGGAAAAGCTCCAGAAGTTCGCCATCCGCGAGGGTGGTCGTACCATCGGCGCCGGACGTATCACTGAGATCACCGAATAATTGTCGCGGTAACCGCCGACGGCGCCTCGCCGAGGCCCCTCCGAGGGGTCTCGGCTGCGTTGTCTAAGGAAGCATTCTTTAGGCGCGTAGCTCAATCGGTAGAGTAGCGGTCTCCAAAACCGTTGGTTGGGGGTTCGATTCCCTCCGCGCCTGCCAGCAATCTCCATGAAAAACCCTTTCCGCAGCACCCGCATCTTCCTGGGGGAGATGGTGGGAGAACTCCAGAAGGCGACGTGGCCGACCAAAGCCGAGCTGCGCGATTCGACCATCGTGGTCATCGTCGCGGTAGTGATCATGGGCATCTTCACCAGCATCAGCGACTTTTCACTGACCCAGGTGGTCGTGCTCTTCACCGATCTGGTCAGCTGACCGCGGTTGCCCACCCTCATGCCTGCTCCAACGACCACTCCTGCCGGCGCCCAATGGTTCGCCCTCCACACCCTGTCCGGCCAGGAATCGAAGGTTAAGTTGTACATCGAGAAGTTCAAAAAGGCCGAGGAACTCGATGACTACATCTTCGATATTCTCCTGCCGACAGAGGTCGTTTCGGAGGTCAAGGGCGGCAAAAAGTCCACCAAGGTTCGGAAGCTTTATCCCGGCTACGTTTTCATCCAGGCGAAGCTCTACGGGGAGGACGGTAAGCTCATCAACAAGCCGTGGTACTTCGTGAAGGAGACCACCGGGGTCATCGGGTTTGTGGGTGGAGATCGGCCGGCGGCGCTTCGGCAAGCCGAGGTCGACGAAATTTACGCCCGCATTGAGGCCGCCAGCGGCAAGGAAGTTCCCAAGGTGCAGTATGCGGTGGGTGAGGAGGTCAAGATCACCGACGGCGCCTTCGCATCGCTTACCGGACGGATCGACGAGATCGATCCCGAGCGCGGCAAGCTCAAGGTCTCCGTGTCGATTTTCGGGCGCTTCACCCCGGTCGAGCTTGAGTACTGGCAGGTTCAGCGACTCACCGAGTGAACCCGCGGCTAATCGTTTTTTCCACCGCCTTACCACTTTCCTAACATGGCCAAGAAGATCCAAGGTTATATCCGACTCCAGCTGCCCGCCGGCGCCGCCAATCCCGCTCCTCCGGTGGGTCCCGCCCTCGGCGCCCAAGGCGTCAACATCATGGCGTTCTGCAAGGAGTTCAACGCCCGCACCAAGGATCAGAACGGGATGATCCTGCCGGTGGTGATCACGGTCTTCACCGACAAGAGCTTCACTTTCATCCTCAAGTCCCCGCCCGCGTCGGTCCTTCTCAAGAAGGCCGCGAACATCGCCAGCGGTTCGGCGAAGCCGAATCAGGACAAGGTCGGCAAGGTGACCAAGAAGCAGCTTCTTGAAATCTATAACCTCAAGAAGAACGACATGAACGCGACGACCCCTGAGGCTGGTATCAAGGTCATCGCGGGTACCGCCCGCAACATGGGCATCGAGGTGATCGACTGATTTTTCGAGGGGTGGGGCGGGCGGCTTCGCCGTCGGTTCGACCTCGCGTCAACGGAACATCCCGCGGGAGTCCGTCCGGACGTTCGCACCGCAAGGAGAAAACATGGCAAAAACGCACAGCAAAAGATACAGCAGCGGCCTCAAGGTCGCGGACCTCGCCAAGGACTACCCGCTCAAGGAAGCGGTGGATATCCTCAGCAAATTCCCCAAGGCGAAGTTCGACGAGACCGTCGAACTTTCCTTCCGTCTCGGCGTGGACGCCGCTTCCGGCGAGCAGAATGTTCGCGGAACGACCCCTCTCCCCAACGGCTCCGGCAAGAAGGTTCGCGTGCTGGTGTTTACCGATGATCCGCAGAAGGCTATCGCGGCCGGCGCGGACTTCGCCGGACTGCAGGACATGATGCAGAAGGTCAATGAGGGCTGGCTCGACTTCGACGTCGCCATCGCCACGACCGAGGCGATGAAGCAGGTCCGCACCCTCGCCCGCGTGCTTGGCCCGAAGGGACTCATGCCGAATCCTAAGGCCGGTACGGTCACTGACGACATTGTGAGCGGAATCAAGGCGGTCAAAGCCGGCCGCGTTGAGTTCAAGATGGACAAGACTGCCAACATCGGCGTCGGCGTAGGCAAGCGTTCATTTACGCCCGCCCAGTTACTGGAGAACGCTTCCACCGTTCTTGAGGCGGTTGGAAGGGCGAAGCCGTCGACCTTCAAGGGCGGACAGTTCATCAAAAGTGTCACCCTTTCCTCGAGCATGAGCCCGGGCGTCAAGGTGGCCTCCACCGAGTTCAGCAAATACTGAGGGCACCGACCATGAGAGCTGAAAAACAATACCTGATCGCCGAGGTCGAGTCGCACCTTCGCAAGTCCGACTATGTCATCCTCGCCAATTTCTCCAAGGTGACGGTCGCCGACACGGCGGAACTGCGGAAGCGCCTGGCGGCCGAAAAGGCCGAGTTTCACGTCGTCAAGAACAGTTCACTGCGTGTGGCGGCGAAGGCCCTCGGGCTTCCGGAGATCGACGCCTCCCTTTCGGGTCCGACCGCTGTTGTGGTCGGAGGAAAAAACTCCGCCGGCGTCGCCAAGATCCTCAAGAAGTTCTTCGAGGAAAAGCAGAAGCTCGAGATCAAGGTGGGCGTCCTCGAGCGTAAGCTCGTGAGCGCGGCCGATCTCTCCAAGATCGCGGATCTGCCCTCTTTCGACGCGCTGCGTTCGCAGTTGCTCGGTCTTCTCACCCAGAACGCCGCAGCCTTCGTCCGCGTGCTCGACGCCAAGGTCAAGAAGGAGCAGCCCGCTGCACCGGCGGCCTGATTCCCTAATCTAAATCCATTTGCCCATTCCCGGCTCGCTCTGGGGACGGGCGGAAAACCCAATCCATCCGGAGCCGCTAGGGGATTCGTCTCTTAAACGTGTTTCATTCCTGAAACCGCTAACGGCGCCGAGGAGACAGACACCATGAGCAACATCACCAAGGAACAAGTCATCGAGTGGCTCTCTAGCCAGTCGGTTCTCGATCTCGCCGCGCTGGTCAAGGACCTCGAGGGCAAGTGGGGCGTGTCCGCTGCCGCCGCCGTGGCCGCCGCCGCTCCCGCGGGAGGCGCCGCCGGCGCCGCTCCGGCCGCCGAGGCGCAGACCGAGTTCACCGTCGTCCTCAAAGACGCCGGCGCGAACAAGATCGGCGTCATCAAGGAAGTCCGCGCCATCACCGGTCTCGGCCTCAAGGAGGCCAAGGACCTCGTCGAAGGCGCTCCGAAGAACGTCAAGGAGAACGTTCCGAAGGCCGAAGCCGAGGACATCAAGAAGAAGCTCGAGGCCGCCGGCGCCAAGATCGAGCTCAAGTAAGTTCGTCCGACGCTTGGCGACATCGCTCGCAGCCTTGCGTTTTTCCGAGGACGGGTTGCGCCACTGCGCGACCCGTCCCATTCCTTTTTTGCGACCGCTCTCATCTGCCGCCGTGTTGTCCGGAACGGTCACCACGGCGAACTCCGCCCTCTAACCCTTCCGGGTACCTCCCATGGCCGACCGCAACCACACCGAACGCGTCAATTTCGGAAAGCTTCGCGAAGTGATCCAGCCGCCGAATCTGATCGAGATTCAGATCACCTCGTATCTCGACTTCCTGCAGAAGGGCGTGCCCGACAAGCAACGGAAGCCGCAGGGCCTCGAGGCTGTTTTCCGGGAGGTCTTTCCCATCCTGTCCTATGACGAGCGTCTGACGCTGGAGTACGTATCCTACAACCTTGGCGAGCCCAAGCACACCGAGCTCGAGTGTCTGCGCGAGGGTATCACCTTCTCGGTCCCGCTTTACGTCAAGCTGCGGCTGCGCGAGGAGGACTTCATCAAGGACGAGGATATTTTCATGGGCGAGATCCCGATGGTCACCGACCGCGGCTCGTTCATCATCAATGGCGCGGAGCGCGTCGTCGTTTCCCAGCTTCATCGTTCCCCTGGTATCGCTTTTGAGGTTACGCCGCATCCGAACGGGAAACCGTTGCACTCGTTCCGCATCATCCCGGATCGCGGCACGTGGCTGGAGGTGCAGTTCGACAACAACGATCTGTTGTACGTTTACTTGGATCGTCGCCGCCGTCGCCGGAAGTTCCTCATCACGACGCTGCTCCGGGCGATCGGCTATTCGAGCGACATCGATCTCCTCAACCTCTTCTACGAGATCAAGGAACTGCGTGTCTCCAAGGCCTTGGACATGGAAAACGTGTCAACGTTGGTCCTGGTTGAAGACGCCATCGACGCCCAGAAGGGTGTGGTTTTGGCCCGCGCCTTTGAGCCGCTCACCAAGGCCATCGTGCGGACTTTCGAGAAGCACGACATCTCCACGATCCGGGTGATCGACACTTCCATCGACGAGGGCGCCATCATCCGCGCGCTTAAGAAAGACCCGACCCGCAACGAGGAGGAAGCGTTGAAGGAAATTTACAAGCGGCTTCGTCCGGGCGAGCCGCCGACCACCGCCAACGCCAAGGCGCTGTTAAAACGTCTCTTCTTCGACCCGAAGCGTTACGATTTGGGCCGGGTCGGCCGGTACAAGGTCAACCAGAAGCTCGGCCTGAAGGCTGATCTTGAGCAGCGGATTCTCGAGAGTGCCGACATCGTTGCCGCCACCAAGTATCTGGTGCGGCTCAAGAAGGGCGTGGGCGTGGTCGACGACATCGACCACCTTGGTTCGCGCCGCGTGCGTACCGTCGGGGAACTGCTCGCAAACCAGTGCCGTGTCGGATTGAGCCGGACCGAGCGACTCGTGCGCGAGCGCATGACGATGTACGACCAGAGCGTCGACTCGATCACTCCGCAGAAGCTCATCAACCCGAAGGCGTTGACGACTGTCATCCGCGACTTCTTCGCGCGTTCGCAGCTGTCGCAGTTCATGGACCAGATCAACCCGCTCGCGGAGGTCACGCACAAGCGTCGCCTTTCCGCCCTCGGGCCCGGCGGTCTCAATCGTGAGCGCGCCGGATTCGAGGTTCGCGACGTGCATCCGTCTCACTACGGTCGCATTTGTCCCATCGAGACCCCTGAGGGTCCGAACATCGGTCTGATCAATTCGCTTTCCACCTACGCCCGCGTCAACGAGTTCGGCTTCATTGAGACGCCGTACCGGGTTGTGAAGGACGGGCGGGTCTCCGACAAGATTGAGTACCTGACCGCCGATCAGGAGGAGGGCAAGGTCATCGCTCAGGCTAACGCTGAAATCGACGAGAAGAACCACTTCGTCGGCAAGGTGACCGTGCGTCAGGATGGAAACTTCCTCGAGGTTCCCGCCGGCGAGGTTCACCTGATGGACGTCTCCCCGAAGCAGGTGATCTCGATCGCCGCGGGTATGATCCCGTTCCTCGAGCATGATGACGCCAATCGCGCCCTGATGGGAGCGAACATGCAGCGCCAAGGTGTTCCTCTCCTGCAGGCCGAAGCCCCCTTCGTGGGCACCGGCATCGAGGAGCGGGTAGCGCGTGATTCCAAGATCGTGGTGGTCGCCGAGGAGGCAGGAGTGGTCGCATCGGTTGATGCGAAGCGTATCGTCGTCACCAAGGACGGCGATCTTCCTCGCAACATTCGCAACGATCCCAAAAACCACGTCTACGTGTACGAGTTGCGGAAGTTCATGCGCTCGAACGCGGGAACCTGCTTCAATCAAAAGCCGATCGTGCGCGAAGGTCAGAAGATCAAGGCCGGTCAGATCATCGCCGACGGCCCCTCAACGGACCGTGGTGAAATGGCGCTCGGCCGGAACGTGCTCGTCGCGTTCATGCCGTGGAACGGTTATAACTTCGAGGATGCCATTCTCATTTCCGAGAAGGTTTTGCGGGAAGATATCTTCACCTCGATCCACATCCAGGAGTTCGAGGTGACCGCACGGGACACCAAGCTCGGGCCGGAGGAAATCACGCGTGACATTCCCAACGTCGGCGAGGAGGCTCTGAAGAATCTCGACCACAACGGCGTGATTCGCGTCGGAGCCGAGGTGAAACCCGGAGACATCCTCGTCGGTAAAATCACCCCCAAGTCCGAAACCGAGCTTGCTCCCGAGGAGAAGCTTCTTCGCGCGATCTTCGGCGAATAGGCTGCCGATGTTAAGGACACCTCACTCATCGTGCCGTCCGGCGTTGCCGGGATCATCATGGACGTGAAGGTTTCCTCCCGGGTCGACAACCAAGAGGAGAAACTTTCGCCGTCTGATCGCCGTCGCCAAGCGAAGCAGATCCAAGAGGAGTACAAGACCCAGATGGACAAGTTGCGCGAGGCCCTCACCGAGGCGCTTTCCAATATCCTCTTGGGCGAAAAGATCCCGCTGGACGTTATCAACGGCGACTCGGGAGAGATCATCATCCCGGCGAACCGCAAGATCACCAAGACGCTGCTGCGCAAGCTGGCGGCAGTCTCCAAGCACGTGCAGATCGATCCGTCCCCGGTTCGGATCAAGATCATGGAGATCATCGGCTCCTATCAGACGAAGTTCGACGAGCTGGAGAGCGATCGTGAGCGCAAGATCACCTCAATTGAAGCGGGTGAAGGCTCCGCCGACGGTGCCATCAAGCAGGTCAAGGTCTACGTCGCCACCAAGCAAAAGCTTGAGGTCGGTGACAAGATGGCCGGTCGTCACGGCAACAAGGGTGTGGTCGCCAAGATCGTGCCGGAGGAGGACATGCCGTTCCTCCCCGACGGTACTCCCGTTGAAATCTGCCTGAACCCACTTGGCGTGCCCTCGCGCATGAACGTGGGGCAGGTGCTCGAGACTCACTTGGGCTGGGCGTGCAAACGCCTTGGCATCAAGGTTGCCACGCCGGTCTTCGACGGAATTCCCGAGAAGAAGGTCCGCGAGTACCTTAAGGAGGCGAAACTGCCTTCCTCGGGCAAGAGCCCGTTGTTCGACGGGCGCACCGGAGACAAGATCGATCAGGAGGTAGTGGT
>JBJTCH010000058.1:0-11512 GCA_046091745.1 Opitutaceae bacterium
GCCCGGCGCTACCAAAGCCGAAAAGGACGCCGAGAAACCGCCGGCGAAGGAGGGAGAAAAGCGGCATCTGCGATGGGGCGCCCAGGCCGCTGCACGCGGCCGGGGCGGCACTTCGGCCCGGGCCGCGCGCGGGCCGAAAAAACCTCAGCGAACGCCCTCGCGGCGCAGCGACTCCGGCGTGTAGTCGGACGGCGACCGCTTGATGCCGAAGTCGTACATCTTGTTCTCGTTATCCAGACCTACGGCCAGGTAGCGGCCGTTCTGCAGGTCCACGTGCACCTCGAGCGTGCTCCAGAAGGTCTGGGCGTCGTAATAGTTGATGCAGTGCGCCTCGGACGCGCGCCAGAGCTGGCCGCGGCCGTCATACTGGTCGGCGGCGAGGATCTGCCAGGAGTCCTCGTCGATCAGGAACGTGCGACGGCTGTAGAGGTGCGACGTGCCCGGCTTCAGCTTGGCCTCGACGACCCACACGCGGTGCAGTTCGTAACGGGCGAGGTCCTGGTTGATGTGCAGCGGCTTCAGGATGTCGGAAACCTTCAGCTTGTCGCTGTGCAACCGGTACGAGTTGTACGGCACGAGCATCTCACGCTTGCCGACGAGGGTCCATTCGTAGCGGTCGGGCGCGCCGTTGAACATGTCGAACTGGTCGCTGGTGCGCTGACCGTCGGCGGCGGTGCCGGGGTTGTCGTAGGCGACGTTCGGGGCGCGGGTGACGCGGCGGCGGCCGGCGTTGTAAACCCAGGCGCGGCGCGGCTCCTTGACCTGGTCCATCGTCTCTTGCGCGAGGAGAATGGTGCCGGCGAGGCGGGCGGGCTGGGTCACGGCCTGGCGGAAGTAGATGAGCGTGTTGGTCTCATCGAGCTCCTTGGCGGTGATGTCCGGGCGCGCGTAATTGAAGAGGAAGTCCTCCTCGAGGCGCACGAGCTGGTAGCCACCGGCGCGCTCGACGGCGGCCTGGTCGATGTTGCGGGTGGCGGCGACGCCACGGTAGCGGGTGAGGAAGTTCCACAGGACCTCGAGCGCCGACTGCGGGATGGGAAACGGCACGCCGACGGTGGCTCCGGAGATGCCGTTGCCCCCGCCGACGAGCTTGGCCTTGGCGGCGTTGGCCTTGGTGGCGTCGTAGATGCGCTGCGGGTTCGAGGCGCTGCGGTGCGTCGGGTAGACGACCATCTTGTAGGTCGGGTACGCCTTCAGGACGGCCTGCTGGCCGGCGGAAAGTTTGTCGGCGTACTGCGCGGCGTTGGCGCCGGTCACCGTGAACAACGGCTGATCGGCGGCGAACGGGTCCGGATGGTGCTGCCCCGGCTTGTAGCCGGCGGGCGGAGTGGTGATGCCGCCGGTCCAGGCGGGGATCGAGCCGTCGGCGTTGCCTTTGGCCTCGGCGCCGAGGGGCGTCAGATCAGCTCCGAGACGCGAGGCATCGGCGGCATGCAGGGCGCCGGCAAGGGCCAGCGGGAGAAACGGGAAGGTGATTTTCATGGGGTGGGCTGGGGGCGCGTCAGAACGAGTACTTGACCGTGGTCGCGAAATAATCGCGGTCGGAGAAGAGGTTGTATTTTCCAGCGCCGGTGAAGTTCACGTAGCGGAATTCCAGCGCCCAGGCATTGCGGTAGATGAACTCGACCGACAGGTTCAGGCTCTTGCGGCCGTGGATGAAATTGCCGAGCGGCAACGGGGTGTTGCCGCGCAGGTCCTGCGTGAACGCCACGGTGGGCTGCATGTTCACGTTCGGGAAGATGTTGTTGTAATCGAGGCGACCGAGCACCTGGTAACCCCAGGAGAAGGAGTCGGCGAACGCGTCCTCGGAGGTGCCGGGGAACTGCGGGAAGCCGGCGCCGACCATCGCGGCGGCGGAACCCGAGGTGAACGTGCCGGGACCGTCGTAACGCAGGGTCTGCTTCGCGGGAAGGTTGACCCAGACACCGCCGACTTCGCCCAAGAGGGTGAACTGCTGGGCGCCGAGCGTCGGTCCGAAGACCTTCGTGAGGGTGCTTTGCGCGGTCCACACGTCGTGGCGACGATAGCCCGAGATCTCGCGTCCGAACTGGCCGAGGTAATTGCCGACCTGATTGTTGGCGCCGAATTGCGGAGCGAGCGTGGAGAGGGCGGCGAAGAGCAGCTCGACGTCGTCGACCTGCAGCGGGACGTCCTGCTTCAGGGAAACCTCGCCCTGCCACGAGATGCCCGTGTTGCCGAGCGCGGTGTTGAAGCTGGCGCCGAAGAGCTTCAGGCCCTCCTTGTACTCGGTGAAGTAACGTCCGCTCGCGGCGGCGGTGAGCAGGGCGATCTGGCGGGCGCCGGCGATGGCGGCTTGGACCGTGGGGCTCTGCAGGGTCGCGATCTCGACCGGAGTGAGGGTCGCGGGAGCGAGCGAGGACTTCACGATCATCTGGAAGATCGAGGCGGCCTGCGGGCCGGCCTGGGCGGCGGGAACGCCGCCACGGATGAAGGCGGCGGTGAGCGGTCCGGTGAGATTGGTATCGATCGCGACGGTGGGAGTGCGGGCGCTGATCACCGGGGAACGGCTGTTGTAGCGGGCGAAGTAGAGACCGAACTCGGTGCCCTTCAGGCCGGGAGCGATGATGCGGGTGGAAACACCGTACTGGTTGAAGTTGCCGGCGTCGCGGTCGTTCTCGCGGGAGATGCCGCCGATCGTGCTGCCCTGGTCGGCGATGCTGCCGAAGCCGAGCCAGACCTGGCTGCCACCGCGGGTGGCGAAATCATTGGTCGAGAAGTAGGTGCCGGCCGGCTCCAGCTCGTTGCGACGGAACTCGAGGAGCCAGAACGGCTCGATCGTGATGTTGGGGGTCACGCCCAGCGAGGCCTTGACCATGTTCACCGGCAGCAGGGCCTCCTTCAGTTCGGAGCCGGGCACGCGCAGTTTGGAGAGATCGGCCGCATTGACGACGTTGACGCCGTTGGGGATGAACGTGCTCTCGCCGAGGCTGAGCACCTGCCGGCCGATGCGGAGGTCGAACGGCATGCCGCCGGCGACGTCCATCTTCACCCGGCCGAAGAGGTCGAGCATCTGGGCGCCGCGGACCGTGCGATCCTTCGCCTGTTCGGAAAGGGGCGTGCGGCGGGTCTCGTCGGCCTTGAAATCCTGGTACCAGTAGCCGCGGGCGAGCGCGTTGAAGTTGCCGTAGCGCACTTCAAGGTCGTGGTTGCCCTTGAGCAACTGCGAGGCCCAGCCCTTGCCGTAATTCAGGTTGCCGTCGTCCGTGTTGGCCGAGTTCTGGCGGCCGGCGACGCCGCCGAACGAGGACGTGGTGGCGTAGAAATCAGGATTCGGGTCGCTCAGGCGATAGAGACCGCCGAAGGACAGCGTGGAGTCGAACTTCACCTCGACGTCGCCTGAGGCGAGCTTCATGGCGCGGGCGCCGGGTGCCAGCAGGGCCAGCGCGGCGGCCGCGAGGGCCAGACGGTTCAGGGCTCGCGGGGAGCGGAGTTGGGTTTGCACGTTCATGGACGGGTTGATGCCTGCGTGTTGGGAGTTTTACCGAACGGGACGCCGGCGGCACGACACGACCGGCGCGGTCAGGGAATCCCCTAAAAAAGGTCCGCCTCCTCGGGTGGAGCAAGTGCGAATATGGCCGGCGCGGCTCTTTCAGCCGCGGCTTTGACGCACCCTGGGGATAGGCAAACCTGCCGGTTCCACAATGGAGGCTGTCCGCCACATCCACATCACAGGCGCCCGGGAGCATAACCTGCGCGACCTCGAACTGCGCATCCCGCGTGGCAAGCTGGTCGTGGTCACGGGACCCAGTGGATCGGGAAAGTCGTCCCTCGCCTTCGATACGCTCTACGCGGAGGGCTACCGGAAATACATCGAGTCACTCAGCGCCTCCGCCCGCGCGGTCCTCGACCAGCTGAAGCGGCCCGACGTCGATTTCATCCACGGCTTATCGCCGGTGCTCGCGATCGAGCAGCGCACCGGCACCGGCGGCCCCCGCACAACCATCGCGACTTCGACCGAGATCGCCGACTACGCCCAGTTGCTGTGGGCGTTGGCGGGCGAGCAGACCTGCCCGGCCGATGGCGGCCGTGTGGTGCGCCGGTCGTTGGATGACAATGTGCAGCGCGTGCTCACCGAGTGCGCCGGGGAGCGGGTCATGTTGCTCGCGCCCTGCCTGAAGGCCAAGCCGAGCGTCCTGCGCGAGGAGCTGCCGCGGTTGCGGCAAAGGGGATTTCAACGCGTGCGAATCGCCGGGGAAATCAAGTCCCTCGACGACACCCGGCTGATCCCCACCGGGGCGGGCACGCGTGAAATCGAGGTGGACCTCGTGGTGGACCGGTTGGTGGCGGCGGCCGAGCAGCGGAGCCGCCTGGCGGACTCCCTGGAGCTGGCGTTCCGCGAGGGACGCGACCGCGCGGTCGTCCTCGCGCAGCGGAAGGCGGACGACCCGTGGCGGGAGCTCAATCTCAGCCAGTCCCTCGCGTGCGAGGTCTGCGGCGAGATTTTCGCGAAGCTCACCGGTCGGCATTTTTCGTTCAGCCACCGCGAGGGCGCGTGTCCGACCTGCGACGGCCTCGGGCGCAAACTGCGGTTCGTCCCGGAGCTGATCGTCGCGGATCCGGAAAAGTCGGTCCGCGAGGGCGCGCTCAAGCCGTGGCGCATCGGCGGCAAGAATCTCATCATCCGCCACAACGCGCTGCTCAAGCAGCTCGCCGAGCAGCTGCCGTTCGACCCGGAAAAACCGTGGCGCGAGTTGCCGGAGGAGACGCGGCGCGTGTTGCTGCACGGGGCGGGGGAGCGTGAGTTTGCATTCAAGCTCCGGCGCATGCGCGAGGCGAAGGCGATGCGCTTCGAGGGCGTGATCGCCGACCTGGAGGAGAGCTTTCGCCAGACGGACAGCGACGGGTTCCGCGCGCGTCTCACGACTTTCATGGTGAGCGGGCCCTGCCCGGAATGCCGGGGCAACCGTCTCAACGCCCGCAGTGGCGCGGTGCGGGTGGCCGGCCGGACGTTTCCCGAGTTCATGGCGCTCGACATCGCCGCGGCGCACGCGCTGGCCCGCGAGCTTTGCGCGACCTTCGGTGAGAACCCCGCGTTGCGCGAAGTGGTGCACGGCGTCGAGCAGCGGCTCCATTTTCTCCTCGAGACGGGGCTCGGTTACCTGACGCTCGAACGCGATTACGGCACGCTCTCCGGCGGCGAGGCCCAGCGCGTGCGCCTCGCGACGCAGCTCGGCATGGGTCTGGTGGGCGTCATCTACGTGCTCGACGAGCCGAGCATCGGCCTGCACGCGCACGACAACCGCAAGCTCCTCGACACGCTCGTCGCGCTGCGCGACCGCGGGAACACGGTCGTCGTCGTCGAGCATGACGAGGACACGATGCGGATCGCCGATGAGATCGTCGAGCTCGGGCCCGAGGCCGGGCGGGAAGGCGGGCAACTCCTGTTCCAAGGCGCGCCCGCGGCCTGCATGGCGCTTTCGGCGAAACAATCCCGCACCGGTCCGTACCTCGCGCGGACGCTTTCCGTGATCCGTGACGCCAAGTTGAAGGAACCGGACGGCGCCTGGCTCACGGTGCGGGAGGCGAAGGCGAACAACCTGCGCGGCATCGACGTGCGTTTCCCCGTGGGGTTGCTCACGTGCGTCACGGGCGTCAGCGGCTCGGGCAAGAGCACGCTGGTGCTCGACATCCTCGCGGCGCAGGCGGCGCGGCGCCTGAATGGTGCGCGGACTTTGCCGGCGGCGCACCGTGCGGTGGAGAACCTCGATTTCTTCGGCAAGCTGGTGCAGGTCGACCAGGAGCCGATCGGGCGCAGCCCGCGTTCCAACCCCGCCAGTTACGTCGACCTGCTGCCGCTGCTCCGTGACCTCTACGCGCAGCTGCCGCTCGCGAAGGTGCGGGGCTACAAGGGCAGCCGCTTTTCCTTCAATGTGCGCGGCGGACGCTGCGAGCGCTGCCAGGGCGACGGCGCCATCCGGCTCGACATGCAGTTCATGCCCGACGCCTACGCGCCGTGCCCGAGCTGCAACGGCCGGAGGTTCAACCGCGAGACGTTGGAGGTCCTTTTCCACGGCCGTTCGATCGCCGACGTGCTCGACCTCACGGTGCGCGAGGCGATCCAGCTTTTCCGCAACATCCCGCGGGTGCTCGACAAGCTGGAGACGCTCGACGCCGTGGGTCTCGGCTACCTCACGCTCGGGCAGTCGGCCACGACGCTTTCCGGCGGCGAGGCCCAGCGCATCAAGCTCTCGCTCGAGCTCAGCCGGCGGCAGCAGGGATCGACGCTCTACATCCTCGACGAGCCCACGACGGGGCTGCACTGGACTGACATCCAGCGGCTGATGGACCTGCTTTTCCGCCTCCGCGACGCCGGCAACACCGTGATCATCATCGAGCACAACCTCGACGTCATCAACCTGGCCGACTGGATCATCGACCTCGGCCCGGGCGGCGGAAAAGACGGCGGCGATCTGGTCTACGCCGGCCCGCGCCCGGGCGCCGATGAATGCGAACGCTCCCTCACCGGCGCCGCGCTCCGCCGCTGGCGCGAAGCAGCGCCGGTCTGAGCCTCCGGCAAGGCGAGTGGAACCACGAAAGGCACGAAAGGCACGAAACCGAGCCGTGGGCCCACGGAACACGCGGAAGCCACCGAACAAAATACCGCTGTTCAGTCTCCGTGACCTCGGATCGAACCTCGGTGACCTCTGTGTCCCGCGCCTGACCCGCTCGATCGGATCCCTGAGTTCCTGATTTCCAGATTACTCCGGTCCGGTTCCTGGCTTCCCGGCTTTCCCCATTCCTCCGGAAAAGAGGGTGTAACCACGAAAGAGACGAAAGGCACGAAACTGAGCTGTGCCCACGGAACACGCGGAAGCCACGGAACAAAATACCGCTGCTCAGTCTCCGTGAACTCGGATTGGCCCTCAGTGACCTCTGTGTCCCAAACGGCCCCCGCTCGACCGGATCCCTGAGTTCCTGATTTCCCAATCTCTCCGGCTCGACTCCCTGTGCGCCCTGCTTCGAGTGCGCGGGGCGATCAATTTCCGCGGGATTGCGGCCAACGGATGCGGGGCGGCTGGCGCGGCAAGCGCTAGAATTTGCCCATGCACATCCCGCTCCACGTCGACCTGACTCAGTGTTCCCGTCGCGTTCGCTGGTTCATGGCCATCCTTTGGGCGATCATCGTGCCAAATGCATCGTCGTCTGGTGGGCGGTCGGTCACTGGCAGATGCCGTTTCATCCGCTCTGGATCGTGGCGCCGACGATCCTCTTCGCCGGTCTGGCCTCCATCCTCTGGCTGACCCATCCCGAAGAGTAGAATAACGCGTGGACCGTCCGCCGAAGGCTGGCTCGCCAGCGCGCGAGGTGATGCGCACGGTCATCGGCATGTCGATGACCCGGATCCTGGCGTTCGTGTGCCTCGCTTCCATCGCGCGCGCCGCCGAGCCGCGGGTGATCGAGCTTTGGCTGGAGGGCGTGCCCGGGCTCCGCGCGGACGCCGGCGCGGAACGCGAGGAGAACGGACGTTTTCTCAACATCCACCGGCCGTCGCTGGTTCTTTATCCGCCCAAACCGGGCGGGGCCGGATCCGGAACCGCGGTGATCTACGCTCCGGGCGGCGGCTACGTGCGCGTGGCGGCCGGCGCCGGGGGCGGGGAGATCACGCGGTGGTTGAACCAGGCGGGGGTCACGGTGTTTCTGCTGAAGTACCGGAACGCCGAATACGGCCACCCCGCTCCGTTGCGCGACGCGCTGCGGGCGGTGCGGATCGTGCGGAGCCGTGCGGCGGAATTCGGCGTCGCGCCGGATCGCATCGGCATGATCGGTGGATCGGCCGGCGGGCATCTGACGGCCAGCGCCGGCACGCTGTTCGACGAACCCGAAGGGCGAACCGGGGCGGCGCTTGACGCGGTGAGCGCGCGGCCCGACTTCATGATCCTCGTTTTTCCCGTGATCTCGATGACCGCCCCGCACGCCCACGCCCCGTCGCGGCGCGCGTTGCTCGGGGAGAGTCCGGCGCCGGAAATCGCCGTGAAGCTTTCGGTGGAGAAACAGGTGACGTCCCGCACGCCGCCCGCGTTCATCGTCCACTCGGCGGAGGACACCGTCGTGCCGGTGGAGAACAGTCTCGATTTCTATCGCGCTCTCCGGGCGGCGGGTGTGCCGGCGGAGCTGCATCTGTATCCGCGCGGCCCGCACGGCTCGGGCATGGCGCCCTCGCTCGGGCCGACCGCGGAGTGGCCGCGGCTCTGCGAAGCTTGGATGCGTTTCAACGGCTGGCTGTCAGTGGACTCCCGGCCATGACGAAATGGACGTACTCCCGGCGCGGTTTCATCGGCGCGGCCGTGGCGGCGCCGTTCATCGCCCGCGGTGCGACCCGGGAGCTGTTCTCCATCGGGTTGGTGGCTGACGCGCAGTATGCCGACGCTCCTGACAAAGGGACCCGCGTCTATCGCGCTTCGATCGGCACGCTCGCCGCCGCGGTGGAGCACTTCAACCGCGCCGACCTCGCGTTCTGCGCGCACCTGGGCGACCTGATCGACCGCGAGTGGCGGAGCTTCGAAGAGATCACGCGGCCGCTAGCCACGAGCCGCCACCACTGGCACCAACTGCTCGGCAATCACGACTTCGACGTGCTCGAGGCGGAGAAGCCGCGCGTGCCGGCACGGCTCGGCATGACGTGGCGTCACGGCTCGTTCGTGCACGGAGGATTTCGCTTCGTGGTGCTCGATACCAACGACGTCAGCACCTACGCGCATCCGGCCGGAGCGCCCGAGCGGGCGGAGGCGGAGCGAGAGCTCGCGCGATTGCAGGCCGCGAAGGTGCGGCAGGCGAAACCGTGGAACGGCGGCGTGGGCGCGAAACAGCTGGCGTGGCTCGACCACGAGTTGGGCGCGGCCCGTTTACAGGGGCAGCGGGTGATCGTCTTCGCCCATCACCCGGTTTTTCCCGACAACGATCACAACGTCTGGAATGCCCCGGAAGTGCTCGCGGTCATCGACCGGCACCCGCACGTCGTGGCGTGGCTCAACGGCCACAATCACGCGGGGGCGTTCGGCGAGCGCCACGGAGTGCCGTTCGTCACGCTCAAAGGCATGGTCGAGACCTCCGCCACCACCGCCTACGCGATCGCCCGAATTCTGCCCGATCGGCTCGTAGTGGAGGGGCAGGGCAGGGAGCCAACCCGGGAATTGAGGTTCCGCGGTGCCTGACGCGGGACATCTCGAAGTTCCGAGGGAGCCCGCCACAGGCGGGTAAGCCCTCCAAAGGCGGGCAAGCATTCGCGGCTGTTTGCCGCGGAAGTTCCGCGAAGGCGGAATGCCACCTTCGATTCGGGCCCGAATTCCCCGACGGTCTTACTTCACCGCCGCCCAGACGCGCTGGACGTCGTCAGTGTCTTCGAGCGCCTGCAGGAATTCCCCGACCTCGCCACGCTGGGTGTCGTCCAGTTCCGGATACGTCTTGGCGATGTAGCCGAGCTCCGCGGTGATCACGGCCCAACCGTTCTGCTTCAGCCACGCGGCCACCGCGTGCACCGCGGTCCGATCGGTCAGGAAACGGGCGCCGGCGTGCCCCTCGGGCACGTCGTCGTTCTGCGCGTGGGAGAGCGGCTCGAACTCGTTCGCGCCGGCCTCGATGCCCGCCGCCTCCAGATCGGCGGCCGCGTCGGGGTGGTGCGCCTCGACGATGCCCACGTGGTCAAAGAGGAACTTGTTGCTGCCCGCGCCGCCCATCACGCCCTTCTTGAAGAGGACGCGCAGGTCGCCGGCGCTGCGGTTGTGGTTGTCGGTCATCACCTCGACGATCACCGGCACCTTGTGGGGGGCGTAGCCCTCGTAGACCACGTGCTCGAGCGAGGCGCTGTCGCCGCCCGTGCCCGCGCCCTTCGCGATGGCGCGCTGGATGACCTCGCGCGTCACGCTCGCCTTCTTCGCCTTCTCGACCGCGGCGTGCAGCCGCGCGTTGGCATCGAGATCGCCGCCGCCGAGCTTGGCCGCGACGGTGATCTCCTTGACGAGCTTCTGCACGACCTGGCCCTTTTTCAGGTTAACGATCGCGCGTTTGGCGTGGAGCCATTGACGTCCCATGCCAGAAAAGTGGAGGCGGCGGCGCGGATGCCGCAACGCCGAAGTTCCCGCGGCCGCGGATGCGGCGGGAGGGCGGCTACTGCGCCTGACGCGCGGTCCGGCGCACTGACGGGCTCTGGCCGGCGGGAAGCGCCAGCAGGTCGTACTCGTCGCTGCCGGTGATGCTCACCTCGACGAAGTCGCCCACCGGCGCGGTGATCGGAAGGTAGACCCGGCCATCGATGTCGGGAGCGTCGGCCTCCCCGCGCGCCACGCCCGGTTCATCGACCAGGACGCGCAGCTTGCGCCCAACCTGGGCGGCGGCGAGTTCGCCCGCGATGGAGCGCTGCAGCTTCATCAGCCGGTGCCAGCGGGCCTCCTTGGTCTTCGCGGGAATCTGTTCGTCCATCTTGGCGGCCCTGGTGCCGTCCTCCTGCGAGTAGCGGAAAACGCCGAGACGTTCGAAGCGGGTGGTGCGGATGAACTCGGCGAGTTCATCGACGTCGGCCTCGTTTTCACCGGGGAAGCCGACGATGAACGTCGTGCGCACCGCGATGCCCGGGATGCCGGCGCGGATACGGGCGATGAGGTCGCGAATGTAAGCGCCGCTGGTTTCGCGCTGCATGCGCTCCAGCATGCGGTCGCTGATATGCTGCAGCGGCATGTCGACGTACCGGGCGACCTTCGGGCATTCGGCGATCGTGCGGATCAGCTCGTCGCTCCAATGCGCCGGATGGGTGTAAAGCAGCCGGATCCAAAAATCGCCCTCGATCGCGTTGAGCTCACGCAGAAGGGTCGTGAGCGCGGTGCCGCGACGGGAGTCGACCGGGGAGCGCGGTCCGGGCCGGTCCTCCCAGGTGTCCATGCCGAAGAAGGTTGTGTCCTGGGAGATCAGGTTGAGCTCCCGGGTGCCCTCGCGCACCAGCTGGCGGGCCTCCGCGACCACGCTCTCCACGGTGCGGCTGCGGTGCCGGCCGCGGATCCGCGGGATGATGCAGAACGTGCAGGGGTGGTTGCAGCCCTCGGCGATCTTGATGTAGGCCGAGTGCCGCGGGGTGAGTCGGAACCGCGGGGTGTCGTAGTCCGGAATGTAGGTCGAACGACCCTGCACCAGGTTGACGGGCGCCTCGTTGGCCGCGCGCTCGCGGCCGAGCAGTTCCTCGATGATCGGGGCCACTTTGGTGACCTCGTCGAGCCCGATGAAAGCATCGACCTCGTCGTGCAGTTCCACCGCGAGGTCTTTCGAAAACCGCTGCGCCATGCAGCCGGCGACGATCAACTTCTGATTGCCCCGGCGTTTGCGGAGACCGCGCTGCCGGTGTGCCTCGAGGATGTGGCCGATCGACTCCTCCTTGGAGGAGTCGATGAACGAGCAGGTGTTGACGATCACCACGTCCGCCTCGTCGGCACCGGGCACGACCGCCATCCCGGCCTGCTGCAGGTGGCCGACCATTATCTCGGAGTCGACCAGGTTCTTGGCGCAA
>JBJTCH010000059.1:0-12389 GCA_046091745.1 Opitutaceae bacterium
CGGCCGCCGCGCGCCGTGAGCCTTGAATTCATCAGCGAGGAGAAGACCCGCCGCATGATCTGGGGCGATCCCGCGGCCTTCGGGCCGGAAGTCGCAAAGGACGCGTTTCACGCCGGAGCGCTGCCCGCGCCCGGCGCCTACGCGCGTCTGGAGTTGCCGGCCTGCGATTCGGGCGTGAAGGAAGGAAAAACCTACACAGGCCTGCGAATCGCGCAGCGCGGCGGCGCGGCGTGGTGGGACCGCGCGGGGGCGGTGCACATGACCACCAACCCCGCGGCGGATCCGCTGCTTTCGAAGGACGCCTGGGTAAACAGCCTCCGCAGCGGCGCCCGCGCCTTCTCCACCCTCACGCTGCGGCACGACATCAATTTCCTCGTCGGGCTTTCCGGCACGCAGCAGGTCAAGGAAGAGAAACGGAAACTGGACGAGTTCTACCGCGATTACATCCACGGCCCGCTCCGCGCGGAACTGGAGCCCGAGGCGCACGCCGCGCGGCGCCTGATGGCCGAGCAGATCCATTACGAGCAGACGCTGCCGATCTCGCCGATCTCGCGTGAACTCGCCGAGCCGCTGCCCGCGCACGTGCTCATCCGCGGCCAGTACGACAAGCCCGGCGAAAAGGTCACTCCGGCCACACCCGCCTTCCTGCCGCCGCTGAAACCCCGCGGCGCACGGCCCGACCGCCTCGACCTCGCGCGGTGGATGGTGGACCCCTCGCATCCGCTCACGGCACGCGTCGCGGCCAATCGCGTCTGGCAGCAATTCTTCGGCGCGGGTCTCGTGCGCACGCCGGGCGATTTCGGCGCGCAGGGCGAACCGCCCACGCACCCTCGGCTGCTCGACTGGCTCGCGTCGGAGTACGTGCGCACCGGCTGGGACACGAAGGCGTTCATCCGCCTCCTCCTCACCTCGCGCACCTACCGGCAGGATTCCCGGGTCACGCCCGCGCTCCTGGAGCTGGATCCGGAGAACCGGCTGTTCGCGCGCGCGCCGCGCCTGCGGCTCGACGCCGAGGTGCTGCGCGACCAGGTGCTCGCGCTCGGCGGCCTCCTGGGGCCCGACATCGGCGGCGCGCCGGTGAAACCCTACCAGCCGGTCAACATCTGGGAGCCGGTCGCGTTCGGCGGCAGCAACACCAAGAACTACGTGCAGGACAAGGGCGCGGCGCTCTACCGCCGCAGCCTCTACACCTTCTGGAAACGCACGGCGCCGGCGCCCTCGATGAGCACCTTCGACGCGCCCGCCCGGGAAAACTTCTGCGTGGTGCGCCCGCGTTCCAACACTCCCCTGCAGGCCCTCGCGCTGATGAACGACGTGCAGCACTTCGAGGCCGCCCGCGCGTTCGCCGAGCGCCTGCTGCTCCCAACCCAGACCGACGCCGAGCGGCTCGCCCTCGCCTTCCGCAGCGCGACCGCCCGCCCGCCTGACCCCGCGGAGCTGCGGCTGCTGGCGACGGCGCTGGAAACCCATCGCGGGCAGTTCACGCGCGACCCCGAGGCCGCGCGCCGCGTGACCACCAACGGCGAGTCGAAGCCCTCCGATCGCATCCCCGCGCCCGAGTTCGCGGCATGGACGATGGTGGCCAACCTCGTCCTCAACCTCGACGAGACGGTGAACCGCAACTGACCCGGCCATGAATCCCGCCCTCGACTACCTGCGCCATCTCACCCGCCGCCAGTTCTTCAGCGGCTCCGGGCTCGCCCTGGGCGGCGTCGCCCTCGGCTGCCTGGCTTCACGGACCCAGGGCGCCGCGCGCGCCAGCAACCCGCTGGACGCCCGCGTGCACCCGCCCCTGCTGGGGCTGCCCCACTTCGCCCCGAAAGCGAAGCGCATCATTTATCTGCACATGAACGGGGGGCCGTCGCAGCTCGACACCTTCGATTACAAGCCCGGTCTCGGAACGTACTACGACCAGGAGCTGCCGGACTCCATCCGCCAGGGCCAGCGCATCACCACGATGACGAGCGGTCAGAGCCGCTTCCCGGTGGCGCCCTCGATGTTCAAGTTCGAGCAGCACGGAAAAAGCGGCGCCTGGGTGAGCGAGCTGCTGCCGTGGACCGCGAAGCTCGTCGACGACATCGCGATCGTGCGCAGCGTGCACACCAACGCGATCAACCACGATCCCGCGTGCACGTTCCTGATGACCGGCAGCGAGATCCCGGGGCGTCCGAGCCTCGGCTCCTGGGTCTCCTACGGGCTCGGCAGCGAGAACAACGACCTGCCCTCCTTCGTCGTCCTCACACCGCGCTTCTCGCCCAAGGTCGCCGCGCAGGCGCTGTTCACGCGCATGTGGAGCAGCGGGTTCCTGCCGACGCGGCACACCGGCGTCGCGCTCCGCGCGCAGGGCGATCCGGTGCTGTTTCTCGACAACCCCGCGGGGGTCGACACCGCCGCGCGCCGCGCGATGCTCGACGCGCTCGCGAAGCTCAACCAGCGCAACCACGAGCGCCACGGCGACCCCGAGACCCTCACCCGCATCGCGCAGTACGAGATGGCGTTCCGCATGCAGGCCAGCGTGCCGGAGCTCACCGACATCGGCGGGGAATCGCCGGAAACGCTCGAGCTCTACGGCCCCGGCGTGAAGGAACCCGGCACCTTCGCCGCGAGCTGCCTGCTCGCCCGCCGGCTCGTCGAGCGCAACGTGCGGGTCGTCCAGATCAACCACCGCGGCTGGGACCAGCACGGCACCCTGCCCGAGCACCTGCGTATCCAGTGCCAGGACACCGATCACGCCTGCTACGGCCTCGTCGCCGACCTGAAGCGGCGCGGCCTGCTCGACGACACGCTCGTGATCTGGGCGGGCGAGTTCGGCCGCACCGTCTACAGCCAGGGCACGCTGACGCGCACCAATTACGGCCGCGACCACCACCCCCGCTGCTTCACCGTCTGGCTCGCGGGCGGCGGCATCAAGGGCGGCGTGGTTTACGGGGAGACCGATGAATTCTCCTACAACATCACGCGCGACCCGGTGCACCTGCACGACCTCAACGCGACGCTGCTGCACTGCCTCGGCATCGACCACCTCAAGTTCAGCTACCGCTCGCAGGGGCTCGACGTGCGCCTGACCGGCGTCGAGCCGGCCAAGGTCGTCACCGGCATCCTCGCCTGAGCCCGCCGAGCGGGGCCGGTGGTTTTTCACCGCACCCCGCGGCCGGTCTTGCCCTCCGATTTCCCACCCCCATCGTGGCCCGCGTCGCGTCTACCGACGCGCAAACCTCAACCTCAACTCCCAGACCGCCCCATGCGCTTCGGCATCAACTCGTTCCTCTTCACGTCGCCCTTCACCACCCAGAGCGTGTCGCTCTTCAAGACTTTCAGGAAGTGGGGATTCGACACCGTCGAGATCCCGATCGAGGACCCGTCGCACATCGACCCCGCGAAGGTGAAGGCCGCCGCTGACCAGGCCGGCATCGCCATCGGCAGCGTGTGCGCCTGCATGGGACCCGGACGCGATTTCCGCGGCAGCGACGCCGACCAGGCCGCCGCCATGGCCTACTGCAAGGCCCTCATCGACCAGGCCGTCGTCCTCGGCTGCCCGTCACTGATCGGACCCGTCTACTCCGTGGTGGGCAAGGCCGACGCCGTCGAGGCCGCGCAGCAAAAGGTCGAGTGGGCGCTCGTCGTGAAGAACCTCAAGATTCTCGCCGCCTACGCCGCCGGGAAGGGCGTCACCCTCTGCGTCGAGCCGCTCAACCGCTTCGAGACCGACTTCCTCAACACCTGCGACCAGGGCCTGCGCCTGATCAAGGCCGTCGGCTCCCCGGCGCTGAAGCTCCACCTCGACACGTTCCACATGAACATCGAGGAGAAGGACCAGGCCGCCGCGATTCGTAAGGCCGGCAAGCTGCTCGGCCACTTCCACGCCTGCGGCAGCGACCGCGGCACCCCCGGCGGCGACCACATCGCCTGGCCTTCGATCGTGAAAGCCCTGAAGTCCGTCGGCTACAAGGGCGACGTCGTCATCGAGTCCTTCACCACCGATGTGAAGGTCATCGCCCGCGCCGCGGCCATCTGGCGCAAGATCGAGCCCCGCCGGAACGACATCGCGGTGAAGGGCCTCGCGTTCTTGAAACGCTCGTTCCGCTGAACCCGCCGGCTCCGTCCGCACCGGACGGACGGAGCCTCCGGCTGGGTATCCACCCCCGGAATACCCGGAAACCAGGGACCGGAGGAGTCGTCTCCGCGGTGAACTCCTGCGCCGAGCCTGCGGAGGACAAGACGGGGGATGAGGCGGCCGTTGATGCCTCGACAGGGTCCGCGGCAGCCCGCCTTCGCCAAGCCTACGGCGGGTGAAACCTCCTCAGGCGGGCAAGCAGCCACGGCTACAGGAAGCTCGCGGTCTTGACCTCTCGCTCCCTCACCCGTCTCCCACTCTTTTCCCATCCGTGGTTCCTCACCCGCGAAGCGAGTCGGGAGCGCCTTGCGACCTGAGGCTCGGGCCGGTGGATCGGAGCCGGTGAACTCGGGTCGGGCCGCTGTGCCCTCGCTGTTTCAACCCAACTCCCCCTTTGGTTGCGGCCACACCGCGCCGGGCCAATTGCCCTTGCCGGTCCCGCGCGCTTGACGCACCAACCCGGCGTGAACGCCGCCCTCTCGCGCGCCAGCGCCCAGCAGCACAAGGCCGACCTCCTGCGGTCCCTGCGGCTGGGCACGGCCGAGGGCGTCATGGCGATGCCCATCGTCACGATGTCGCTGCCGGTGAACGTCTTCATGACGGCGCTCGTCGCCAAGGCGTTCGCGCTGCCGAAAACGACGATCGGGCTGATCAGCGCGCTCCCGTTTCTCGGCAACTTCCTGCAGATTTTCATCGCGGGATTCCTCGCGCGCTGGCGTCCGCCGAAGGTGATCTGCGTCGGCGCGGCCGCGCTCCACCTCGCGTGCTGGGCGCTGTTCGGCGTGCTGCTGCCGTACATCCCGCGCGATGACCCGGGCGCGGCCGGGCTCTGGTTCTCGGTCTGGTTCCTCATCACGAGCTGCTTCGGCGCGGTGGCGGGCGTGTCGTGGAACGCGTGGATCCAGGAGTGGGTGCCGTACCGCATCCGTGGAAAATACTTCGGCCGCCGCAACGGCACGCTGCAGTTCTCCACGCTCGCGTTCATGCTGGTCGCGGGCTGGTCGCTGGCGGAGTGGGACTACGCGATCCCCGTCTTCCAGGTGCTGATCGCCGGCGCCTGCGTCATGCGCGTGTTCTCGCTCCGCTGGCAATGGATCAGCCCGACCCGCGCGCGGCGCGCCCCGCCGCCGGAGCCCAGCGCGCTCGGCGCGCAATTGCGCCTCGTGCTCGGCGCCCGCTCGCTGCTCGTGTTCATCGCGTTCGGCGCGGTGTGGTCGTTCGCCGCCAATTGCTTCGGCCCTTTCTACCACGTCTTCATGTTCGAGCAGCTGGAACTTTCGGCGCTCGACGTGGGCCTGCTCGCGACGCTCGCGCAGCTGAGCGGCGCGCTGTCGCTGCCGGCCTGGGGACGCCTGCTCGACCGCTTCGGCAACCGGCCCGTCATGGCGGTGTCGCTCATCCTCTGGCAGGTGCAAAACTTCGCCTGGTGCTTCCTGACGGTTGAGAACCGCGCCCTGCTTTACGGGATGTGGATCTGGGGAGGCGCGACGGGCGCGGGCTTCATCCTCGGGCAGTTCACGCTGCTGCTGCGCCTGCTGCCCCTCGAGGCCCGCAACCTGGCCATCGGGCTCAACCTCGCCATCACCTCTTTGGTCGCGGCGATCGCGCCCGTCACCGGCGGTCTCGTCCTCACGTGGGCGCTCGCACGCTGGTCCGACGCGTTCGCGGTGCACCATGTGTGCTTCCTCGTGCAACCGGTGCTGGCCCTGCTCGGGTGCGCGTTGCTCCTGCGCGTGCGTGAACCGCGCGCGAGCCCGCTCACGATGGTTTTCGGCGCCATGCGCAACATCCGCACGCTGAGCGGCGTCTTCGGCCTCGGCTTCCTGGTGAACCACGTGTTTTACCGCGCCCAACGCGACCACCGATGACCGCCGCCCCCACCCCGCTGATCCTCACGCTCACCGGCAACCTGCTCGCGGAGCGCACCCTAGACTTCGAAACCTGGGAGCCCGGCCGCACGCAACGCGCCCGCGCCGAATCGTTCCAGGTCGGCGGCAAGGGCATCAACGTCGCGCGGATGCTCCGGCGCCTCGGCGCACCCCACACCGCGCTCTGCTTCGCGGGCGGCGCCACCGGCGCCGAATGCGAGGCGTGGCTCCAAGCCCGCGGTTTCCACCACCGGGTCTTCCGCACGACCGGCGCCACGCGGGCCGGGACCGTGGTCCGCGCTCCCGACCGGCCGGAAACAACGTTTCTCGGGCCGGACGTCCCGCCCGACGCGGCGGCGGCCGCCGCCTGCGCGGAGTACCTCGACGCGCAACCCGCCGGCACCGTGCTCGCCGTGTGCGGCAGCCTTCCGGGTTGGGCGACACCCGCGCTGGCGCCGTTGCGCGACGCACTCGCCCGCTGGGCCCGCCGCGGGCTGCTCGCGGTCGATACCTACGGCCCGGCCCTGGCCGATCTCGCGGCCCTTCGTCCGGATCTCGTGAAAATCAACGCGCAGGAGTTCGCGGGCCTCCCGGAGAAAGTCCGCTCCGGCGGCTTCAACGGCCCGACCCGCTGGATCGTGACCGACGGCCCCGCGCCGGTCCGCGTGCGCGACGCCGCGGGCGAACGGACTTTCCTGCCACCGAAGGTCACCGAGGTTTCACCCACCGGTTCAGGTGACGTGCTTTTCGCCTGCGTGCTCGCCGAGCTGTACCAGCGGGGCGGCACGCTCGACACGGCTGTGCGCCGCGCCCTGCCTTACGCCGCCGCCAATGCCGCCCATCCCGGCATCGCGGAATTTCCCGAACCCGCCGCCTGAACGCGGCCCCTTCCTCACCCTCGACGATTTTCCCCATGCGTCTCTCCACCCTGCTCAGCCTCGTCGCTCTCCTTTCTCTACCGGTCGCCGCCCAGCCACCGAACTTCATCCTCATCCTCGCCGACGACCTCGGCTACGGGGACGTCAGCTCATTCCGCCGCGGCGCGGACGTGCGCACGCCGAACCTTGACCGCCTCGCCGCCGAGGGCGCGCGCTTCACCGGCATGCGGGCCAATTGCACCGTATGCTCGCCCTCGCGGGCCGCGCTGCTCACCGGACGTTTTCCCGACCGAGTGGGCGTGCCCGGCGTGATCCGCACCGCGCCCGCCAACTCTTGGGGCTATCTCGCCCCCGGCGTCCCCACGATCGGCGACCTGCTCCGGCCGGCCGGTTACCACACGGCGATCATCGGCAAGTGGCACCTCGGGCTCGAGGCGCCGAATGTCCCGAACGACCGCGGCTTCGACTTCTTCCACGGTTTTCTCGGCGACATGATGGACAGCTACACGACGCACCTGCGGCACGGGAACAATTACCTCCGCCGCAACCGCGAGGTGATCAACCCGGCCGGGCACGCCACCGACCTTTTCACCGATTGGGCCTGCGACCATCTCCGGGCCCGCGCGTCCGACGGCAAACCGTTCTTCCTCTACCTCGCCTACAACGCCCCGCATTCGCCGATCGAGCCACCCGCCGAGGCTCTGGCCCGCGTGAAGGCGCGCGACCCCGGTCTATCGGCCGCGCGCGCCGCCACCGTGGCGCTGGTGGAGCACATGGACGAAGGCATCGGACGCGTGCTGGCGACGCTCCGCGCAACCGCCCTCGAGGGGAACACGCTGGTCGCGTTCAGTTCCGACAACGGCGGCTCGCTGCCGCACGCGAACAACAACGACCCGTGGCGCGACGGAAAACAGAGCCACTACGACGGCGGGCTGCGCGTACCCTTCATCGTGCGCTGGCCGGGGGTGGTGAAGCCCGGCTCGGAAAGCGCCTACGCCGGCCTGCTTTTTGACCTCTTCGCGACCTGCCTTGACGCGGCCGGCCGGCCCGTGCCGCCGGGCACGGACGCGGTCAGCCTCCTGCCGATCCTGCGCGGGGCGGCGCCGGCGTCCGCCGAACGCGAACTATACTTTGTGCGGCGCGAGGGCGGACCAGCCTATGGCGGCAAGGACTACCACGCGCTCGTCCGCGGGGATTGGAAGGTCGTGCAGAACACGCCCTATTCCCCGCTGGAGTTGTACAACCTCCGCGAGGACCCGCAGGAGAAGAACAACCTCTTCGCGCAGAACCAACGCGTCGCACGGGAGCTGCAATCCCGCCTCGCGCTGCACATCCAGCGCGGGGGCGCCGTGCCGTGGCAGGTTCCCGCCTCGGGCAAGTGACGTAAGCCTCGCGGGGGCTTCCGCCAAACTGCTGCCCGAAAAAGGGGGGCGGATCCAAACCGTGGGGCCGGGATAATCCAGCCGACGGCGGTGCCTCGGGATTTTCACTTGTCGCGGCAACCCGTTGGGAGGACTGGTGTCAGTTTCATCATGAAAGCCGCGAAGATCGTCGTCATCGCCCTCGGTTCATTGCTCGCGCTGGTCGTCATCGCCGGCGCGGTCGCGCTCAGCTCGGGTTTCCAGACCTGGGCCGTGCGCAAGGCCCTCGCGGGCCAGCCCGACTTGAATCTTGAGGTCGGCGAGGTCGCAGCCGGATTCTCCTCGGCCACGGTCCGCGGGGTGAAGCTGAAGCAGCCCGGCCTCGCCCTCGAGGTCGGCGAAGTCTCCGCCCGCTACTCGGCGTGGGCTTACCTTTCGGGCGGGAAGATCGACGTGGACGAAATCGACGTGAAGGGCATCGCCGTCGATCTGCGCCCCGCCCCGGCCACGGCACCGGGCAAGTCCGGCACCACCGTTGGCGCAAACCGCGCCGACTCCGGCAAAGCCTCCGCCAAGGAACAGCCGGCCGCGGCGAAATCCGGGCAGGCGGCCCGGTCCGCCGAGGAAAAACCCGCCGACTTCGAGGGCTTGCTGAAGGCGGCCCAGCTACCGGTCGATCTGCGGGTCGGACGTCTCTCCGCCACCGGAAACGCCCTGCTGCCCGACGGACAGCGGACCAACTTTGAGCTCCGGGGCGCGGATCTGAAGACCGGGACCAAGGGGCGCGTGGAATGGAAGATCGACTACAACGACGCGCGAAAGGACGCCGCCGTCACCACCGTGAAATCCTCCGGATCGCTCGCGGTCACGATCAACCCGGGGCGCGCCATCGAGGCCGCCGACCTCGAGATGGAGGCCGCCGCGAAGGGCGCGGGCATTCCCGCCGACGCCGTGAAGCTCACCGGCCGCGTGGCCCGCGGAGCTGGCGGGAACGAGGACTACGCGGCCGCGGTTTCCTTGCTCAGAAACGGCAAGAGCGAGCCCTTGGTCTCGACTCAGGCACGCTTCACCGCCGCGGCACGGGAAGTGACGGGCGATTGGGAGATCGCTCTGCGCAGCGATCAACTCGCCGCGTTGCTCGCCGGCTTCGGGCTGCCGGAGGTGGCGGCCTCGGGTCGGGGCAAGTACTCGGTGAAGCCGGCGTCGGGCGCGGCCGCGGCGAATGGCAACCTCGAGGCGCGCGTCGCCGAACTCGGCAAGCTCTCTCCCGCCCTCGGGGCGATTGGCGCGATCGGCGTCAAATCCAGCTTCGACGGCGCGGTCGCCGACGGGGTCGCGGAAATCCGCGCGTTCTCGGTCGACTTCGCCGACGCCAGCGGCCGGACGTTCGCGGGGATCAAGCTCCTGCAGAAAGCAATCTACCGGCTCACGGATCGCCAGGTGTCGCTCCCGAACCCGGGTGCCGAGGCGGCGCGGCTGACCCTCGAGGCGGTACCGGTCGCCTGGGCGCAGCCTGCACTCGCCCCGATGAAAATCGAGGGCGGCACGCTCTCCGTTGCCCTCGCGATCGAGGGCGAGCCCGACGGCAGCCGCGTGCGCCTGCGCTCCGCGACCCCGCTGACGCTCGCCGGCCTGACCGTGCGGGACGGGAACGGCAAGACGCTGCTCGACCAGGTCACCCTCTCGGTCGCCCCCGCCGTCGACTACACTCCGACCCGCCTGATCGCGCGGCTGGCGGACCTGAAACTTTCGATGACGACCGGCGATAGCTTGTCCGGCGAGGCGAGCGCGGATGTAACCGGGCTCGGCGCGAAACCCGCCGCGCGCTTCGGGGCGAAATTGCAGGCGAAGCTCGTGACGCTCGCGAAGCCCTTCCTCGCGTTCGATCCCGGCCCGCTGACCGTCGACCTGCAGGCGGATGGCCGGCACGAGGCCGACACGCTGCAGCTCACCCAGGCGAAGGCGGTGATAAATCGCGACGGTGATCGGCTCCTCGCCGCCGTTGAACTGCTCCAAGGCCTGCGCGCGGAGACCAAGTCCGGCGCGATCTCCACGGAAAAGGCGGATGCCCCGGCCGTTCGCGTGCGCGTGGGCGCCGTGCCGCTCGCCTGGGCCGAGCCCTATGTCGCGGGTTCGAAACTTGCCGGGGAGTTCGCCGGCACGGCACTCGAAGTCACGTTACGCTCGAAGGAGGATGTGGCGCTGCGCACCACCGAGCCGCTGGTGCTGCGGGGAGTGACCGCAAGCCTCGACGGCAAGGCCCTGGTCCAGGGCACTGATCTCACCGCCGCGCTCTCGGCGCAGCTGCGGCAGGGTGTGCTCTCCTATGACATCGCCACCCTCGACGTGCGACAGGGCGAAACCCCGTTGCTCAACCTCAAGGCCACGGGGGAACTCAAGACCGCGGCGAAACCGCCGGCGCTTTCCGCCAAAGGGAAATTGGAGGCCGACGCCGGCGCGCTCCTGCGCCAACCCGCGCTCGCCGGTTTGGCGAATCTCGGTCGCGGCCGCGTCGCGGCAACCTTCGAGGTCGCGGCGGACAAGAACCTCCGCGCCACCGCGGTGGTGTCCGCCCGGGCGCTCGCCACCCGCACCGCGCCGCGGGAACTCGGCGACGTGGAAATGTCACTCACCGCGACTTTGAAGGAAAACGGCGACGGCAGCCTCAAAGCCCCGCTCACCGTCACCGCGGGCGGACGAAAGTCGGACCTGCTCCTTGACGGCAGCTTCGGCCGCGACGCGGACAAGAAGGCGCTCACGTTCAACGGCCGCCTCACGAGCGCGAATCTCGTGGTGGATGATCTGCAGGCTCTTTCCGCCCTGGCGCCCGCCGGTGAAACCCCTCCGCCTCCGACCTCCGGTCCGAACCGCCCCGGCAGCGCACCCGCCCCCGGCGGCCGCAACGCCCCGGCCGCTCCTGGGCCCGGCAAACCGGCCGGCCCCGCGCGTGACACGAAACCCTTCTGGTCCGGGTTCACCGGACGCGCCGAGGTCGACCTGAAGCGCGTGCTCTACGGCAAGGATTACACCATTCGCGCGATCAAGGGCGCCGCGACGATCACGGAGTCGCGACTTTCCCTCGACGGCCTGGAAGGCAGCTTCCGCGACAAGCCCTTCAAGCTCGCCACGGCGATCACCTTCAACGCGGTGCAGCCGCAACCTTACGCGCTCACGGGACTCGTCGATGTTACCGGCATCGACGTGGGCGAACTGCTGCGTGCCGCGGCGCCGCAGGAGAAACCCATGCTGGAAACGACCGTGAAGATCGCGGCCAAGCTCGCCGGCAACGGGACCGACGTCGGCAACCTGCTTGAGCGCACCTATGGCAGCTTCGAGGTCACCGGGAGCAAGGGCGTGCTCCGCGCGCTCGGCCGCAAGGGCGAGACGGTGAGCACCGCCACGGCGCTGATCGGACTCGCCGGCGCGCTGGCGGGCGGCGGGCAGCGCGTGGCCGCCGCGGCGGGCGGCGTGAGCCAGCTCGGCCGTGAGTTGGAGGAAATGAAGTTCGACGGCCTCACGGTGAAGGTGGAGCGCGACGCGGCGCTGAACCTCAACGTGAACACCATCGAGTTCCTTTCGCCGACGACCCGCCTCACCGGCAAGGGCCGCGTGACGCACGTCGCGGGCAAAGGCTTTGAGCAGTGGCCGCTGCAATTCGAGTTCCGCCTCGCCGGCAAAGGCTACCTGCAGCAGCTGCTCAACGAAGCGCGCGTGCTCTCGGGGCAGCTCGACGACAAGGGTTACGCGGTGATGGGGGATGCGTTCACCGTCGGCGGCACGGCCTCCGGCGTCACGACCAACCTCTGGCAGATCATCACCCGCGCGGGCCTCGGCGGACTGCTGCGCTGAGCCGCCGGCGCGACCGCCGAAATCCGCGGTCAAAAACGTGGAGCGTTTCGGTCATGCCTTCGGCCGAGGCGGGTGAAAAGCCGCGGCTGCATCGGCCGTACTTTAAACGGTTTTCCTGATTCCGTGCCTTCCTTGGGCCACCCCGCCTGGTTTCGTGCGTTTCGTGTGTTTGGTGGTTCCCCGGCGCACCTCCGGATCTTCGGCGGATCGGATCCTGTGAACTCGGATCGGGCCCTTGTGCCCTCCGTGTTCCCCACTCCCCATTGGTCGCGGCTTCACCGCGCCAGGCGCTTCGCACGCGGTTGCGCCGACGCCCGTT
>JBJTCH010000060.1:0-7562 GCA_046091745.1 Opitutaceae bacterium
GAGACCTGCGCCGACCTCACCCGCATCCGGCGGGAAGTCGGCTTCGAGCCCAAGGTTCCGCTCGAGGAAGGCCTGCGTCGCTTCGTCGAGTGGTTCCGCGGCTACTACCGCGTCTGAACGCGCGGGGATTGCGCCCGGCGCCCGCCGCGCTTGGTCTGCCGTCATGGCCAACGCCGACGGCGTCATCCTGCTCGATCCGTTCCCGCGGCGTCTCGACCGCATCTTCGAGGCGGAGGACCGCACGCGCCTCGAGCGCCTCGGCCGCGTGCTCTGGCACGACGGCGCACCCGCCGATCCCGCGCACCTCGACGCGCACCTGCCGGACGCGATTGCGCTGATCGGCCAGTCACCGCTCGGCAAGGACCGGCTCGACCGCGCGCCGCGCCTGCGGGCCGTGTTTAACGTCGAGAGCAATTTCCTGCCCAACATCGACTACGCCGAGTGCCACCGCCGCGGCATCCCGGTGCTCTCCACCGCGCCGGTCTACGCGCGGCCCGTCGCCGAGATGGCGCTCGGCATGGCGATCTCGCTGGCCCGCCGCATGCACGAGGCCGACGCCGCCGTGCGCGCGCGGCGCGAGTTCAAGGGAGACAACCACGATTCGTTCCTGCTCCACGGAAAACCACTCGCGCTCATCGGCCATGGTAACCTCGGCCGCGCGATCGTGCCGCTGCTCCGCCCGTTCACGCGCGAGATCCTGGTGCACGACCCCTGGATCCACCCGTCGGTGCTGCGCGACCAGGACCTTACCCCGGCGACGCTCGATGAATGCTTCGACCGCGCGCGGGTGGTCTTCCTCCTCGCGGCCAACACGAGCGACAACACCGGCCGGATCGGCGCCGCGCACTTCGCACGGATGCGGAAGGGCAGCGTGGTGATTCTCGCCAGCCGCGCGGAGATCGTCGACTTCCCCGCCCTGCTCGCCGCCGCGCGCTCCGGCCACATCCGCGCCGGCATCGACGTCTGGCCGACCGAGCCCATCCCGCCCGACGAGGCCGGCCGCGACACGCCCAACACCCTCGTGCAGGCGCACCGCTGCGGCAGCGTGCCGGAGATCCAGCCGCTCATCGGCCGGATGGTCGTCGACGACCTCGAGAGCATCCTCGCCGGCCTGCCCCCGCAACGCTGCCAACCGGCCCGCCTCGAGACCATCGGCCGCCTCCGCAGCAAACCGGTCGGCGCCTGGTCACTGAGCGATACCGGGAAAAAGTGAGGTCGGGCACGGGCCATCCGCCGACCACGCCGCGGGATTGCCTCGCATCGGCGGCGCCGCAAGCTCCGCGCCCAGCATGAAAAACCCCGCCCTGCTTTTCCTCGGCCTTGCCTTGCTTGTGACCGGCGCCGCCACCGCCGCGCCCGCGAAGATCCGCGTGCTCATCGTTGATGGTCAGAACAACCACACCGTCTGGCCCAAATCGACGGCCATGATGAAGGCCTACCTCGAGGCCACCGGAAAATTCGAGGTGTCGGTCGCCCGCACGCGCTTCGCGTGGAAGGGCGAAAAATGGCTCGGCCAGTATCCCGCGGCGGGAGGCGGAGCCTCCGAGAACCTGCCCGAGCCGAAGGCCGACCCGGAGTTCACACCGAACTTTTCCCAGCACGACGTCGTCATCTCCAACTTCGGCTGGAAGGCGGCCGACTGGCCCGCGGCGACGCGGCAGGCGTTCGAGGACTTCGTCGCGCGCGGCGGCGGCTTCGTCTCGGTGCACGCGGCGAACAACTCGTTCCCCGCGTGGCCGGCCTACAACCGCATGATCGGTCTCGGCGGCTGGGGCGGACGCAACGAGAAGGACGGGCCGTACGTTTATCACGACGCGGCCGGCAAGCTGGTGCGCGACACCTCGCCCGGCAATGGCGGCTCCCACGGCCCGCAGCACGAGTTCGTGATCGAGACGCGCGCCGCCGATCATCCCATCATGCGCGGCCTCCCGCGCCGCTGGCGCCACACGCAGGACGAGTGCTACGATCGCCTGCGTGGGCCCGCCGAGAACATGACCGTGCTCGCCACGGCTTTCTCGTCACCCGAGTTCAAGGGCACCAACCGCCATGAGCCGGCGCTGATGGTGATCGAGCACGGCAAGGGCCGCGTCTTCCACACCATCCTCGGGCATGAGGACTACTCCTTCGAGGGCGTCGGTTTCATCACCACGTTCCTCCGTGGCGTCGAGTGGGCCGCGACCGGCAAGGTGACCATCCCGGTGCCAACCGATTTCCCGAGCGAGGAAAAGGCCACCCGCCGTCCGTTCACGGGCAAGTGAACGACCGCCGGCCGCACCACTGTTTCCCCATGCGCCCCTCCTCCGCCCTGCTCGCCACGCTCGCCTTGATCGCGCTGCCAGCCGCGTTCGCCCAGCAGACGCCCGCGCAGAAGCGCGACACCCGCGTCGCCCCCGCGACCAAGCTCCGCTCCACGCTGCCGCCCGGCTACACGATCCCGATCGTCGACTTCAGCGCCGACCGCGATCGCCAGGTGATCGTCGACCGCGAACGAGGCCAGTACCTCGGACACCCGACGACCGTGCTGCTCGAGGACAACCGGACGATGCTCATCGTCTACCCCAAGGGTCACGGCCGCGGGCAAATCGTCTACAAGCGCAGCACCGACGGCGGGCTCACGTGGAGCCCCCGGCTGCCCACGCCGCGCTCCTGGGAAACCTCCCTTGAGGTCCCGACGTTGCACCGTGTCGTCGACGCGGCCGGCCGCCGGCGCATCATCATGTTCAGCGGCCTTTACCCGATCCGGATGGCGGTAACTGAGGACGACGGCGCGACGTGGGGCGACCTGAAGCCGATCGGTGATTTCGGCGGCGTAGTCACCATGTCGACGGTGATCGACCTCCGTACCGGCCCCGGGCACTACCTCGCGTTTTTCCACGACGACGGTCGTTTCATCCGCGGCGGCTCGGAGGAGAAGTACCGGATGAAGAGCCCCGGCAGCACCCACACCTCGCCGGCGGCGAAACCCTGGCGCTTCTGGGTGTACACCTCGCTCTCCCACGACGGCGGTCTCACCTGGAGCACGCCCGCCCCCATCGCGTCGCTGCCCGACGCGAACCTGTGCGAACCCGGCGCGCTGCGCTCGCCCGACGGCAAGCAGATCGCCGTCCTGCTCCGCGAGAATTCGCGGCGGTACAACTCGTACGTGATCGTTTCCAACGACGAGGGCCTCACCTGGAGCGAGCCGCGCGAACTGCCGGCCGCGCTGACCGGCGACCGCCACGTCGCCAAGTACGCGCCCGACGGGCGGCTGTTCATCAGTTTCCGCGACACCACCCACGAGAGCCCGACGAAGGGCGACTGGGTCGGCTGGGTCGGTCGCTACGAGGACATCCGGCAGGGCCGCGAGGGCCAGTATCGCGTGCGGATCATGGACAACACCAAGGGAGCCGATTGCTGCTACCCCGGCGTGGAGCTCCTGCCCGATGGCACGTTCGTGACGACGACCTACGGTCATTGGACCGAGGGAGAGCAGGCCTACATCGTCAGCGTGCGGTTCAAGCTATCCGAGCTCGACGCCCGCCTGCCGCGCCGGCCCTGAGGCAAAACAGGCGCCCGCAAGGTCGCTTGGTTAACCTTGCATATATGGATTCTGCCTCCATATCTGCATGGATGATCAAGCGGCGTATCCGCGAAAAACTCTCCACGGCCATCGAGAACAGCCCCGCGGTCGGACTGCTCGGGCCGCGGCAGGTGGGGAAGACCACGCTGGCCCTGGAGATCGCCGAGGGCCGTCCCTCGCTTTATCTGGATCTGGAGTCACCGGCCGATCGCGCGCGACTTGCCGACCCCGAGCGCTACCTCACCGAGCACGAGGAGAAACTGGTCATTCTGGATGAGGTGCATCGTGCACCGGAGATTTTCCAGACTCTGCGCGGCCTGATCGACCAAGGACGGCGCCGCGGGAGGAAAAGCGGCCGCTTCCTCCTCCTCGGTTCGGCTTCGGTCGAGTTGCTGCGGCAATCGGGCGAGAGCTTGGCGGGAAGAATATCCTACCTCGAGCTGGCGCCTTTTGATGTGACGGAAATCGGCCGCGAAAAAGGGGACCGCCTTTGGGTGCGAGGCGGCTTTCCCTCCAGCTTTCTGGCGGCGAGCGACCGACTCAGCCTGGAATGGCGGGAGGACTTCATCCGAACCTACCTCGAGCGCGACGTGCCGCAGTTCGGTTCCCGCATCCCGGCCGAGACCCTGCGGCGCTTCTGGACGATGCTCGCGCATCATCAGGCGGGCCTGCACAACGCGGCGGCGCTGGCGCAGGGACTGGGCGTGGACGGCAAGACGGTGGCGCGTTACCTGGATCTGCTGGTGGATCTCATGTTGGTGCGCCGACTCCCCGCCTGGCACCGCAACACCGGCAAACGCCTCGTGAAAGCGCCGAAGGTTTTCGTGCGCGACAGCGGGGTCGCTCACGCGTTGCTCGGCCTCGAAAATAAGGAGCAGTTGCTCGGCCACCCGGTCGTCGGGCCAAGTTGGGAGAGCTTCGTCATCGAGTCCCTACTCCTGCAGGCTCCGCGCGGCACCGGCGCCTATTATTACCGGACGTCCGGCGGCGCGGAGATCGACCTCGTACTCGCCCTCCCCGGCGGCGCGCTCTGGGCGGTGGAAATCAAACGCAGCTCGGCGCCGAAACTGGAAAGGGGCTTCCACCACGCGTGCGCCGACCTGGCGCCGGCCAGACGCTTTGTGGTCTATCCGGGAGGCGAGCGCTTTCCGCTGAATGCGGAAACCGAGGCGCTCGGGTTGGCCGATCTGGGAAAGCTGCTGCAAACCGTCGTGAAGCACGCTTTTCGAGGCGTCACGGGGGCGGAAATCGGGTTCACCCTCGGGATCGATCGAAATCCCGCGGCATAAACGAGCCGCATGGTTGAATCCCTCGGAAAACCATCGACGCTCCTTCGAATGACACCGGGCCTCGCTGAAATCCGTCGCGCCGCCGAACTCATCCGCGGCCACGTGCTGGAAACACCGTGCGTGCTCTCGCGTACCCTGAGCGAAATCACCGGGGCGGAGGTTCACCTCAAGTTCGAGAACCTGCAGTTCACGGCGTCGTTCAAGGAGCGCGGCGCCTGCAACCGTCTGTCGCTGCTGACCCCGGACGAGCGCCGGCGCGGCGTGGTGGCGATGAGCGCCGGCAACCATGCGCAGGGCGTGGCATACCACGGCCAGCGGCTCGGCATTCCCGCGGTGATCGTGATGCCGCGGCATACCTCGGCGGTGAAGGTGGAGCGCACACGCGGTTTCGGCGCGGAGGTGGTGACCCACGGGGAAACCCTCGAGGCGGCCAGCGAGCACGCCCACGCGCTGGCCCGGGAACGCGGCCTCGTCTTTGTGCATCCGTACGACGATCCGGCGGTCATCGCCGGCCAAGGTACGCTCGCCCTCGAGATGCTCTCCGCGGTGCCGTCCCTGGAAACCCTCGTCATCTCGGTCGGCGGCGGAGGCCTGATCAGCGGGGTCGCCGCGGCGGCGAGGGCCCTGCGGCCCGAATTGGAGGTGATCGGCGTGCAGGCGCGCCGCTTCCCGGCGATGTACAACGCCGTGAAGGGAGCCTCACTCCCGCAGGGCGAAAGCACGTTGGCCGACGGCATGGCCGTGGGTCGCCCGGGGACGATCACCCGCGAGCTGATTTCGCGCTTGGTCTCCGACGTCGTCCTCGTCGACGAAGGTCATCTGGAGCAGGCGATCGTGCTGCTCCTGGAGGTGGAGAAGACTCTTGTCGAAGGCGCGGGCGCGGCCGGCCTCGCGGCATTGCTCGCGGAGCCGGCGCGTTTTCGCGGGCGGCGCGGGGGGTTGGTGCTCTGCGGAGGCAACAGCGACCCCTTGCTGCTCTCTTCGATCATCGGCCGTGGGATGGTGAAGGCCGGGCGGCTGGTGCGGCTCCGCGTCGGCGCCCGCGACGTCCCGGGATCGCTCGCGCTCATCACCGGCACGGTGGCGCGCGCCGGAGCCAACATCGAGGAGGTGCACCACCAGCGCGCGTTCTCCTCGCTCTCGGCGCAGCACGTCGAGGTCGAGCTGGTGCTGCAGACCCGGGGTGCGGCGCATGTGGCCGAGGTCATGGCGGCGTTGCGCGCCGCCGGTCTCACGCCGGAGACAATCTGAGGCCGGCCTCCGTTTCCCCGCCATGCCGACCCTCGCTCCCGAACTCGCCTCCCGGCTCGACGCCCTCGCCCGCCTCGTGGGGCGCACGCCGCTCATCGGGGTGCGTTTCCGTTTCCGCGGCCGCGAGCGCGTCATCCACGCCAAGCTCGAGAGCTACAACCTCACCGGCAGCATCAAGGACCGCATGGCGCTGCACATCCTCCGCCGCGCGTGCGAGCGCGGGGAACTCGCTCCCGGGCGGCACATCCTCGAGGCGACCAGCGGGAACACCGGCATCGCCTTCGCCGCGGCCGGACGCGCCCTGGGCTGCCGCGTCACCATCTTCATGCCCGACTGGATGAGCCGCGAACGGGTGCTGCTGATCCGCAGCCTCGGCGCGGAAGTGCGACCCGTTTCACCCGACGAGGGCGGCTTCCTCGGGGCGATCCGCATGACCGAGGAGCAGGCGGCGCGGAGGCCCGAGGTGTTTCTCCCGCGGCAATTCGCCAACGAGGACAACGTCGAGGCGCATGCCCTGACCACCGGACCGGAGATCTGGACCCAATTGGCCGCGCTCGGCCGCAAACCCGACGCGTTCGTCGCGGGCGTCGGCACCGGGGGAACCGTGATGGGCGTCGGCCGCCACCTGCGCTCCCGGCATCCGGCGGTGCGTATCCATCCTTTGGAGCCGGCGGAGTCCCCCACCCTTTCCACCGGCCACAAGGTGGGGCGCCACCGCATCCAGGGAGTCTCCGACGAGTTCATCCCCGCGATCGTGCGGCTGCGCGAACTCAACCGCGTGGTGGCGGTGCCCGATGGCGACGCGATCCTGATGGCGCAGCGCCTCGCGGCCGGACTCGGCCTGGCCGTGGGCATCTCCTCCGGAGCGAACTTTCTCGGCGCCCTGCAGGTGCAGGAGGAACTCGGCCCCGAAGCGACCGTCGCCACCATCTTCTGCGACAGCAACAAGAAGTACCTCAGCACCGACCTCCTCCGCGACGAACCCGTCCGCCCCGGCTACCTCGCCCCGGAAATCGAGCTGCTCGGCCTCGAATCAACGCCAGCGGCTTGAGCACAAGGAAAAGCCCCGCGGCGATCCTCATCCCCAAGGCAGCCTCCGGCGTTTTACCCGGACGGATTACCTCGGCCTGCCAGCCGCAGGCTTGGCGAAGGCTGGCGTCCCCACGGGGATTGGCTCGGGCCGTTGGCCCTCGGTGCGGCGCACTCGACGCTGCGCGTCGCCCCTTCTCCCTTCGCTTCGCTCCGGTCGTCGAACCCAAGGGCCGCGGCGCCGCCGCGGTCACCGCCCGGAGCGGCGATTCTCCTCCCCGTGGGGACAAAAACAGCCGCCTTTCGGTGGCTTTCGCTGGCGTCCCCACGGGGATTCGAACCCCGGTTCTCACCGTGAAAGGGTGGTGTCCTGGACCAGGCTAGACGATGGGGACTAACCGCGGAGGGCGCACCGTACGGCGCGGCCTTCCGCG
>JBJTCH010000061.1:0-4787 GCA_046091745.1 Opitutaceae bacterium
CGGCCGCAGATCCTCGGGACGGCCGGCGTGGTTCATGGCGAGCAACGGTGCCGCCAGGATGAGGGCGAGCGCGAGTGACGGGGGGCGCAGCTTGGCCGGCAGAAAGGTGAGGCTTCGCGGAGGCGCAAGCGCACGGCGGCAAAGAGGCTTGCGGCTCCCTTGGCGCCGCTTACGCCGCACCCATGAAAACGACTCCGGGAGGTTCCTGGCTGGCGGCGGCGGTGGTGGTGATGGTCGCCGTTCCGGTCTCAATCTGCGGTGCCGAGGCGGTGCTCACGCGTCCCGGTCAGTTGACGGTCACGGCCGTCACCGGCGAGCTGACCATCCGCGCCGGAGACGTCGTGCGACCCGCGAAGGCCGAGGATCGGGTACGGGTTGATTCCCGGCTGAGCAGCGGACGCCGTTCGCTGGCCACGCTCACGTTTTCGAACGGAGCCACGCTCGAGCTTGGCCCGGATTCCGAGGTGGAGGTGGAGGAACTGCTGCAGGCTCCCTTCTCGACGGCGCTCAAGCCCACCGAGTGGAAGGCGGAGCCGAGTGTGTCCCGCACGCGGCTGCGGCTGATCCGCGGCGAGGCGCGGGTGGCCGTGAAGCGGCTGCTGGCCGCGCGGGGATCCGTCTTCGCGGTCGTGACGCCGGCTGGAGTGGCGACGATCGACGAAGGGGCGTTGCGGGTGCAGGCGCGGATGACGGAGATCGGGCTCGGCCTCTGCGTCGTGGAGCTCACCCAGGGGGTGGGTGCCTTCGAGCCGGAGGGTGGCGCGGCGCGTACCCTTGCCGCGGGAAAGCGGACGCAGTGGTCGGTCGAGAACGACGCGGCGACGAAGCGGACCCGCGTGACGGAACTGAAGTGAGCCGCGAGGACCGCGGTGCCGCTCAGGGAATCTCGTAGACCTCGACGAGCACCGCCCCGATCTGGCTGGGGGCGTTGGCGGCGGCGGCCTGCTGGGCGTTGAGCGGCGTTGCTCCGGCCTGCAGGGTATAGCTGCCGGCGGCGAGCGGCTCGAGCAGCGCGGAGTCGGCGGCGTTGGTCAGCGGGAAAGCCCCGACGGCGGGGAACGCGGCGGTCAGCGTGGTGACGCCGGCCTGGGCCCAGTTGTTGTTGTTCGTGACGACGTTCTGGCCGCTGTAGACGACCAGGCGCGGATCGCCGAGCACGTCGGCGGCGCCAAAGCCGAACGTCTGCAGACCCTGCGAGACGGCGCGGATCACGAGGGAGCGCGGGTTGTTGCCCGCGATGACGATGCCGGGGATGAGCAGATCGCCGTCGGCGTTGATCCGGGAAAGCGTGGAGAGATTGGTGAGGCGTGTGCCGTTGCGGCTGACGTCGTAGACCTCGGCCAGCACCTCGCCGACGGCGCCTCCGAGACCGCGAATCGTGGCGGTGTAGGTGCCGGGATTGAGCTGGAGGAGCAGGGCGGAGTCGGCGGAACCGTTCGTAAGCGCGAACGCGCCGACCCCGGCGGCCGCGGCGGTGATCTGCGCCGGCGTAGCGGCGTTGCCCGGCTTGTCCCAGCCCTCGTTGGAGGCGAGCACCGTGGCGTTGCCGGCGCGGTTCACCTCGAGGCGGGGAGCGGTGAGGGCCGAGTCGACGCCGAAACGGCCGAGGCCGGGACCGATGCCACGGATCAGGAGCGTGGCCTGGGCGGTACCGGAGATGTTGAAACCGACGGTGAGGGCGTCGCCGAGGAAGGCCACGTTGCCGCGGGTCGAGAGATTCACGAGCCGGCCGGGCGTGGGGGCGGGGGCGTCGGCCGCGCGGTTGTTGAGGAAGGTGATCACGCGGCTGTTGCCCTCGCTGAAGAACTCACGCTCGGCGCCGGCAACGGCGATCTCGGCGGCGATGTCGGTGGCGCGGGCCTTGTAGGCCGCGGGCAGCGCGGCGCCGACGGTCGCGGCGGAGGGAGTGGAGGTCGGGTAGCTGTTGTCGTCGATGATCTTGGCGGTCTTGAGCGCGGACCAGACGGCCTGGGCGTCATCCGCGGTGAACGGCGCGGTGAGCGCGAGGGAGCGCAGGCGGCCGGAATAGAGCGGGGATACCGTGGTCGCGACCACGCCGGTCGGGACGCCGCGGCCGAGCAGGAGCTGGCTCGCGTCGCGCGCGGCCTGGATGCCGGCGGCGCCCAGCGCGTCGTCGTTGGAGGCGAGCGCGAAGAACTGCGGGACCTTCGACGTGACGGACAGGGTGTCGATGCCGGCCGAAAGGAAGATCACGCTGCCCTTCACGGGCCGGGCCGGCGTGGCACTGGCGAGGAGGTCGGCGTAACGGGAGGCGGCGTTGGCCCCGGCGCCGCGTCCGGCGAAGAAAACCGGCTTGCCCGCGGCGATGGCGCCGAGGCTCACGAGGCGGTCGATGGCCGCGGCGTGGTTGAGCGCGTCGAGGTTGTTGGCGAGGACGGCGGGGGCGGCCCAGGTGCCGGCCGTGCGGTTGATGCTGTTGAGCGCGGCCACGCCGTAGCCGGCGGCGACCAGCTCGCGGGCGAAGAGCAGCTGATTGGGGCGCTCGAACCATTCGGCGGAAGTGCTGCCGGATTCATGGAGCAGGAAGACCAGCCCGGTGGCGTTCGCGGGGACCTGGTAGCTGAGCGTGGTGGAGACCGTCGTGGTCGTGTTGGTGGGGCCGGCCTGAGTCTGCGGGTTGAAACTGGCGATCGCGGTCGGCGTCCACACGGGGGCCGCCTTGTAGGTCGCGGTCAGCGTGGCGGCGGCATTCGGCACCGTGATCGTGGCGCGCGGGATCAGGGGCAGCTGGGCGCCGTTGCCGAGCACGGAAACGTCGCCCGTCCAGCGGTCGAAGACCTGGCCCGGAGCCGGCGGGTTGGCGATGATGTCGATGCGCGAGCCGGCCGGATAGGAGCCGCCGCCGCTGCCGGAATTTACGGTGAGCGCGCCGGGCGCGCCGGTGCCGAGCGTCATCACGTAGGCGCGGACGGGGATGGTCACGACGTTCTGCAGATTCACGTTGCACACGATTTCCTTCAGACCGGCGGTGCCCGGGCGGTAGGTGATCGAGTTGGTGCCTTGGCCGCTGACGATCTGCGCGCCGCCCAAAGTGGTCCAACGGAAGGTGCGGTCGCCGCTCTGCGCCTCGGGCACGGTCGCGGTCACGCTGGTCGCGCTGGCGGCGACCGTGGCGTTGGTGGTCATCGCGCCGGCGGTCTCGGCCGAGAGCATCGCGACCGAGGCGGTCGGCATATAGGTCGTCCCGGACACGGCGACGTTGACGGCGAGGCTGACGGAGCCGGCGGCGTCGGCGACGAAGGTGATGGCCTGGAGGCGGGCGTCGGAGGTGATCCGGCCTCCGGTGATGCTCCATTGGTAGGTCACGCCGGAGGTTCCGGCCTGTCCGGCCTGCCCGAGCACGACCGCGGCATTCGTTGCCGCGCCTACGAGCGCTCCGGCCGGGGCGATGATGGTGGGCTGGGTGATCGCGTTGCCACCGCCGCCTGGCAGCAGCCCGCCGGCTCCGCCGCCGCCCGGGAGCACCGCTCCGCCGCCGGCGTTGTTGCCACCGCCTCCGGCGTTACCGCCGCCGCCTGGCGCGACGGGTGCGACCGGATTGGTCGGTCTTACCTGGGCTTGGAGTTGCGCGATGCAGAGCAGCAGGGACGCCAGAACGGCGGTGCGGGTGAAATAATTCATGGTGGGCATCGGTCGGTCGCGGCGGTGGCGATGGTTAAGGGGTCAATCTTGAATGGACGCGGAATTTGGGGTGTTGTTACCCGTTTCGCCAGCGCACCGGGCGCGGGGCCGAGGCCGGGTCAGGTCACCAAGCGCAGAGCGTTTCCACGAGGCGGGCCGAGCCGTCGCGCGCCCATCCGTCCAATTGCGCCTGATCCTTCAACTGCTGTCCGCGCTGACGAGGCACGGCCGCGAAGACGCTCGGGCACTCGGGCACGGCGGTCATGTCGCCCCAGAGTTTCTCGAATTGCGCGACGGGAAAAACGTCCTCCTGGCCGTGGCCCCAGCGTTTTTTCACGTCCTTGAGGGTGACGTAGGTCGGCACGCGGGCGGCCATCGCGCGCACGGCGGCGGCGGTGCGGCCGGCGTCGGCAAGTTCGTCCCGCGTGAGTCCGAACAGCGCGAGCAGACGGTCGATGTCGATCCAGCACGTATTGGTGCTGTAATAGGTGAGGGCGAATTCGTCCTCCTCTCGGGGCAGGGCGAGGCCCTCGACGAGGCGCAACCGGCCGTCGACGCGCGCGAGGCCGCCACCGTGGTCCTCGATGCGCCGCGGGATCACTTCCCAGCCGAGCGTGGCGCCGGAATTGAGAAACCAGCCGAGCAGCCCGGGATCAGCGGTGGCGCCTAGCGTGTCGATGTTGTGGGCGAGCAGCACCTTGAGCTGCGGGCGCGCCGCGAGGAGGGCGGCGAGGGTGCCGTTCTTGATCAGGTTGGGGATCTCGAACCAATGCCCCACCGGGTGCAGGCATTGGGCGGGGGTGTTGTCCGTGTAATCGGCACCCTCGCCGACGGAACGGGCCCAATGTGCCAGCGCCGCGCGGACGCTGCCGCGCATCTTCTCCTTCTGCTCGTCGAGCCGTTGCTGGGCCGTCTCCTCCCACGCGAAATGCAGGTCGCGGACGGTCGGCACGAGCCGCAGCCCGATCGATTTTCCTGGCGATAAACGCACATCGAGACCGTTCCCGGCCGCCGTCTCGGCGAGCCGGCTCTCGATCGCCGCGTGCGTCAGATGGCTGGTGGTGAACACGTGCGGCACCGCCGCGCCGAATTCCCGGCCGGTGCGGCGTGACTTCGCGAGGTGCACTTCCGCAAAGCTGCGGTGC
>JBJTCH010000062.1:0-7604 GCA_046091745.1 Opitutaceae bacterium
CGGCGCGCGCCGACCTGGCGGCGAAGCCCGGCCCGGATCTCTCCACGGTCGGCGCGCGGGCGCACGGCGCGCATCTGCGCGCGTTCATCGCCAACCCCGCCACCACCAAGCCCGGCACCACCATGCCCGACGTGCTCGGCCATTTGCCGGCGGCCGAACGCGAGGCCACGGCGGACGCGCTCGCGCATTACCTCGCCACGCTCGGCGGCACGGCGCCGACCTTCACGCCGCCCGCTCCCGCGGCCGTGGAACGGGGGCGCAAGCTGTACCACGCCGTCGGTTGTGTCGCGTGCCATTCGCCGGAGGAGCCGCTCGCCGACTCGGTGCCGCTCGGGCCGGTGGCGGCAAAGTACTCCGTCGCCAGCCTGGCGAAATTCCTCGAGGACCCGCTGGCCGTTCGACCCGGCGGCCGGATGCCTGACGCGCGGCTCGACCACTTCGAGGCGGTGGACATCGCGAGCTACCTCCTGCGTGACCAGGCCGCGCCTCCGCCCGTCTTCCGCCCCGACCCGCAACTCGCCGCGCGCGGCAAGGTGCTTTTTACCCAACACCGCTGCGACGCGTGCCACACGGTCGGCGGCCCCGCGGCACTGCCGACCCTCGCCGCGTTGGAGCGAGTCCGTCCCGAGCAAGGGTGCCTGTCAGCGCGGCCCGGGCCATGGCCGCATTATCCGCTATCGGACACACAGCGCGCGGCGGTGCGCGCCGCGCTGGCTTCGCCGGCCGCCCCGTTGAATGCCGCGGAGAACATCGAGCTATCACTGACCCGCTTGAACTGCGTGGCGTGCCACCAGCGCGGGGAACTCGGCGGCGTGCCCGCGCCTCGCAACGCCTACTTCACCAGCCGGGATGAAAACCTCGGCGAGCAGGGCCGCCTTCCCCCGTCGCTCACGGGCGTCGGGGCAAAGCTCAAACGCGACTGGCTCCGCGACGTGATCGTCAACGGCGCGTCGGCGCGGCCGTATCTCAACACGCGGATGCCGAGGTTTGGCGCGGCCGGCGCGGGACCGCTCGCCGATTGGCTCAAGCAGCTGGACACCCTGCCGCCGGCCGAGTTCACGCGCGTCGGCAAGGACGACAAACCGCACGAGATCGGACGCGAACTCGCCGGCGGCAAGGCGTTGAACTGCATCGCCTGCCACACGTTCCGCGGGAAGAGCGCCTCTCCCATCCGGGCGCTGGACTTGATGACCATGACCGAGCGGCTGGAGGAAAACTGGTTCCACCACTATCTCGCCCAGCCGCAGCGGTTCTCGCCGCTCACCATCATGCCGGGCTTTTGGCCGGACGGGAAATCGCCGTTGCCCGATGTGCTCGGAGGCGACCCCGGCAGGCAGCGCGACGCGCTCTGGCAATATCTGGAACGGGGTCCCGAGGCGCGTGAGCCGCAGGGCCTGGCGTTGGACCCGCTCGTCATTTCAGTGTCGAAAGAGGCGGTCATCATCCGGCGCGCGTTCCCCGGCATCGGCAAGCGCGGGCTCGGCGTGGGTTATCCGGGCGGCATCAATCTCTCCTTTGACGCGGGCCAGATGCGGTTGGGATCGATCTGGAGCGGCGGGTTCATCGAGGCCTCCGGCCTCTGGCGCGGCCAGGGTTCGGGCCAGGCGCGCATCCTCGGCCAGGACACCACCACGTTCCCGCCCGGCCCGGCTTTCGCGGTGCTCGCGTCGTCGGAAGCCGCCTGGCCCGCCCTCGACCCCACGCCGCGCCCGTCTCCCCACGCGTTCACGGGCTACACGCTCGACGCCCAACAACGCCCCACGCTCCGCTATTCCATGGAGGGCTTTCCCGTGGAGGATTTCTTCATCGAGCGCCGGGACTCCGGGGGACGAGTGTTCCTGGAACGGACACTGAAGTTCCCCACCCCACCCCCGTCAGGGATGCACTTCCGGGTGGCGGCGGACAAACTCATCGAGCCACGCGGCACCCGCGAGTTTGCCGTCGGCCGAAACCTCCTTGTGCGTCTGCCCTCCGCACCGCTGGTCCGCCAAGCCGGTGAAGCGCGGGAATTGGTGCTGCCGGTGCACGGGGAACTGCGGATCGAATACCATCCCGCCGCGAAGCCATGAACCTCCGCTTGATCATCCCGCTGTGCTTCCTCCCGCTCGCCGCCGCGGCGGCGGAGAGTTTCGGCGATTCCTGGGGCACGGCGGAACGGGAGGCGGCTTACTACCGCATCGTCGACGTCCCGGTGCCGGAAGGCGTGTATCTGGAGGCGGGGAGTTTCGTTTCGCTGCCCGATGGACGGCTCGCCGTGGGCACGCGGCGCGGGGAAATCCTCCTGCTGAGCGGCATGATGGATGAGCACCCGCGTCCGACCGTCCATCGCTTCGCCGGCGGACTGGATGAAGTGCTGGGGCTCGCGCATCGCGACGGCGCGTTCTACGCCACGCACGCCACGGAGGTCACCCGCATCACGGACACGAACGGCGACGGTCGCGCGGACCGCTTCGACACCGTGAGCGACCAGTGGGGCTTCGGGCACTACCACGAGTTCGCGCTCGGCTCGAAGTTCGACGCGGCGGGGAACCTCTATGTCGCGCTCGGCCTGTCCGAATCGTACAACTCGAAGGCACTTTTCCGCGGTTGGGCCCTGAAGATCACGCCGGACGGGAAGACCATCCCGTTGTGCAGCGGCCTGCGCAGCCCGCTCGGCGTGGGCGAGAACGAGCACGGGGAGATGTTCTACGTCGAGAGCCAGGGGCCGTGGAACGGGGCCTGCTCGCTGAAGCATCTCAAGCCCGGCGGCTTCATGGGACACCCCGTCAGCTTCAACTGGTACCCGTACGCGCCGAACATGGGACCGGAGCCGGTGACGCCGAACACGCCGTCGCGCATGGAAATCGAGCGCCAGCGCGTGAAGGAGCTCGTGCCCTACGCCGTGGTGTTTCCCTACAAAAAGATGGGCCGCTCGATTTCCGCGTTCGAGGTGAACCGCTCGGGCGGAAAATTCGGACCGTTTGAGAATCAGATGTTCGTCGGCGACTACTCGCTGAGCGTCGTCATGCGGGTGACGACCGAGCGGGTGAACGGCGTGTGGCAGGGCGCGTGTTACCCGTTCCGCGAGGGCCTCGGCACGGGCATCCTCGCGGTGCATTTCACGCCGCGCGGGCAACTCATCGCCGGCGGCACGAACCGCGGCTGGCCCGTGCGCGGCATGAAGGACAACCTGCTCCAGCGCCTCGACTGGACCGGCCGGACGCCGTTCGAGAGTCTCGACATCCGGGCGCAGTCCGACGGGTTCATCGTGCGCTTCACGCGGCCCGTGGACGCCGCGCTCGCGTCGCGCCCGCAGAGCTACGGGCTCCAGACCTACACGCACATCTACCAGCAGGGCTACGGCAGCCCCGAGGTGGATCACACGCGCCCGACCGTGACCACGGCCGAGGTGGCGTCCGACGGCATGAGCGCGCGCCTGCGGGTGGTAGGCCTGGTGCAAGGCCACATCCACGACTTCCACCTTCCCGCGCTGAGGTCCCGCGACGGCGAGCCGCTGCTCCACGACCGCGCCTACTACACCTTGAACGAGATTCCCCAGCCCTGAACCGCGCCAATCCGGAACGCCGTCATGAAAATCAAACGCATCCTCGCCTACCGGGTCGAACTTCCGTTGCACGAGACCACCTACAAGTGGAGCGGCGGGAAGTCCGTCACGGTATTCGACAGCACCATCGTGCGCGTCGAGACCGACACCGGGCTCGCCGGCCACGGCGAGGTTTGTCCGCTCGGGCCGTTCTATCTGCCGGCGTACGCCGAGGGCGTGCGCGCGGGTTTACGCGAGCTCGGCCCGCATCTGATCGGTGAAGACCCGCGCCAGCTGGCGAAACTCAATCGCACGATGGACGCCGCGCTGAAGGGCCATCCCTACGTGAAAAGCGGCATCGACATCGCGTGCTGGGACATCCTCGGGCAGGCGAGCGGCATGCCGGTGTGCGAATTGCTCGGCGGCCGGTACGGCGAGGATGTGCATCTCTACCGCGCCATCTCGCAGGAGTCGCCGGAGCGAATGGCCGCGAAGGTCGCGGGCTATCGCGCGGAGGGCTACCGCCGCTTCCAGCTCAAGGTCGGCGGCGATCCGGACACGGACATCGCGCGCATCCTCGCCGTCGCCGCGAAGCTCCAGCCCGGCGACCGGCTGGTGGCCGACGCGAACACCGGCTGGGTGCAGCACGAGGCCGTGCGCGTGGCCAAGGCCGTGCGCGACGTGGATGTGTACATCGAGCAACCCTGCCTCACCTACGAGGAGTGCCTCGCCGTGCGCCGCCAAATCCCGCACCCGTTCGTGCTGGATGAAAACATCGACGACCTGGGCATCCTCCTCCGCGCCAAGGCCGACTTCGCGATGGACGTGGTGAACCTCAAGATCAGCAAGCTCGGCGGTCTCACGAAGATCAAACAGGCGCGAGACCTCTGCGTGAGCATGGGCATCGGCATGACGCTGGAGGATTCCTGGGGCGGCGATATCGCCACCGCCGCCATCGCGCATCTTGCGCACAGCACGCCCACGGAGTTCCTCTTCACCACCACCGACTTCAACAGCTACGGGCCGGTGAGCATCGCCGATGGCGCGCCGCTGCGCGTTAACGGCCGCATGGCCGCGTCCACGTCGCCCGGTCTGGGCCTCACGCCGAAGATGAATGTCCTCGGGAAGGCGGTCGTCGTCGTGTCATGAATCGGTCGCCCCTCCTTGTCCTCGCGTGCTGCGCCGCGCTGGCGTCCGCGGGCGCGGCCCGGCAGCCGAACATCCTGCTCATCCTCGCCGACGACCTCGGATACGGCGATGTGCGCTGCTACAACGACCACTCGAAGGTCGCCACGCCGCATCTCGACCGTCTCGCGCGCGAAGGCATGCGTTTCACCGACGCGCACAGTCCCGCCACGGTCTGCACGCCCACGCGCTACAGTTTGATGACCGGCCAGATGGCGTTTCGCGTGCCGAATGGCGGCGCGGTGTTCCAAGGCGCCGGCGGACCCTCCTTGATCGCCCCGGGTCGGCTGACGCTCCCGGCGATGCTGCGGAAGCAAGGCTATGCCACCGCCGCGGTCGGTAAATGGCACGTGGGCCTGACCTTTCGCGACCACGCGGGCGAACCGGTTCACTCGGGAAAACGGGAGGAGGTGACGCGCATCGACTTCAACCGCCGCGTCGAGGGCGGACCGTTGGACCACGGGTTTGATACCTTCTTCGGCACCGCGTGCTGCCCCACCACCGATTGGATTTACGCCTTCATCGACGGGGATCGCGTGCCGGTGCCGCCCACCGGTCCGCTCGATAAGTCAAAGCTGCCCCGGCACCCGTACGCGAACGACTGCCGCCCCGGTTTCATCGCCCCCGATTTTCCGATGGAGGAAGTGGACCTGGTCTTCCTGAAGAAGAGCCGTGAGTTTCTGGAACGGCACGTCCGTGAGACGCCGGGCAAACCCTTCTTCCTCTACCACGCCGCGCAAGCCGTGCATCTGCCCTCCTTCGCCGCGCCGCAGTTCAAGGGAAAGTCCGGTGCCGGGCCGCACGGGGATTTCATCCACCAACTCGACTGGGTGGTCGGCGAGTTGATCGGCACGCTGGAAAAACTCGGCGTCGCCGACCAAACCCTCGTCCTTTTCACCAGCGACAACGGCCCGGAGGTCGACAGCGTGATCCACATGCGCGCGGACCACGGGCACGACGGCGCGCGACCGTGGCGCGGCATCAAGCGCGACGGTTGGGAAGGCGGACATCGCGTCCCGTTCCTCGTCCGCTGGCCCGGCCAGGTGAAACCGGGCACCACCAGCGGGCAACTCACCAGCCTCACCGACGTGATGGCGACCCTCGCCGCCGTCAGCGACGCCACGCTCCCCGCCAACGCCGCCGAGGACAGCTTCAACCTGCTGCCCGTGCTGCGGGGCGAAGCCGTCGCGCCCGTCCGCCCCTACCTGCTCACCCAGGCTTTCGCCGGCGCGCGCACGCTCTCCATCCGGCGCGGACCATGGAAATATCTCGATCACCGTGGATCCGGCGGCAACCGCTACGAAACCCATGCCGGCCTGAAGCCTTTCATCCTCCCCGAGAACGCACCGGACGCCCCCGGCCATCTCTACAACCTCGACGAAGACCCGGGCGAAACGCGGAACCTCTACGCCGAGCGCCCGGAGTTGGTGAAGGAACTCAAGGCGCTGCTCGAGGAATCCAAAGCCAGCGGCCGAAGCTCGCCGAAGCTTTAGTCACCCGATGAGAACCCCCGGGACCCTGCTCGCACCGGCCGCCCTTGGCGGCCATCGCCACCCCGGGCGCGCGAGCACGTTGCCCTGGCCTGGAAAGGCTTTCGCGGAGGCGCGGCTGCGAAACCGCACGATCATGACAACCCCATCAACTCCGTGCATCGAGCGAGGCCGTCGATGACTTGGCCCATGATTCGCGCCTTCCTGCTCGTGCTGGTTTGCACGCCGGTCATCGCGCATCCCGTGCCGGAAAGTCCGCAATGGCTCATTTATCGCGGAGGTGATGGTCCGGGAAAGGGCAGGCATGTCGTCTTCATTGCCGCCGACCAGGAGTATCGCAGCGAGCAGTCCATGCCGATGCTGGCCAGGATTCTGAGCCGGCACCATGGCTTCGACTGCACGGTGCTGTTCGGCGTGAACGCGAACGGCGAGGTGGACCCCACTCTTCCGGTCTATCCGGAGAAGGGTAAGGAGGCCGAGTTCAAGCCCCACCATATCCCCGGCCTGGAGCATCTCGCCTCGGCGGACTTGGTGGTGTTCTTCACCCGATTGCTCACGCTCCCGATGGCGGAACAACGACAGATCGTGAAGTATGTGGACTCCGGACGGCCGTTCATCGCGCTGCGCACCGCCAACCACGGATTCCGCGGTCCACTCCCCTACCAGCTCAACGGCAAGCAGGTGCGCTGGGGCGAGGACGTGTTGGGCGGCAGCTTCCTGGGACATCACGGCCGGTGGCAGGCCGACTCCACGCGCGGCATCCTCGTCGCCGAACAACGGCAGCATCCTGTTCTCCGCGGCGTCAGCGACATCTGGGGAGACTCCGACGTTTATCGAACCTACAAGCAGGGCGCCGTGCTCCCGGCCGACTGCACCGCTCTCGTCTGGGGACAGCCCCTGATGGGCCGCAAGCCCGACGACGCGCCGAATCCCAAGTTGGAGCCGCTGCCCGTCGCGTGGGTCAAGTCCTGGCCGACGAGCAACGGCAAGCAGGCCCGCGTGTTTCACTCCACCATGGGCAGCGGGACCGACCTCCGGAACGCCGGACTGCGCCGGCTCATCATCAACGCCGCCTCCTGGTGTCTTGAAATGGAGTCCGCCATCACCGCCGATCGCAGCGTGGATATCGTCGGCGACTACCAGCCCCGTGCCAGCGGCTTCAACTACCCCAAGCTTGGGGTGAAACCGCAACCGGCCTCGGCCTTCCGCTGAAGACCGCCCGCGCCCTTGGCCCCGCATTCATGGCCGCGGCCTGAGCCCGCCAGAGCACCCACTCAAATCATGAAAACAGCGTTCAAAGTCCTGCTTCCCTTCATCGCGCTCTCCGCTCTCGGATTCGGCCCGGCCGTCGCGACGGAGAAAAAACCGCTGCATGTTTTCATCCTCGCCGGGCAGTCGAACATGGA
>JBJTCH010000063.1:0-9183 GCA_046091745.1 Opitutaceae bacterium
CCAAGGAAACGAATGTAGGCGCGCCTGAATCGCTCCGCGGGCGAGCAACCACGGATGGACACGGATCAACACCGATGAGGAAAGCCCTCCCCCTCTCCGAACTCCCCGGCCTTTTGTTCAAAGCCCCAATTCGTGACGCTCTCGCGACTCGCTCCGCGTTGTTCGCCCACGGAATCCATTTGATGGAAAACCTCATGCCATCACGGAAATCACGGATGGGACTTCAGCCGTCGGCGGACGCGTTGAAGTTGAGGGTTGAAGTTGAAGCCCACGCCACGCGTCCGACCGCCCGTCATCTCAAGCTCATCAGGCTCATGCGCACGTCCCTTCGTCCTTTAGTCCGCCGACGGCTGAAGTCCCATCCGTGATTTCCGTGAATTCCGTGGGCGAACAACGCGGAGCGAGTCGCGAGAGCGTCACGAATTGGGGCTTTGAACAAAAGGCCGGGAAGATCGGAGAGGGGTAGGGCTTTCCTCATCGGTGTTGATCCGTGTCCATCCGTGGTTGCTCGCCCGCGGAGCGATTCAGGCGCGCCTACATTCGTTTCCTTGGTGTGCATTCGTGGTTGGTTCGGCCTCATCCGCGCCATCCGCGGTCAAAAGCTCAGACAACGCGCAAGGGGTCGGGCCGAAAGCTGCAACGCGCCGTTGGCGCGTTATGTCCCAGTCTCGGAAGCGCGCACCGGTTGAGGTCCTCGCGCGAGTTAGTCTGGAGGGAGTCCTGCCTAATGATCTTTGTTAATCTGCCTCATAACGGCCGGTTCCGGTAACTCTTCGGGAGCGTTTGCCCCGCGGTTTTGTTCAAGTGTTCATCCCTCGGTGTCGGGGACGCTTCGTGCGGGTCCGGCAGCGATCCAGAACCAAACCAAACAAACCAAGATATGAACATCCGATCGCGGAAGTTACTAGCGGCCGTCGCCCTTGGCGGGTTGACCGCCATGACCAGCACCCTTGCCACCGCCCAGTCGGCGGCGGCCTCCCAGCCGGTGCAGAAGATGGAGAAATTCGTCGTCACCGGATCCTACATCCCGACGACCGAGACAGCTTTCTCGGCCGGTGTCTCGCCGGTCGTCCGCATCGACCAGAAGGTCATCGAGGACTCCGGCCTCAGCAACACGGCCGAGCTCCTCCAGAAGATCACCGTCTCGAACGGCGGTTCCGTGCCCATTTCGAACAACGCGACGGGCTTCACCCCGGCCGCGTCCTCGATCTCGCTCCGCGGTCTCGGCGCCGAGGCCACCCTCGTGCTGATCAACGGCCGCCGCGTCGCCTCTTACCCGGTCGGCAACGGCGGCACCACCGCCTTCGTTGACCTCAACTCCATCCCGCTCGCCGCCGTCGACTCGATCGAGGTGCTCAAGGATGGCGCTTCCGCCATTTACGGCGCCGACGCCGTCGCCGGCGTGGTCAACATCAAGATGAAGCGCGGCCTCGACGGCACGCAGGTCTCGGTGAATTACGGCAATACCACCAACAAGGACTCCGGCGAGTTCATCGCGTCGGTCATCACCGGCGCCCAGACCGCCAACGCGAGCGCGATGGTCGGCTTCAATTACTACAAGAAGAACGCCATCTTCAACGCCGACCGTTCCTTCTCGGCGATCCCGCCGTTCCTGAGCTCCAACGCCAGCCCGCTCAACCTTCAGATCACCCGCGCGGTCGCGCTCGCCGCCGGCGTCCCGGCCGCGTCGCTGCCCGCCGGCACTTCCGCTAACGTCTACGCGTCGAGCCCCGCCGCCTCGACCAACAACGGCGCCACCGCTGCCGCCCAGTACCGCTTCGGCACCGGCCGCCCGTCGACGTTCAACTTCAACGAGTTCTCGATGTCGTACCCGAAGCGCGACAACCGCGGCATCTTCGCCTACGCCGATCGCAAGATCTTCGGCACCGACAACATCCGCGGTTACGTCGACGTGAACTACCAGAACGCCGCCACCGAGAACCAGCTCGCCCCGTCGGCCACCGGCAACTTCTCCGGCTCCGGCACCGAGCTCGTCATCCCGGCCCGCACGACCAACCCGCTGCCCGGCCCCGACGGCCGCACGCGCGTCGCCGCCGCCGGCGCCTACAACCCGTTCAACCCGTTTAATCAGGACATCACCGGCGGCACGCGCGCCCGCCTCGCGGAGTTCGGCAACCGCATCTTCCGCAACCAGACCGACGCGCTCCTCCTCACCGCCGGCATCAAGGGTGAGAACATCGCGGGCAAGTGGAACTTCGACTCGGGCTACACCCACTCGTCGATCCGCGACACCTCGCGCAACACCCTCGTCTCCGCGGCGCGGTTCAACCGCCTGATGAACGCCGCCGACTCGTTCTTCCAGCCGGGCAGCGCCGACTACCTCGGCACCACCCAGCCGTATAATCCTTTCGGATACTACAAGGTCTCGATCCCGAACAACGAGAAGGTCGTCGGCGCCGCCAAGATCAACACCAAGGACCTCAACGAGTCGAAGCTCAACGCGGTCAACGCCGTCATCTCCAACGCCAGCCTCGCCGACCTGCCGGCCGGCCCGGTCGGTTTCGCGTTCGGCGCCGACTACCGCATGGAGCAGCTCGCCCAGTATCCCGACCCGTACGGCGCCACCGGCGACCTCATCGGCAGCTCGCCCAACGCCATCACCCAGGGCCAGCGCAAGGTCTGGGGCGCGTTCACCGAGCTCAACGTGCCCGTCGCCCGCAAGGCCCCCGGCATCCACGACCTCAGCGTCAACGCCGCCCTCCGCCATGAGAACTTCATGACCGAGAGCAAGAAGACCACCGTGCCGAAGATCGGCGCGCGCTGGCAGCCGCTCGACGAGAGCCTCACCGTCCGCGCCAGCTGGTCGAAGGGCTTCCGTCAGCCGTCGCTCTACGAGCTGTACTCCACGCCGACCTCGGGCCTCACGCCCATCCAGCACCCGATCACCAAGGTCAACGAGCCGGAGCAGGACGTCACCGTCGCCGGCAACCGCCGCCTGCAGCCCGAGAAGACCAAGTACCTCAACACCGGTTTCGTCTGGTCCCCGCAGGGCAAGACCCTCAAGGGCCTGACCCTCGGCGTCGACTACTGGGAGGCCGAGCGCCGCGGCACCGTCACCAACAACTACCAGGACACGGTCAACCGCTTCTTCGGCAAGACCCCCTCCGGTGCGGCGGCCCCCGGCGGCCTGCTCCCGGGCGAGAGCGTCGCGCTCTTCTCCAACGGTGACATCCGCACGGTGAACTCGGTGTTCTTCAACATCGGCGAGACCAAGGTCGCGGGCTTCGACTACTCCGCCAACTACCTGTGGCGCACCGACCGCCTCGGCCGCGTCGAGTTCTCCACCGTCTGGAGCATGTACTCGCACTACCGCATCCGCTCGACCGAGGGCGGGCCGTTCGTCGAGGTCGTGAACCAGGCGACGTCCGAAGGCACCGGTTCCGACAACGGCTACCTCCGCAAGAAGGGCCGCGCGCAGATCGACTGGGCCTACAAGGGCTTCAGCACGGTCCTCGCGACGACCTACACCGACGGCTTCTGGGACCTCGACCTCAACGGCAACGAGTTCTTCGTCACGCCGACGTGGATCTACGACCTGCAGGTCGCGTACAGCTTCCAGAACCGCTTCGCGCCGTTCCTGAACGACACCAAGGTCGCGATCGGCGCCCGCAACCTGTTCGACCGCGATCCCCCGTACGCGGCCGGCTTCGGCGGTAACTCGACCGGCTACCCAGGCTTCCTCTACAGCTCCGAGGGCCGCTTCGTGTACCTGTCGGTGTCGCGCAAGTTCTGACGCGGACCGCGTAATCCGGTTTAAATCCCAGCCCGCCGGTCACCCCGGCGGGCTTTTTTTTCGCCCTCGCGGGTGCCTCCGCGGCCGACCAACGTGCCGCGATGCGCTGGTTGGTTTTTCTGCTGCTCGTCCCGTGGGTGGCTTTGCGTGGTGCCGAGTCCGCGGCGGGGTTCCTGCATTCGCTCACGCCCGAGCAACGGATGCGCCTCGGGTTGGCGACGCTCACTCCCGCGCAGGCGGCGGAACTTGAGGCCGCCGTCGAGGCCTACGCACGCGGGCGCGGCGCGCCAGCGACCGAGGCGAAGAAGCCGCAGGTCACTTTTCCGTCAGCCCCGTCATCGGAGCCGGCACCCGTCGCCGCTGTCCCGGTGAAAACGCCTCCGGCCGTTTCCGCCGCGCCGCCCGCGCGTAAATCCGCCCCGGCCGCGGCGGCGCGGAGTCAGGACGCGGGCGAACGTTTCACCGCGCGGGTCATCGGGCCCTTCCGCGGTTGGAGCGGCGGCACGTATTTCCCGCTCGAGAACGGCGAGGTGTGGCGTCAGGTCGGCACCGAGTCGAACGAGTTGCCGGTGCGGCAGAACGCCGAGGTGGAGATCTACCAGTCGCGGAACGGCTATTGGCGACTGAGTTTCGAGGGAGCTTGGATCACCGTGCGCCGTTTGCAGTGAGCGGGGCGTATCAGCCCCGGATCGCAGGCGCGCCCGCGGCGCGAATCACCGGTTGCCGCGATGGAAGCCGATCTTGCGGTCGTGGTCGGGGCCGGGCGGCGCCGTGAGTTGCCGGATGGCCGCAACGAGGGCCGCCAGTTGCCGGTCGTGGGTGCCGACGCGCGCGTCGAGTTCGGATCGTTTCGCGGCGAGCGTGTGATGATCCACGAGCATCCGCCGCAGGCGCACGAAGGCGCGGACGACGTGGACGCTCATCGCCACCGCCTCGGGCGAGTGGAGCACTTGGGCGGCCATCAGTGCGCCGTGTTCTGTGAACGCAAAAGGAAGGTGTCTCTTGCCTCCGTGACCCTGACTTGAGGTCGCAAATTGCGACCTCAAGTTTGCAACCTCCTCGTGATCAATCTGAAAGCGGAAATCCGGAGGAAACCTTCCGGAGTTGCGCCTCACCTGCTCGTTGAGCCGCTTCGTCGTGACGCCGTAAAGCGAGGCAAGGTCGCGATCCAGTAGCACCCGTTGCTCGCGCAGCACGACGATGCGGCTTTGGATCGTGATCTCGGGAGCGGATGGGTTGGTCTCCATGCGGCCATCGACTGTCGCGGGAACGCCTTTCAGCGAGTGTGGCGTGTCCTGAAATTCGGGGTGAGCGGGCGGCCCCCTGGGGGACGAGCGGAAACCAGGGCCGTCAGGCTGATCAACGCCGGGCAACCGCCGGGCGGCGCATCGGGCCTGACACCGGCTTGCGCGGTGGGTGGAACATCGTGAGCCTCACGGTGTGTTCCCCGCGTTTCTCCTCCGGGCCACGTGCCGTGGCGTCTTACCGGCGATCTTCTCGTTCGGCCTGTTGGCCCTGCTTGCGCGAGGTGCGGAACCGGTGCCGCGCGATTGGAGGGTGGACGGTGTGCGGCGGGAGGCGCTCGTGTATTTTCCGGTGACTGCCGGAGGGCCGGCGCCGCTGGTCTTTGTTTTCCACGGCCACGGGGGCACGGCGCGCAACGCGGCGCGGACATTCTCGATCCACACGCATTGGCCGGAGGCCGTGGTCGTTTACCCGCAGGGGCTGAACACGCCGGGTCGGCTCACGGATCCCGAGGGGCGCAAGCCCGGTTGGCAGCACGGGGCGGGCGAGCAGGGCGACCGCGACCTGAGGTTTTTCGACGCGATGCTGGCGCAGCTTCGTCGTGAACGCGCGATCGATGCCACGCGTGTGTACTCGACCGGCCACTCCAATGGCGGCGGATTCACCTACCTGCTCTGGGCGAAGCGTGGCGACGTGCTGGCGGCGGTCGCGCCGTCGGCGACCGCCGCGCGGGCCGCACGCGGGGAACTTGCGCCGAAGCCGGTCCTGCACCTCGCCGGCCGTCGGGACGAGTTGGTGAAGTTCGTGTGGCAGGAGGAAACGATCCGCCAGTTGCGGCGGGTGAATGACACCGGCGAGGCCACGCCGTGGGCGCCCCACTGCACGTTCTATTCTTCGGAACGCGGTACGCCTGTTGTCACCTTCATCCACGACGGCGCGCACGGTTTCCCGCGCGAGGCTCCGCCGCTCATCGTGCGTTTCTTTCGCGAACACCGGCGGCCGATGACGCGGACGGATTGAGCAATCCTCGGTTTGGACCCGCTTCGCTCCGCGCGGCGTTCAAGCGTCCAAGGTCCGTCGCGCCTGGGATGAAGATCGCAGGAGCGTGGGACGCTTCACGTGAAGAGGTTCAGCGGCTGGAGCAAGAAGCCGGGAAACGTCGCGGTCAGGTTCGCGGGGGTCGCGCCGTGGCGGGTGAGCACGGAGCTCAGCACGTTCCGGTAATTGTTCAGCACCGGCAGGTCGCCGTAACCGTCCAACGTCCCGCGGCGCTCCAACTTTTCGGGCGCGAGCCCGTGCCAGACGCCGTGCATCCGGCCTCCCGCGACGCCTCCGCCGAGCACCAGCATCGCCGATCCGCGGCCGTGATCGGTGCCGAAGGCCGAGTTCTCCTCCACCGTGCGGCCGAACTCCGTCATCACCACCACGGTGGTCGTCGCCAGGCGTGGTCCAAGGTCGCGGCGGAACGCCGCCAATCCCTCCGCCAGCCGGCCGGCCAGCGTCTCCACCTGGCCTTGTTGCGCGAAGTGCGAATCCCATCCGGGCAGATCGATCGACGCGGCCTCCAGCCCGACGTCCGCCTTGATCAGCTGCGCGAGGCGCGCGAGGCCGGCCGAGAATTCATCGCGCGCGTAGACCGCGCCGTTGTCCGGCGGGCGCGGCGACGTGCGCAAGGCCTCGATGCGCACCAGCGCGTCAAACGTGTCCCGCGCGGCCGCCCCGAGCCGCCCGCGTTCCATCGCGTAAAGGCGTTCCAGCTGGGTGCGGAACGCCGGCCGGCTCCCGCCGAGTGTGAAATCCTCGAAGCTCTGCATCACCGACGCGCTCGGCGCGCCGAGCAGGCATTCCGGCAACGCCTTGCCCACCGCCACGCACGCGAGCGCGCCGGCGCCGGCCGGGGGCCGGGTGCGCAGGTAACGCCCGAGCCAGCCGCCCGCGGCCACGCCGCCGTGTTCCATCAGGTCCTGCGCCTCGAAATGCGACCGGGTGTCGTCCTCGATGCCGCAGGCGTGCACGAGCGCCAGATCGCCGTCGCGCCACGCGCTTTCCAGCGGACGCATTTTCGCGTGCAGGCCGAAATGGCCGTCGAGTCGCACACCGTCCTTCGCCGCCGCCGCCAGCCGGGGCCGCGCGCGATGAAAATGGTCATCCCCCAACGGCGGGACCAACGCGAGGCCGTCGGCCGCGCCGCGGAGGAAAATGACCACGAGCGTTCGCCGCTGGTCGCCGTTGCCGCTGATGACCGCCTGCGTTGCCATGGTTCAGCAGGATTGAAACGCCGGTGACGCCAGCAGCAGCGCCAGGCCGGAGCCGGATTGATGATAGGCGGCGCGTTCGGTCTCCGTCGGTCGCCGCCCGAGCAAAGTCGCCATCAGCGCATCGTCGCCTCCGAGCTTTTCCCGGAGGGTGTCAGCATCGACCGTCGACCCGCGCACCCGGCCGCCGACCAGCGCGGTGGCGAAGTTCCAGCGCCAGAGCAGGGTGTTTTGCCAGTGGGTCGCCTCCTCGGGGTACCCGTCGGGCGTGGCCCAACGGAACGGCGCGTGGCCGAGGCGCACCAGCGCGTCGAGCACGTCGCGCGAGGCGTCGGTGCGCGCGTTGGTGGCGCGCAAGGCGGAGACGACGAAGTGGAACGGTCGCTTGAACTTCGCGACGCGCGCCGCGGGCGCGTTGAACTCCGGCGTGGCGAACAGCGCCCGCAGGGTCGCGGGGATGGATCCGCCCGCCGCGGTGAAAGCAGCCGCGACGGTCGTCACGGCGCCTTCCGGAGGCTCGTCGGCGATGAAGCGCCGGCAGAGTTTCCAGGCCAGATGCCGCGCCGTCGCCGGGTGCCCCGCCACGATTTCCAGCACGCGGTCGAGGTCGCCCGCCCCCAGTCCCGCGGGAATTTCCCGGCCCAGCACGCGTTTCGGACCGTCGTCATGCAGTCGCTCGACGAACTCCACGCGGCCGCGCAGGAAGCGCTTGCGGTCGCGTACGGTCCAGCCCGTGAGGCAGCGCGCGACTTCCAGCACGTCGCTTTGCGTGTAGCCGCCGTGCACGCCGAGCGTGTGGAGCTCGAGCAGCTCGCGGGCGTAGTTCTCGTTGGGCCGGTCGTTGCCGCCGGCGCGGCGGTTCACGCGTCCGTCGAGGTACCACAGCATCGCGGGGCTCACCGCGCTGGCCCGCAGCAACGCCCGGAAATCCCCGAGCGCGTGGGCGCGGATCACGTCGCGATCATCGGCGGCCTTCAGCCAGCGCGACTCGCCCTTCGAGGGGTCGATGTTGAAGTGGTCGGTCCAGAACTGGACCATCACCTCGAGCAGCTGGCGCTCGCTCAGCACCGCCCGCAGCAGGGTCGCGCGCGAGAGGTCCTCGAGGAGCGTCTTGTCCTTGAACTCGTACAGTTCGCCGACGCGCGTCGACTGGTGGTCGAGCGCGGGAAACATGCGCGCCAGCGGATCGGGGGCGCCGACGTTGCGCGGCAGCAGGCGGCTGCGTGGGTCCTCGAGATGGTCGAAGCCGCGGCGCAGCACGCGTTCGCAGATGCGGTCGTCGATGCGTTCCGGCGCCAGCTGTTCCTCGATGTACGCCGGCACACCCATCGCCGCGACCCGCCGGTGGTCGCCGGGCCGCGCGCCGAAGGTGAGCCGGTTCAAGGCATGGGAAACCCCGTCGATTTCCGCAGCGGACGGCGCGGTGAGATCGCCTTCGAGCGGACGGTGCGTCGGCAGCCCGACTTGGCGGCGGACGTCTTCGCCGACCCGGCCGCAACCTGCTCCGGTCGCGAGGATCGCTCCCGTGCCGGCGGCGATGAATTGTCGCCGGGTCGGCCTCATCCCGCGGTCGGAGGAAGGGTCGATTTCGGTGTCCCGCGGCCGGCCAGCAGCAGCGCGCCGAGTCCGGGCACGAGCGTGAGCGGGATCATCACCAGGGAGAGAAACGTGAGCGCGAGCACCACACCGCCCCGGAGCACACGGCGCCATGGCTCGGACTCATCGCGGGCCGAGGTGAGCCCGCGTCCGATGCGGAGCGCGAGCCCCGTGCCGCCGGCGAGCATCGCGAGCAGCGTGAGGATGAGCAGCACGGCCGAGCCGAGTTTGCCGAGCGGGTTGGTGGAAACGCGGCCGAGCATCACGCCCGCGGCGATCAGCGGGATCGCGGCTCCCAGCCCCGCGGCGGCGCAGACGAACGGCGTGTCGCCG
>JBJTCH010000064.1:0-4211 GCA_046091745.1 Opitutaceae bacterium
CTTCCTCCTTCGCCAAGGCTTCGGAGGACAAGACGGCGGACGAGACCGAGGACACGACGTCGAGCCAACCACAGATCACTCAGATATCACAGATCCGGCGCCGCTGGGCTTCACGACCTTCCCGGGCTTGGCGTGTCACGATCCGGGGCTTGAACAAAAGGTCGGGAAGTTCGGAAAGGGAGAGCGTATTTCTTCATCCGTGTTGATCCGTTTTCATCCGTGGCTGCTCACCTCGCGGAGCGATTCGGCGACACGTTCCGTATTCCTGTTCCACTCCGCCCGTTCGCTCTGGTCAGTCGCATCCGCCGAACGGCTTCCGGTTTTTATCCGCACCATCAGCGATATCCGCGGTGAAAAACGCGGAGCGAGTCGGAAAAGCCTTCCTCCTTCGCCAAGCCTACGGCGGACGAGACGGCGGACGAGACGTCGGGCAACCACAGATCACTCAGATATCACAGATCTGGCGCCGCTGGCCTTCACGATTTTCCCGGGCTTGGCGTGTCACGATCCGGGGCTTGAACAAAAGGTCGGGAAGTTCGGAGAGGGAGAGTGGTTTTCTTCATCCGTGTTGATCCGTGTGCATCCGTGGTTGAACCCCCGCGGAGCGATCCGGCGACGCGTCACGGGGCCGCGCCGGGTCAAACGCCGGTGCCGGCCGGGGGATTCTCGCGCCGGCGGCGGACTTCCTCGAACTCGGGCTTCGACTTCAGTTCCTCTCCGGTCGTGGTGAGGCCGACCTTGTGGGTGACGGGGCCGCCGGGACCGGGGCGGGTTTCGAAGCGCCGCTCGAGCTTGAGACGGTCCCACGGACGGTGCCGCAGCCCGAAGGTCGTGCTGTGGCGCAGGAACCAGTCGGCGAGGCGCGGGAAGTCGGCCTCGGCCGCCAGGAACTGCAGGCACGTGAGCGGCCGGCCCTTTTTTCCCGTGGCCGGGGTGAGCCACACGTCGAGCGCGCCCTGCGCGAGCAGCCGCTCCGCGAGCCACGCGATGTTCTCGCCGGTGTCATCGTCGATGTTCGCGGCAACCTCGATCACGCGATCCGTCAGGTACGGAAGCGCGGCCGCCGCGGGGGCACCGGTCTCCTCCAGCACGGCGACGCGGAACACATTGGGAAACTCCCCGAGGTCGAGGGTGCCCGCGCCCAGGCCTTGGGCGCGCACCACGCCCGCCGGCCAGCCGTCGCGGAATTCCGGCGCGAGGGCCTTCAGGATCGCGATGCCGGTGGGTGTGGAGAGCTCGATGTTCTCGCGGGTGATTCCCGCCGGTACCGCCGCTACCGGCATACCCGACAGGAGCCGCGCGCTCGCCGGCGGCGGCACCGGATGCCGGCCATGCTGCATCCGCACGAAACCGCGACCCGGCCGGATCGGCGTCGCGATCACCCGGTCGGCGCGAACTTTATCGACGCACCAAGCCGCCAGCACCACGTCGACCACCGAGTCGGCGAGGCCGATCTCGTGGAACGCCACCTCGCCCACCGCCATGCCGTGCGCGGCGGCCTCGGCTTCGGCGATCAGCCGGAAAATTTCCCGGGCCCGGGTCCGGACCCCGTCGGGAAGATCCGCCTTCGCGAGCCTCCGATCGATGTCGGCGTGCCGCGTGTGCTGATGCGGCGCGGGCGCTTCGACGACGAGGTGCGTTTCCTGTTCCGCGGGATCCAACGGTGCCGCGACGGAATCAGCGGCGGTGGAAGGATCCACCACGCGCAGGTGCGTGGCCCGCATCTGCGCCCGCGTCACGGCGTTGATCTCGACGCGCACCGCCGGCCAGCCGAGCCGCGCGGGCACGGCGGCAAGCTCCGCGGCGGAGACCAGCCCGGCGTCGACGAACGCGGCGGCAAACATGTCACCCGCCACGCCGGAGACGCTCTCGAGAAACAGGATCCGGCTCATCGCGGGGCGCCCGCGGCTTCACGCACGGCCCGCACCACCTGGCACGCGGCGAAACCGGCGGAGAACCCGTTGTCGATGTTGGTGACCGTGACGCCCGGCGCGCAGCAATTCAGCATCGCGAGCAGCGCGCTCAACCCGCCGAAGTTGGCTCCATAGCCGACGCTCGTGGGCACGGCGAACACCGGGCGGCCGAGGAGACCGGCGACCACGCTCGGCAACGCGCCCTCCATGCCGGCGACGACAACCAACGCCGTCGCCGCCTGCAGCGTGTCGGCCCGCGCGAGGAGCCGGTGGATGCCCGCGACACCGATGTCGTAGACGGTCACGTGCGGGATCGCCATCGCGACGCACACCTCCGCGGCCTCCTCGGCGACGGGCAGGTCGCTCGTGCCCGCGGCGGCGACCACCACATGCGGCTCGCCCGGCCGCGGCGCGGCGGGCGCGGGGGCGTGCAGCGTGACCGTGCGGGCGGCGGCGTTCACCCGCGCGCCCGGGAAACGAGCGGCGACCTCGGCGGACTTCTCGGGTTGAAGCCGCGTGATGAGGACGGGCGCGCCGGCCTGGCCGGCCTCGGCGGCGATCGCGATCACCTGCGCGGCGGTCTTGCCCTCGCCGAAGATCACCTCGCCCAGGCCCTGCCGGAGACGGCGATGATGATCGACCTGCGCGAAACCCAGGTTGGTCGTGCGAAAAGGCCCGCTGCGCAGGTGCTGCAAGGCCTCGTCGGCCGATCGCGCGCCGACGCGGACATCGTCGAGAAGCTGCCGGAGTTCCGCTTCACTCATGAGGTTTTCGGCCGGCTCGTTCCACCGCCCGTGCGGTAGCCGGCGAGATCCAGCGTCACCCACGCGTAGCCCCGCGCGCGCGCCGCGTCCTGCAGGGCGTCGCGCACCGCCAGCACGGCCGGCATCTCCGCGGGATCGGCTTCAACGCGCAGCCAGCGCGCGCCGCCGTGCTCGTGCAGACGCACCCGGAAGACGCGCAGGCCCGCACCCCGCAGCATGGCCTCGAGATCCTCGACGTCGCGCAGTTTGGCCGGCGTGACGGCGACCCCCGTCATGAGCCGCGAACTCAGGCACGGGCTGGCCGGTTTGTCGGCCAGCGGCAGCCCGGCGGCGCGCATCAATTGGCGGATGTCGTCCTTGGTGAGCCCGGCCTCGTCGAGCGGCGCGATGATCTCGTTCTCCTTCGCGGCGCGATGGCCGGGCCGGAAGTCGCCGCGATCGGAAGCGTTGTAGCCGTAAGCGATGGCCCCGTAGCCGAGGCGCGCGGCGAGATCATGGCTGAGGCGAAAAAGCTCGGTCTTGCAGTGGTAACAGCGGTCGAGGTCGTTGCGGAGGTAGGCGGGATTGGAGAACTCCGCCGTTTCCTCCCAGCGGTGCTCGGCCCCGACGAGCGCGGCGAAACGGGCGGCGTCCTCACGTTCGGCGCGGGCGAGACTCGCGCTCACCGCGGTGACCGCGAGGAGGCGCCCGCCGGAGACGCGGCGCTCCTGTTCGGCCGCCCAGAGCAGAAAGGCGCTGTCGACCCCGCCGGAGTAGGCGACGATCAAGCCCTGCGGCAACCGGGCGCGCAGCGCGGAGCGCAGGGCCTGGTGCTTCGTCTCGAGCGTCGCGGAGGGCGCGGCGGAGGTCAGCATGGGAGGTCGGGACCGTGCAGCGGCGCCGCGGTCGAGTCAACCGGCGCCACGGTTCAGACGGCGCGCGGCGCGACGCCGATCCCCGGGCGGTCGGGCAGCGTGATGCGGCCGTCGACCACGGTCATGCCGTCGAAGCAATCGTTCGCGATGAGGAGCGCGCCGTCGAGGTCGGCCCAATCGACGAGCGGCGAGAGTTGCGCGGCCGCGGAGACGGCGCACGAGGTCTCGGTCATGCAGCCCAGCATGACCTTCAGCCCGAGCGAACGCGCGACGACGATCATGCGATGCGCCTCCCGGAGGCCGGTGCACTTCATGAGCTTGATGTTGATGCCGTCGTACACGCCGCGGAGCTTCGGGACGTCGACCAGACGCTGGACGCTTTCGTCGGCGATGAGCGGCAGGGGGCTGCGCTGGCGGAGCCACGCGGCGGCGTCGAGCTGCTCCTTGGGCACGGGCTGCTCGACGAAGAGCACCTGGCGGGCGGCGAGCCACTCGATCATGCGCAACGCGCGCTCGCGGTCGGCCCAGCCTTGGTTGGCGTCGACGGTGATCGGGACCGAGGAGACGGAGCGGATCGCCTCGATCATGGCGCGGTCGGCTTCGTCGTCGCGGCCGAGCTTCACCTTGATGATGCGGTAGGGGGACGCCTCGCGGGTGCGCTCGCGGACGACCTCGGGCGA
>JBJTCH010000065.1:0-4474 GCA_046091745.1 Opitutaceae bacterium
CGGCACCGGAGAGCGCCGTTGACTCTACCGCGGTCGGGACAAGCCTCCTCCGAAATGTCGGGGTGTAGCTTAGCCTGGTAGAGCGCCTGGTTTGGGACCAGGAGGTCGCAGGTTCGAATCCTGTCGCCCCGACCAATTTAAACCGATCTTCGATCGGGCCTCGGGTCGGTCGCTTCAGACGGGAGAGCTGTGGGGTTGGCCTGCACCGTCTTCGTTTAACTCCCGCTGGAGCAGGGACGAACTTCGAGCTCTCGAAAAAGACGGCGGGTGGCGCTCCGGGCCTTCTTTCCGCGCCGGAACCGGGTGGCGGTGGCAGCCGGTACCGGCTGGGGTGACACCGGGAAAAATTCCCGCGGCGGCAGATCGCCGCTGAGGTGCCGACGGCCGCGCGCTTTCCCGGCTGGCGAGTCCTTCAGAATTTCTTTTCGCCCGCGGGCAGCTCCCAGAAGGATCCGGCAAGGCCGGCGGCGCGGAAGATTTCACGGGCCTGATTGACCGTCCATTTTGACCAGTTCGGTTCCGCATGGGTATACCCGCGGCCATCCGAAAGGTTTGGCCGCGAAATGGCCCCAGCTGTGCGCGGGTTGCGGGAATTTGGGGGCGGGAGACGCCGGGCGCTCTTGAGCCGGTGAGGCAAGGTTCGCGCCCCGTGATCCTCCCGGTCACCGCACCGCCGTCACGCGAGTCCGGCGAGTAGCGCGGGATCCACTTCGACGCCAAGCCCGGGGCCGGCCGGCACGAGGGCGCGGTCGCCTTCGACGGTGATCGGCGTCGAGAGCAGGGAGCCGCTCAGGTATTGCGGCGCGTTGAGGGCGGCGGGGTGGGGGAGGTCCCAGGCTCCGAGCAGCTGCAGGCTCGCCGCGAACGCGAGATCGGGATCCGTCAGGCCGCTGGCGAAAAAAAGCAGGCCGTGTTCGCGGAGGTACGCGGTCAGGCGCGCCGCCTCCGTGAGGCCGCCGCAGCGCGACACCTTCATCGCCACGCCGTCGAGCAGACCGAGCGCGTGGAACTCGCGGAGATCGGTGAGCGAGACGACGCCCTCATCCATCAGGATGGGCAGCGCGCGATCGCGGTGCAGATCGCGGTATCCGGTCAGGTGATTCGCCGGGAGCGGTTGCTCGAGCGCGGCGAGGCCGAGATCGGCGAACCGGCGCGCGACGCCGCGGGCCGTCGCGAGATCGTAGCCGCCGTTCGCGTCGGCCCAGATGAAGGCCTCCGGCGCCAGCCGGCGCACTTCGGCCGCGACGGCGACATCCGCCGCGGCATCACGGCCGGACTTGAGGTTGAAATTCCGGAAGCCGCGCGATCGCGCCTCCGCCACCGTCGCCTCGGCCTCGGCCGGCGTCGTGGCGTCGACCGTCCAGCTCAGCGTGATCTCGCGCCGTCCCGTCCGCCCCCACATCTGCGCGGCGGTGCGGCTCGCGCGGCGCGCGTTCAGATCGAACAACGCGAGATCGATCCCCGCCTTGGCGATCGGCTGGCCCGTGGAGAACGACGGCGCGATGACGCGATCGAGCACGCGCGCGACCGCCTCCGGGTCCGTCGGATCGACGCCGGTCAGCGCGGGCCCGAGGTGGCGGTCGATCGTGGTCCGCACGGTGTCGAGCGTCTCGTAGCTCCACGTGGGCGAGGGCACGCTCTGGCCCCAGCCCTCACCGCCGGCGGCGTCGCGTATCCGCACCACGACGGTGTCGCGCGTTGGCGGCTTGCCCTCGCGCGCCGGCAGATAGCGGAAGCGGCCGGTGACCGGATAGCGCGCCACAAAGGTTTCCACGGAGGCGATGCGGGGCGGCATGATCGGTTGGCGGAGGCTACCGGCGCCGCACGGAGGCACAAGAAAACGGTGCGAACGAGGTCGCGGCGCGGCGTGCTCCGCTCCTCGGCGGCCGGCGTCGAATCTCGGCTTGCGTCGCCCTCGGATTGGCCTTGTCGTCGAAAATCTCCCCCCTCCATGGACACGATTTCTCGCGAAAATAACAGCATGCTGCCGATCGGCGGCATCATCGTCGGCCTCGTCGGCGTGATTCTCGGAGGCCTGGCGCTCGCGCAGGCTTCCAAGGCCAACAAGGCCGTGGCCGACCACCAGCCGAAGATCGAGAAGATCGACGGCATCGAGGCTTCCGCCTCGGGCGCGGCCGCCTCGGCGGAGCGCGCGGCCAAGGAAGTGCGCGAGCTGCGCAACTCCACGCAGGAGGCCTTCAATGCCGTCGGCGGCAAGCTCGGCGAGTTCCAGACTTCGATCACGAAGCTCGAGGACGCGATGAAGAAGCCCGTCGTCGCCGACAAGGGCGGCAAGAAGGGTGGCGGCGCGGCGGTCGCCGGCCCCGGCGAGTACATCGTCAAGGCGGGCGATGGCGGCACGAAGATCGCCAAGAACCTCGGCGTCTCGGTCCAGGAGCTGCAGGCCGTCAATCCCGGCGTGAACTGGAACAAGCTCTCGGTGGGCCAGAAGCTCAAGGTCCCCTCGAAGAAGTAAGCGTCCCGCGAGTCACCAGACTTTCGCCTCCCGTGCCACGGCCGGGAGGCGTTTTTTTGCCCCGATGAGCCAGAAGAATCCCGCCGCCTCCGGTCCTTCCCGCTGGGAAAAACGCGACGAGCGCGTGCAGCTCACGACGCGGGTCCTCGCGGTGCACGGCGTCGATTTCCACCACCCGGTCCGCGGCACCACGCGTGAGTTCGTCGTCCTTCGCGCACCTGATTGGGTGAATGTCGTGGCCGTGACGTCCGACGGCCGGCTCGTGCTCGTGCGGCAATTCCGGTGCGGCATCAGCGAGTTCTCGCTGGAGATCCCGGGCGGCGTGATGGAGGCCGGCGAGGATCCGGTGGCGACGGGCCGGCGCGAGTTGCGCGAGGAGACCGGTTATTCGGGCGGCACCGCGCGCCTGCTCGGCTCGGTGCATCCCAACCCCGCGATCCAGTCCAACCGCTGCCACTACGTCCTCGTCGAGAACGCCGTGCGCGCGCACGACCAGGAATGGGACACCGACGAGGAACTCGCGGTCGAGCTGCGCCCCGTCGACGAAGTGCAGGCGCTCGCGCGGAACGGCGGCATCACTCACGCGCTCGTGCTCAACGCGCTCATGTTGTTCGACGCGCACCGGCGGCAGGCGTGACGGGGCCGGCCGCGTCGTTTGACAAGCCTGCGCGCGGAAGTTTGCTCGCGGTGACGTGACGACCGCCGCTCCGCTTTTCGCGAACGACCCCGGGACGCTCGGGTCCGCCGAGGGTGACCGGGTGCCGGCGGAGCTGGAGCGTGAGGTGCGGCTGATCTACGGCCGCAGCCCGCTCTACGGACTTCGCTTCCCGCTGCATGCGGACCCGCTGCGTTGGGCGTGTTTCCAGGAGATCCCCGTGCTCTCCAAGCGCGAGATCGTGGAGCGCGGGCATCAGGCTTTCTTCGCCGACTACGCGGAGATCGAGCGCGGGCTGCAGGCGAAGAGATACGAGTACGAGAGCACGGGCGGCACGACGCAGTCGCCGATGACGGTGATCATGGAGGAAGGCTGGTGGAACGCGCAGACGGCGCGCGCCTACCGGGCCTCGTCGGTGCTGCGTGCGTTCGCGGACCGGCCCTACCGCAAGTGCGTCCTCGCGCCGGTAGGCTGCTCCAGCAATCTCTGCCCCTACGAGGATCATCCGTTCCCGCACCGCTATTTCGACGGCACGGTGTATCTCAATCTTTCGAGTGATCCGTTCGCGTTCCCCGAGAGCGAGTGGGACCGGATCGTGGTGGAGCTGCAGGCGGTGAAGCCGGAGGTCATCGAAGGCGAGCCGGTTTACCTTTCGCTGCTCGCGCGGGCGGCCCGGCGCCGCGGGGCGAGTGTGCCGAGCGTGCGCGCGGTGATCCTCACTTACGGCAAGGCCAGCGCGCAGCACGGCCAACGCGTCGCGGAGGTCTTCCCGGCGCCGCAGGTCGATCTGTATGGCTCGACCGAGGCGGGCTACCTGTTCGTCGGCGACGCGTTTCGCGACAACCAGCGCGTGATCGAGGAGAACGCGTTCATCGAGTTGGTGCCGTGGCGCGCCGCGTTGCCCGAGGTGTACCAGATCCACGTGACGACCCGTGGGCGTGAGGCCATGCCGCTCCTGCGGTACCACACCGGAGACATCGTGCAGCGTTTCTCCGGCGGCTTCCGCCTGCTCGGGCGTGAGGGCAACCTGCACTTCCGCGCTGACGGTTCGCTGGTTTCGCCCACCGACATCGACGCCGCGCTGCCCGCGGGATTCAGCTGCTGGCACTACTCGCTGGTGCAGACCGGGGAGACGCGGTGGGACTTCCACTACGTGGCGGACCAGACGGCGGACCACGCCGCGGTAGAGACGGCGCTCGGCGGCCTGATCGGCGACCGGGCGCGGGTGACCGCATTCCGGCGGAAGTTCATCGCTCCCGCCGCGAGTGGGAAATTCGCGCTGCTGCGGCCGTTGCCGCGGCCCTGAAATCGCGCGGGAAAGCGTCCGGTCGCGGTCCGGTTTC
>JBJTCH010000066.1:0-6633 GCA_046091745.1 Opitutaceae bacterium
GGACTTCGAGCGCACCGTGACCCGCTGCACGGTGCACTACCGGCAGGGCGGCGGAGAAGTCCGTGCCTTGTCGGACGCGAAGTATCCCTTCGACTTCACGCTGCCCGTCGCGGGCGACGCGCCGCTGGAGTTCTGGTTCGAGGTCCAGTCCGGCGACGGGCCCGTGGAGAAATCACCGGTTGGGCGGCTGCTCCTGCAATGAGAACGACCGGAATCCTTGTGCTCGCCCTGCTGGCCACGGTCGTCCGGTTGTCGGCCGCGACGACGCAACTTTTTGACGGCAAGACGTTCACCGGCTGGGAGGGCGACATCGGGAGTGTGTGGCGCATCGAGGACGGTGTGCTCGTGGCGGGCTCGCGGGAGAAGAGGCAGGAGAAAAACAACTTTCTCGCCACCACTCGGCGCTACGCGGCTTTCGAACTTACGCTGCAGTGGAAGCTGGAGGGCGCGGAGCGCTCCGCCAACGCCGGCGTGCAGTTCCGCTCGCGGCGGCTCGTCGGGAGCCACGAGGTGTCCGGCTACCAGGCCGACATCGCGGTGCGTTACGACGGTTCGTTGTATGATGAAAGCCGCCGCAAGCGGATGCTCGCCGTGCCCACTACCGAAGTGCTCGCCCGGGCGCAGAAGCCGCTCGGCGAATGGAACGTGCAGCGCATCCGCGCCGAAGGCCCGCGCATCCGGATCTGGCTCAATGGAGTCGAAACGCGACCCCAACCCCATGAAATCCAAGCCCGCGCATTCACGTTGCCCCGTAGGCTTCCACCGCGTCCCACCCCGTAAACATCACTGCCCATGCGCCCGCCCCGTCGCCCGATCCTTGCGTTGTTCATGCTCTTGCTGGTCGCACGCGCCACCGGTGCCGATGCTCTCGACGCCGGTTTCGCCGCACCACCTCCGATCGCCCGCCCGCTCGTTTGGTGGCATTGGATCAATGGCAACGTGACCAAGCACGGCATCGAGGCCGATCTTGCCGATATGAAGCGCGTCGGGATCGCGGGCGTGCAGATGTTCGACGCGAGCATCTACCTGCCGCCCGGTCCCGTCCGCTACGGCACCGACCCATGGCATGAGCACGTGCAGCACGCGATCGCCACGGCGGACAAACTCGGCCTGGAGTTTCACCTCATGAACACGCCCGGCTGGTCCGCCAGCGGCGGTCCCTGGGTGACGCCCGAGCGTTCGATGAAGAAGCTCGTGTGGAGCGAAACCCCGGCGACCGGCGGCGGCCGGCTTACCCTCGCCGTGCCGCGGCCGAAGATAGAGCCGCTGAAATTCCGCACCCCGCCCGCGAAGAAGATGGAGAATTTTTATCGCGATATCGTCGTGCTGGCAGTTCCGGCCGAATCCACCCGCCGCACTCCCGACTGGGAATTCAAGACCAAGCTCAAGGAGAAGACGCTCACCGCTGCGCCGCTCGATCCGGATGCCACGGGCTGCATTCCCCGCGCCCAGGTGATCGACCTCACGGCGGACTTCGACGCCGCCACCGGCACGTTGCGCGCCACGCTCCCCGCCGGCGAGTGGACGATCTTGCGCTTCGGATTTACCTCGACGAGTTCGACGAATCATCCCGCCGTGCCCGAGGGCCACGGCCTTGAGATCGACAAGATGGACGCCGACGCCGTCTCGTTCTACTTTGATCAGGCGCTCGGCCGCATCTTGCGCGAGGCCGGGCCGCGGGTGGGTCGCACGCTCAAGGGACTGCTCTTCGACAGCTTCGAGGGCGGCCCGCAGAACTGGACCGACACCTTCCCCGCGCAGTTTCGCGCCCTCAAGGGCTACGACTTCGTGCCGCTGCTGCCCGTGCTCACGGGCCGGGTGGTGGAGAGCCCGTCGTTCACCGAAGCAGCGCTGCGCGATTTCCGCGGCGCGGTCGAAGAACTCATCGCGAAAAACTATTTCGGCACGATGCAACGCCTTGCCCGCGAGCACGGCCTCGTGCTCTACGCCGAGGCGCAGGGCGGGCCGCTGAATCCGGTTTCGGCGAACGAGTTTGTCGACGTGCCGATGAACGAGTTCTGGATGCCCGACACCGCGCCGCGGCTGCCGCGGATCAAGCTCGTCGCGTCTGTCGCCAATGTCCTCGGCCGCCCGCTCGTCGGCGCCGAGGCGTTCACCGCCAAGCCCGAAGACGGCCGCTGGCTCGCGACGCCGGCCACGCTCAAGGATCCCGGCGACTACGCGTGGACCGCCGGCATCAACCGCTTCATCCTGCACCACTACGTGCATCAACCCACCGACGACGGCCCCGGCTTCGGCCTCGGCCGCTACGGGACGCACTTCGGCCGGCTCAATACGTGGTGGCCCCTTGCCGGCGCCTGGATCGACTACGTGGCGCGTGGGCAATTTCTCCTGCAACAAGGCCGCACCGTCGCCGACATCGCGTTCCTCCATACCGGGGACCACGGCTACGCCTTCCCCGACGGCATGGTGACGACGCCGGCCGGCTACGATTTCGACATCGTCTACCCGCGCCACCTCGCCGCAATGACGTGGCGCGACGGCGCGCTCACGCTTCCGACCGGGCCTGCCTATCGCGTGCTTATGCTGCCGGCGAACTGGACCGCCGATCTCGCGACGCTCCGCCGCCTCCTCGATTTCGCCCGCGCCGGCGCACCGATCTTCGGCGCCGCGCCCGTGGCTCCCGCCGGGGTGCGCGACTACGAAGCGCGCAGCGAGTTTGCCGCGCTCGTGCGCGAGTTATGGGACGGGCCCCGCCCGCTGGTCCGTCGCACCGCGTTGCCGGCAGCACTCGGTGAAATCGGTCTCGCGCCCGACGTAATGCTGCCGGTTGCGTCGGCGGGAGGCGAACTGCGCTACATTCATCGCCGCACGCCCGACGCCGAAATCTATTTCGTCTTCAACCACTCGGAGCGCGACGTCGCCGGCGACCTCACCTTCCGCGTCACCGGCCGCCAGCCCGAGCTCTGGAACGCGATCACCGGCGCCTGCGCCGACGCCTCCGCGTTCCGCCCGAGCGCCGCCGGCACCACCGTGCCGCTCCACCTCGAGCCGCGCGGCTCGATCTTCGTCGTCTTCCGCCGCGCCGCGGCCGGGTCGCGCGCCGACGCTCCGAAGACCGCGGTCGCTGCGACTCTGCCGATCGCCGGACCGTGGCGCGTCGCGTTCCACGACGGCCGCGGCGCACCGCCCAACGCAACCTTCGCGACCCTTGCGTCGTGGACGGAACACGAAAACCCCGGCATCAAGTTCTACTCCGGAACCGCCACTTACCGCACGAGCTTCACGACCCAACTCCGCACCGGGGCCACCGCCACGCTCGACCTCGGCACGGTCGCCGATCTCGCCGAAGTCCGGCTCAACGGCGCGCTCATCGGCACGCTCTGGCAACCGCCGTTTCGCGCTGAGGTCACGCGCCACCTGCGCGCCGGCGACAACATCCTCGAGGTCCGCGTGGCCAACCGTTGGATCAACCGCGTGATCGGCGACGAGTCACTGCCTACCGATCTCACCTACCAGCCCGAGGGCACGAACAAGTTTACCGACGGAAGGCTAAAACAACTTCCCGCCTGGCTCTACGACCGCACGCGCCTCACCGAGCGGAAGCGCTACAGCTTCACCACGTGGAAACACTACGAAGCAAAATCCCCGCTCGTCCCCTCCGGACTGCTGGGCCCCGTCAAGATCGATTGGAGAACGCCAGCGCCGTAGCGCAGGCCTTCACAACTTCAACCACCCAATCTCAATACCCGAAATCCCATGCACCCCGAATTTTCCTTCCCTTCCTCTGGGCCAAATGGAACGCGAATTAACTTCCAACGGGTTGTTCTGAGTCTGTTGGCCTCTCTCACTTTTGTTCTTGGCGGTCATGCCCAATCCTTGGGCGAGCCCGGGGGCGCGGTCCAGGGCACCGTGTCCAACGCGGCGAGCGGGTCCCCGCTCGGCCGGGCCAAGGTCGTCATCCGGGGCACGGCCCAGGAGACGCTGACCGACGACGACGGCCGGTTCTTCCTGCGGGGAGCCCCGGCGAGGGAGATCGAGTTGGAGGTTTCCTATCTTGGCTTCACGTCCCAGACGACGCGGCTGACGGTGCCGCCGGGCGGGCAGGTCGCACGGGACTTCCAGCTCCGTCGCGGCTCGGCGGACCGGCGCGGCGCCGAGGACCAGCCGGTGATGCTGGACACGTTCCAGGTGGTCGCGGAACAGACCATGAGCGGCCAAGCCGTCGCGATGAACGAGCAGCGCCATGCGGCCAATATCAAGAACGTGGTCTCGTTCGACGAACTCGGTGACCGCGGCCAGGAAAACATCGGCGACTATGTGCGCTTTCTGCCTGGAGTCACCATTCTGGACGATGGCACCAACCCCGGACGCATCGCTCTGGGCGGGTTTCCAGCGGAAATGTCCAACCTTCAGATCGATGGCGTGGACGTGCCTGCCACCGGCATCGGCCCGACCAGCACCCGGGCCGCGGCACTGCAAGACGTGCCAATCCTGAACATCGAGCGCGTGGAGGTCTCGAAGGTGCCCACGCCCGACCAGCCGGCTTCCGGTTTGGGCGGATCGATGAACCTGATCGCGAAGACCGGCACGGGCCTCAAGCGCCCGGTCGGCCGCTACCAGGTGTATATGAATTTCGACAACGTGGACGGCTTGAGCTTCACCGGCGGTGGGCGGCAACCCCACGACCGGGCATCGCCGCGCCGCAAGGAGCCTTCCTTCAGCCTGAGTTACGCCTTCCCGGTGGGAAAAACGCTCTCGGTCAGCGTCGGTGCCTCCCGTTCCTGGCGCCAGCGGCCGACCGACGACACGCCCTCGGAGGTCGCCTTCTGGAACCTGCGCAAAACCTACCTGACCACCGGCGCGCCAAAGGATCTGGCGCTGGCGATCACGCAGTGGCGCCAGGAGGCCTCGATTTCCCGGACCGAGAATGCCCAGCTCGGCCTCGATTGGCGGCTGACCCCCGGCAACACCCTCAGCCTGCAGGTCCAGGAACGCCGAGTGGTCGAAAAGAAGGCCCAGAGCTTCATGACCGCGCGCGTCAATGCCGGCTACGACGCGATCGGCAATGCGGACTACACCTCCAGCCGTGGTGCGACCGGCAGCTTCGAAATGGGCACCCTCAATCCGTCGAATTTCGACGCGACCACCGACACCAGCATGCGTTCGCTGAAGTATCAGCATCGCGGCCCGGTGTGGAACTTTGACGCGCAGGCGTCCTACTCCGCCGCCGACCGCGAGCGCAGCAGCCTCGGCAAGGGCTACTTCAACGGCGTGCTGGCCAGCGTCCTCGCCGCCAACATCCGCGGCGACGGCATCGGGAAGGGTGCGAGCATCGGGCCGGAAACCTATACGATCACCCGCGCCAACGGCACGCCGGTGGATCCCTACAACGCCAACAACTACACGCTCGGCACGGCTAACGAGGAGTATGCCTTGTATCAGACGGACCTCACCGCCGGGCGCCTGAACGTCAGCCGCGCGATCGGCCGGAACCTCACGCTGAAGCTCGGCGGCGCTTACAACCGCATGGACAAGGACGACACCCGTCCGGTCAAGAACTACACCTTTGTCGGCCGGGCCGCCGGCCAGACCACCGTCTCGCTTTACGATCTCGTGGACGAGTCGATCGACGTGAAGGTGAACGGCAACCCGGTGCGCTGGGTCAGCCCGGTGAAGGCCTATGATCTCTTCGTGGCCCACCCGGAGTACTTCACCCTGAACAGCACCCACATCACGAACCGGGCGCAGAACTCCCGGCGGATGCTGGAGGATATCCTCGCCGGTTACTTCCGGTTCGACCTGCGCCTGCTGGCCGGCCGGCTGAACCTCATCGGCGGCGCCCGCTACGAGAGGACCGCCCTCAAGGGCTGGAGCCTCAAGCGCGACAACTTCGCCATCTACCAGCGGGATGCGGCGGGGAACCTGCTGCGCAACAGCAGCGGCGCCCTCGTCGCGATCACCAACAACGCCGAGGAGCGGCTCCGGCTCATCAATCGCGAGCGGGGGAATTTCGAGAGCCAGAGCTACGACGGGATCCACCCCAGCCTGAACGCCAATTACGCGTTCACCGAGAACCTGGTGGCGCGCGCGGCCTACGCCCGTACGATCGGCCGTCCGGACGTGCAGTATGTCGTGGCGGGCATCACGGTGCCGGTGCCCACCGACACCAATATCTCCACCGCCCGCACCATCGTGGTCGGCAATCCCGGCCTGCAGCCCTGGACCGCGGACAGTTTCCACCTCTCCCTCGACTCCTATCACCTGAAGGGCGGATTCGGCTCCGTCGGGGTCTACACCAAGAAGGTCAGCAAATTCTTCGCGCAACGCGGCCAGCCGACCACGGCGGCCACCCTCGAGGCCTACGGCATCCCGGAGGGCGACATCGCCCTGATGCTGGCCGACAACTACGTCCTGCGCCGCTGGGAGAACGTCGGCGATGCGACCCTGGACGGCCTTGAGCTAAGCTACCGCCAGGACCTGCTGTTTTTGCCTTCATGGATGCAGCTGGTGCAGGCTTGGGTAAACTATACGCATCTGAGAGTCGGCGGACCCAATGCCGCGGATTTCGTGGGGTTCAGTCCCGATTCCCTGTCGGCGGGAGTAAACTACATCAGGCCGCGCTTCTCCGTCCGGCTGACTGCGACCTATCAGGCCGAGACCAAGCGAGCG
>JBJTCH010000067.1:0-13503 GCA_046091745.1 Opitutaceae bacterium
AACGCGAGCTCGATCGCGACCGGCACCTCGCTCGTGCCCTCGATGAGGAACTTGAGCCGGAAGCGGCCGTCCTTCTCCGTGACGTTCACGGTGGCCTCGAGCTTCGAGATGTTGCTGCGCGCGCGCAGGGCGCGGCCCGAGTTCGCCAGCGTGCCGTTCGGCGCCATCTTGGTGTGTTCGCCGTCGGCGATCTGCTCCTTGGTCAACGGCTGGAAGTACGGGCCCTCGAGCGACTGGCGGACCACGTAGCCGCCCTCGCGCGCCTCGATGGTGTCACCGGTGAACTGACCCTTGCCGAAGAACGCGGTGGCAAACCGCACGGCCTCGAGCGCGGCGGAACGGTGGCGGTAGGAAAAGAGCGTGGTGTTGCCGGCGAGGATGGTGCCGCTGCGGTCGCCGCGGCGTACCCGCGCCAGGCTCGAGTACGAGAAGAGCCGCGAGTAATCCTTGGGCAACGGCGCCGACGCGGGCAAAGGACGGCGGAATTCGGGCTCGCTCAGGAATGAGATCAGCTCGAGCGAGGCCTCGAGGAGCGTGCGGGCGGCCTCGAAACGGCGGGCCTGAAGCAGCTCCTGGGCTTCGCGGGCGATCTGGGCCGGGGCGCCGCCCTCGATCTGCCGCGTCATCGCGGCGAAGCGACCGTTGCCGTCGATGATGGCGAGGTGGCGGTAGGCGTAGTAATAACGTGCCATGCTGCCGCGCTGGTAACGGTCCTGACGACGCGAGGCCTCGGTGACCACCTCGCCGTCGGGGTGCACGTAGTACAGCGTCATCTCGAGGTTGCGTCGCACCGGCTCGAGGAGCTCGGGGCGTTTGAGCAGCCGCGCGACGACCACCAGCGCGCGGTCCACGATCGGTGAGTAGACCGTCGTGCTCTTCTCCGTGTACTGGCCGTCCGGATCGAGGTCGATGTTCTCGGCCAGCCACTGGTCGATGCGCGCCACGTAGCGCGGGTTCGGGAAAAGCGAGTTCGCGATCGCGAGCGCGCAACAGACGACCCAGCGGTGGTTGGGCGTGTGCACGCCGCCGACCGCGAGGCCGTCGGCGGCCTTCACGATGAAACGCCCGAGGGCATCGGCGATCGCGCCGAGCTTCGGATCGCTGCTCGCCTTCAGCACTGAATAGCATGGACCGAGGTTCTCGACGATGAAGGCCACGTCGGGCGGCGAACGGAAGTTGGTCGCGTAGAAGTCGACGGTGCCGTCCTCGTACTGCACGCGGTTGAGGTAGTCGGCGGCGAGGCGCAACGCCTCGGTCACCTCCGCGGAGCCGCGGTATTTGCCGCCCTCGGAGCAGAGCGCGCAGGTGTAGGCGACCACGAGGGCCTTGGCGCCCGTGGCGGAGTGCAGGCCGTAGTCGTTCATCTGGCCCCCGATCCAGCGATGCCCGGCCCGGCGCTCCTGGCTCGTGAGCAACGCGGGGATCCGCTCGTCGTTGAAGCGGATCAGCTCGCGGATCACGTCGGCCGTGGTGTCGGGCTCGGCCGCGAGAGAACGCGGAGCGAGGGCGGCCAGGGCCGCCGCACCGGCGCCGGCGCGGAGGAAGTCCCGACGGGAAGCGGAAGGAAGCAGGGGTTCGGTCATCACAAAACTCTCGGCGCCGGCCTCACGCGGAAGCAAGCCGAACGGGTCCGGCCGGATCAGGGCGCGCCCAGCAGACGCTCCAAGGCCGCCCCGAGCTTGTCGCCGTGAACATCGGTCGTCACGAGACGGCCGTCGCGCCCCAGCAGAAAGGCCGTCGGCAGCTCGCGGATGGAGAAGCGCCGGCCGAACTCATTGTCCCAGTAAAGCCCGTCGTAATGGTGCGGCCACGGCATCTCGTTCTCGCGCGCGAAGCGCACCAGCTGCTCGGCGGTGCGCTCCATTGGCGACGCGCGCGGCCCGGGCGCCTTCTCGAAGGCGATGCCCACGATCTCAAAGCCTCGATCCCGGTACTTGCGGTAGGCGGCGCGGACGGAAGGCATTTCGCGCAGACAGGGCACGCACCAGGTCGCCCAGAAATCGATGAGGACGACCTTGCCGCGGAGCCGCGCCAAATCGACCTCGCGACCATCGGCGGCGGTGAAGCGCAGCTCGAGTGGCGTGCGGCGCGCCTCGATGACGCGCAGACGGCCCGCCGCCATGTCGCGCACGGCCTGGTTCTTCTCCTCCGGGGACACGCGCCGCCGCAGCAGCTCCTCGGCCGCCGAAGAATCCGCCGCCTCGAGCGCGGTGAAATAGGTCTGCTCGGCGAATTTCCGCCGGTCTGAACCCGGCACCCGTTCGGCGAGCCGGGCGACGATGCGGCCCGCCCTCGCCAGATCGCGCACCGGCTCTCCGCGAAACCCGGCGAGGTGATTGATGGCCCGCTCGGCAACCGCGACCCAGGGCCCTTCCGGAGCGTCGTCCGCCGCGAGGATTTCGTCGCGCAGCACCTCGCGCCGGCGCTCCCAACCCGGATCGGCGGTGGCGCCCGCCGCGTCGGAAGAGCGTGGCGAATTCACGGCCCACGCGACCACTTCCCAGCGCCGCGGATGCAAGGGGAACCGATCCAGGAAACGCTCGGCGTCGCGGCTCACCTCGTTGTGCTGGGCCATCTGGAACGCCGAGGTGGCCTTCACGTCGCCCGGCGGCGGCCGCTCCATCCGGCGCGCGCGGAGCGCCTCGTAGGCGGCGTCGGCCGCGACATCGGCCGCGGCCGGCGCGGCGGGGAGCAGCGCGAAAAGTAAAATCAGCGGCGAAAGGATCTTCATGGCTTGAGCCCAAGGAGACGCCGGATCTCGGCCTCAAGCCGGTCGCCGCGCGGGTTCACGGCGACGATCATCCCATCGCGTCCCGCGAGGAGCACGTGGGGAATGGGACCCACGCCGTAACGCACGGCGTACTCCGTGAGAGGTCCCTTGCCGTCGAAGGCCTGCGGCCATGGCAGTTCGAGCCGCGCGACCAGCTTTTCCAGCGCCGGCCGGGCCGCGGCCTGGTCGACGGAGATGTTCACGATCTCGAGGCCTTGCGCGTGATACCGGGCGTAAAGCTCCCGGAGCTTCGGCATGGCGTCGATGCACGGCACGCACCACGTGGCCCAGAAGTCGACCAGGACGACCTTGCCGCGCCAGGCGGACGTGTCGACCCGCCGGCCATCGAGCGCCGTGAACGCGAGATCGAGCGGCTTTTCCAGGGCGCGCAGCACCGATCGACGCGCGGCGCCGAGCTCGCGGACGCGTGCGTTGGGGCTCGCCTCCATCCGCGCCACCAGGGCGGGCATCGCCTCGGGAAACCGGGACTCCACCGCCCCGACCAGCCGCGAGAAGTAGACGAACGCGGCGGAGCCCGCCGGGAAGTCGGCCGCGAGCCGCTCGATCGGCGGCAGGAGGCGGGATTCCCAATCGGCCGGGAGAACGCCGTTGGTGTAGGGCAGGACGAGCGCGCTGATTTTCTTCCCCGCGAAGAGTTCGCGCAGCACCTCCGGCGCGTCGGCCGATTTCGCCGCCGCCTCGACGAGCCACGCCTCCCGCTCCCGCCAAAGCAGCTGATCGGCGGAGCCATCTTCAAAACGCGGCGTGCTGCGCAAGAGCGTGTCCCATGCCCGCCAGCGGCGCGCGTCGGCCGGGAAGGCCTGCTGAAGCTCCCAGGCAAGTTCCGCGTTTGCGCGCCAGCGCGCCTCGCGCTCCGTCCGGGACGGAGGCGCGGCGAGAGCCTCCTCCAACCGGCGCCAGCGGGGATCGCCGGCTCCCTCGGGGCCGCCCACCACGAGCGTGAAAACAACCTCCACCTCCTCGGGCGGCAGACAAAGCTGCTCGTCGCACGCCTGATAGCCCACCATCAGCGAGGCGCGGTGACGACCCGCGCTCAGGCCGGGGGAAGCCCGCAGCGGCACGTCGATCCACGCGCGGCCCTCCAGCATGAGCACATCGGCGCCGAAATTAGGATCGAAGACCTTCCGCGGCGGGGAAGTTTCCACCGGCCCGGCGAGTTTGAGCGGGGCGTTCCGGCCGGCAACCACGGTCGTGGCGTTGGGTCCGGGACCGTTGCCGCCGGCCGAAGGGACCGTCCCGAAAATGTGGTGGCTCGCGGCAATCTCCACCGTGAGACGCACCTGCGCGGAACCGTCGGCCGCCACGGCCACGGTTTCGGGAGCGGTGACGCGCACGGGGCGTTCGGCGGCCTCCGAAGCCGCGGCCAGCGCGAACAACGCGGCGATCGGTCGTAGCGCGGCCGGAAAAGGCCGGAGCGGGGGATTCCTCATCCGGACTTCCGCGGCAGGTGTTTCTCCAGCAGCTCGGCGAGCTTCTCGCCGCGCGCCTCCCGCGAGAGCACGCGGCCGTCCGGCCCGACGAGGATGCACGTCGGGTAGAGGTTAACCTGGATGACCTCCTGAGCGAAGCGCTCGATGCTGCGCTGCGTCGCCTGGATCCACTTGTGGCCCGCCTTGGCGATGAAGGCCGAGGCCTTGCGGTCGACCTCCGTGTACTCCGCGTCGCTCAAACGTCCCGCGGTACGCTCCATGTTCATCCCGATCACCTCGAAGCCGCGCGGCGCGAACTTCTCGTAGAGGGGGTCGAGGTGCTTCATCTCCTCGATGCAGGGTCCGCACCAGGTACCCCAGAAATCCAGCAGCACGACCTTGCCCCGGAAATCGGCGAGCCGGCGCGTCCGGCCGTTGAAGTCGACGAAGGCGAAATCCGGCATGAGCTGGCCGGGCAGCGCGTCGAACCGCGTGTAATCAGCGGCCGTGCGCTCCTGCATCACGAGTTCGCCCGTGGCGACGTCGGCCCGGCTCACGGCGAGATACCGTTCTCCCACGCGAAAAATTGGAACGCGGCCCGACCCGTTCACCGCCTCGCCCTTCTCGGCCTCGAAACGCCCGTTGAAATCGGCGTCGGCCGAGACGCGCTGGTTCGGCGGATCGATCGCGGTGTCGGCCGGCTTCGGCGCGAAAGTGAGCTTCAGGGCGCGCCCGTCGATCCCCACCGAGCCCGAGAAGACGATGTTGAAGTTGTGCACCACGGAGGCGACGTGCGCGGGATCGGGCGCACCCGGGGCGGGGGCGGAAGCCTCGCCGGCGGGACCGCGCCGGGGCAGCGCCTTGACGCCGTAGGAGAGACGAAGCGGAAAGACGCGGTAGATCCCGTTGTTCCAAGGCAGATCGATCGCCACATCCTTCTCCGGTTCGCCCAGAGGGAAAGCCTCGTCGGCCCCGAAACGCCCGTCACGATTGCGGTCGAGCCAGAGGGTTTTCGCGCCGTCCGGCGTGGCGACGATGACGAGCCGGAATTCGTTTCCCTTGATGGAAAAGGCCCGGGGAAGGGCCCAAACCTTCGCCCCGGCGGGCGGCGGAGCCGGAAGCGCCGCGACCAGCTCGGACGCCGCCGGAGCCACCGGCGAAAGGGAACGCGTGCCCGGCTGCACCTCCGGATCGAGACGGCCGCGAAACTCGTCGCCGGGCGCGGCGAGCACGGGGAGCGCCAGAGCCAGCGCGGAGAAAAAGGGCGGGATTCGATTCACGCGCATGGGGAAAGGCGACGTCAGCCGCGGGCGGGCAGCAGCGCCTCGATCTGCAATTCCAGTTCGCGTTGGGCGGCGAGGGTGCTCACGGGCGGGGGCTCGTAGAACGATTCCCCGTCGGGACCGACGAGGATGTTCATGGGGTATCCGCGGACCTTGTAGGCCTTGACCACCTCCTCGGTGCCGCGCAACGGCAGGAAACCAAGCCCCCAGCCCTTCAGCAGCGGCAGCACCATATGCTCCTCGGGGGCGTGGCCGTTGATCGCGAGGATCTCGAAGCCGCGGTCCCGGTACTTCTCCAGAACCGACTGCAGGAAGGGAAACTCCCCGCGGCAGGGGCCGCAGAGCGGATACCAGAAGTTCACCAGCACGACGCGCCCCTGGTAGTCGGCGAGGGAGGCCGGCTTGCCGGTCGCGAGATTGGTCAGGGTGAATCCCTTGGCCGGACGCGCGCGGCGCGCCCGGTCCGCGGCGAGTTCGGCCGCGACCACCGCCGCCGTCTTGCCGACCTGGCGCCCGTGCACGTCGAGCGCCGCGAGGGTTTCATCCGTCGGTCGCATCGCCACGGCGGCAAGCAGCCCCGCGTAGGCCTCCTCCCCGCGCCCGAGCGCGGCGCGCGCCCGGGCGATCGCCAGAGCGAGAACCCGGCGCTCCCCCCCGACGCGGGGCAGCGTGATTTCCCCGAGCCAAGCCCGCGCCTCCGCTCCCCTGCCCTCCCGGAGGGCAGGCTCCAGCCCGGCCACGGCCCGCGCGTAGTCCGCGAGCACCACCCAGTCCTTCACCTCGGGAAAATCCCTCCGCATCTCCTCCGCGAACGCGAGCGCGCGTGCCGGATCACGGCGCTGCTGGATCGCGAAGAGGCCCGTGAGGGAGCGCGCGGACGCCTTCCGGAAACGCTCCCGCAGCAGCTCATGCACGCGCAGCGCCTCATCCTCCGTGCGCGCGCGCGAGGCGAGGTATCCGATGATGGAAGCCGCGTCGTCGGGGAACCGCCGCGCCATCTCGAGCCCCGCGGCGAGGGCGGCGTCCATGCCGACCCCCAGCTGCGAAGCCACGTGATGGCGCCAGAAGGTGACACTCTCCGGATCGGCGTCGACCGCGCGACGGAAGAGCTTACGGCTGAGCTCAAGGTCCCCGCGGATCTCGGCGTGGATCGCGAGCGAGTCGAACGCGTCGCCGCACGCGGGGTCGATCACGACCGCCTCCTCGAACAGGCGGCGCGAACGGTCCGGGTCGGAATACATGAACAGTTTGCCCAGCCCGTAGCGGTAGGACGCCCGGCGCGGCTCCGCCGCCGCCCGCCCCTCGTACCACACCCGCAGGTCCGCGGTCACCTTTTCCCCCGCCGCCTTCTTCTCCTCGTCCGTCCCTGTGCGCGTCGCGGCGACCACCGCGTACAGCACGTGGTACTGATGCGCCTCGTAGTAATCCGGATCGAGCTCGATGGCGCGCCGGAGCCCGGCGACCGAGGCGGTGATGTCGGACGCGAAAAGCTTGCGCGCCTCCGTGAACGCGGCCCGCGCCGCGGCGCGATCCTCCGCGGAGGCGGGCGCACCGGATGCAACCGCCGCGAGGATGGCCAGGATGAGGAAGCCGCGGGCGGGCGTGGCGGGGGAGATCATCGGAAAGAGGAACGAATTCCGGGAGGACGGCTCAGAGCTTCTTGCGGAGAGTGAGTCCGTAACGGGCCATCCGCGGATCGGTCACCCCGAAGCCGGCGTTACCCTGCCGGTGCGGCGGCTCACGGTTGAACACGTTGTTCACGGTCAGGGAGAGCTTCGTGTCGGCGAGGGGATTCCGCCATAGACCGGCGAGGCCCTCGCGGGGCGCGCCGGCGGGGCGGCCGAAGTCGTAGGACGCATGGACGTTCCACTCGATCACGCTGGCGAGCAGCGTCTGCGTCCGCGCCGCCTGCACCCAGGAGTTCTCCTGGTAGAAGCCGCTGACGCCGCCGCTGTACGCGCCGCGGGTGAGGAAGGCCTGCCACGACAGGCGGGTGGGCCGGAGGTGGAGGGAAGTGACGGGAGCGGCGCCCGGGATGCGAATCGCGTCGACGCGCCGGTACTCGGTGGCGGCGAGGCGCGCGCTGAGATTGCCCCACGGGGTGGGACGCTGGAGGTTCAGCTGGTAGTCGTAGGTCTCGACGATCTGTCGCGAGATGTTGGTGGAACGGGTGTCGACCCCGATGACGCGGCCCGGCTGGGCGCCCGCGGAGTCGCGGATCAGACGCTCGGGGAACAGGTCGGACCACTCCTGCAGCGTCGAAAGACCCGCGATCTGGTCGCGGTAGTTGAGACGCACGTGGTCGACCGAGACGGACAGGCCGCGCGTGAGACGGAACGGGAGCTCGAAGACCACCCCGACGTTGTCGGACACCGCGGTCTCGGGGCGGAGGTCGAGGTTGCCGCCGATCCGGGTCTGGACGGTGCCGGTGACGAGCTCGCCGCGCACGCGGTCGATGAAGCCCGAGGTGTTGGCATTGGTGCTCTGGGTGACCGGGCGGTAGAGCGCCTGGATGCCCGGCGCGCGGAAGGAGTGGTTGCGGGTGGCGCGCAGCAGCAGCCACTTGAACGGACGCAGCTGGGCGCCGTAGCGGGGGCTGTTGTCACCGCCGACGTCGGAGTAGTCGTCGCGCCGGATCGCGCCGGTGAGGTCGAGGCGCTGGACCAGCGGCAGGCGCTGCGCGGCGCTGACGACGGGGACGCGCGTCTCGGCATACGCGGAGTTCAAGGTGCGCCGGAACCCGCCGAGCAGGCTCAGATTGATGGTGGGGAGGTCGGGGATCGACTGGAAGGTGGCGATCTTCTCGGTGGTGCTCTCGGCACCCGCCGCAAACTGCACCGGGCCGGCCGGCAGCCGGAGCCACGGCAAAGGACCGTCGGCGGAGGCCGACCACGTCACGGTGTCGGTGCGGTCGGAAGCGTTCCCCGGGCGCAGCATGGAGCGGAGCAGGGCGGGATCGTTGGGCTGCACGGTCCGGCTGTCGTAGAAGAGCACGAGACGCTGCGCGGCGATCAGTGGCGCGGAGACGTTGGTATCGAGCACGGGGTCGAGCGCGCTCTCGTTGACAAGACGGGAGCGGTTCCAGCTGGCGCCGAGCTCGTAGCGCCAGCCGTCGCCGAAGCGGCCGGTGAGGTTGCCGGCGAAGTTGAGGTTGGAATTGGTGGTGAACTTCTCGCCCTGGACGGGGCCGAGCTCCCAGAAGGTCTTGTTGAGCCGCACCTGGACGCCGAACGGATTGCCCGGGTAATTCGCCGGCACGACGATGCTGTTACGGAAGTTAACCGGCATGCCCTCGATGTGGGTGCGGGTCTCGTTGTAACCGCCGCTCACCCGGAGCTGCGCGCCACCCTTGAGGTCGTAGCCGCCCCGGAATCCGATGGTGCGGGTGAACTGGGGCGAGATGAGGTTCACGTAGCGCGCGCGATCGCCGGTGTAGGACGGCACGCCCAGAGAGTCGCCCGCCACCGTGACGTAGGCGGAGGCGGGTTGCGCGGCGGCGCCGGCGCCGTCCGGAATGACGGCGTAGGGGGTCGTGCGGCCGGGCAGATTCCCCGAGGAAGCCTGCACGATGCCGGCACCGACGGCGAAGCCGCCCGCGCCAAAGGACGGGCCCGTGGACGCGAGGCTGCTTGTGCCGCCCAACTTGCTCCAGTCATCCGTCGACGAAAACGTGCGGTCGACCGCGGCAAAGGCGTGGCGCTGCTGGTAGGAGGCCGTGAGGGAGAGTGAGAGCGGTCCGCGCGTCAGGCTGTGGTTGAGGTTCACGCCCTTCACGGCGGTGTCGGAGGAGAAGGTGTTCTCGTAGGAGAAGGTCACCTCGGTGCCGGTGTAGTTCTTGCGCAGGATGATGTTCACCACGCCGCCGAGGGCGTCGGATCCGTAGATGGCGGAGGCGCCGTCGGTGAGGACCTCCACGCGCTCGATGGCCGAGACCGGGATGCCGGTGAGATCGTAGCCGTCGGAACCGCGGATGTTGCCCGAGCGGGACAGCCGGCGGCCGTCGACGAGCACAAGGGTGTTGGCCGCGCCGAGGCCGCGGAGATTGATGTTGGTGCGCTGGGTGAGGACGCTGGCGATCGAGCCGTCGGAGACCTGGCTCTGTCCCTGGTGCTGGCCGCCGAAGCCGACGCCGTCGTACGAACCCTGCGAGAACGCCTGCGGAATGAGGCGCGAAATCTCGCCCATCGAGGTGAGGCCGAGGGCCTCGATCTCGACGCGGTCGAACTTGATGACCGGGCTGAAGTCGGCCTCGCCCACCAGGCCGCGGATGCGGGTGCCGGTGACCTCGAAGGATTCGAGTTGTTGCGCGGCACCGGCGGGCGCGGGGGCGGCGGTCTGGGCCGCGGCGGTCGCGGCGACGGCCAAGGCGCCCAGCAAGGCGCGGAGGATGCGTGACGGAGGGATGGTGTTCATGGGCGTGGGTCGGTGAGGAGCGGGGCGAAACGACCTTAGAAACATGTCGGGACGTGCCAACGGGAAACCACCGCGGATGCGCCGCCATCGACATGCGGTAACGCGGCGCCATCCTCGCGATCCGTTGCCAACCGAATTCCGTCCCCCGCTGCCGCGCGAGTTGTTCCACCTCGATCCCGAGGTGGCTTTTCTCAACCACGGGTCGTTCGGCGCGACGCCGCGCGCGGTGCTGGCGGAGGCCCAGCGCTGGCAGGTGGAAATGGAGCGCCAGCCGGTCGCGTTCCTGCAGCGAAGGTTTCTCGAGCTCATGGAAGGGACGCGGCGTCCGCTCGCGGCCGCGCTCAACGCCGACCCGCGCGACGTCGTCCTCTTCCCCAACGCTACGGTCGCGCTCAACCTCGTCGCCCGCAGCCTCGCGCTGCGGCCCGGCGACGAGGTGCTGGCCACGGAACACGAGTACGGCGCGATGGACCGCATGTGGCGGCGGCTCTGCGCCGTATCCGGGGCGGTCTACCGGCCGGCACCGGCGCCGCTCACGGACCACGCCGCGTTCGCCGAAGCGCTGTGGTCGGCGGTGACGCCGCGCACCCGCGTGCTGTTCATCAGCCACGTCACGTCCCCGACGGCGCTCATCCTTCCGGTCGCGGAGCTGTGCCGCCGGGCGCGCGAGCGGGGAATCATCACGGTCGTGGACGGAGCCCATGCGCCGGGTCAGATCCCGGTCGATCTCGCGGCGATCGGCGCCGATTTCTACGCGGCCAACGCGCATAAATGGCTCTTGGCGCCGAAGGGTTCGGCCTTTCTCCACGCTCGACCCGCAAGGCAACGGCAGCTCGAGCCGCTGGCCATCAGCTGGGGCGACGCCGGCTTCGCGGTGACGGGCAGCGCTTTTCTCGACGAGCTGCAGTGGACCGGCACGCGCGACTTGTCGGCGTGGCTCGCCATCCCGGCCGCCTTGCGGTTCTGGGAGGAAAACGACGGAGAAACGGTGCGCGCCCGCTGTCGGGAGCTGGCGCGGGAGTCGCGACGGGAACTCTCGCGTCTCGCGGGCACGGCGCCGCTGTGTCCCGACTCGCCGGAGTGGTTCGCCCAGATGTTCGCGGTGTCGCTGCCGCCCTGCGACGGCGCGCGGCTGCAGGCGGACCTGCTCGCGCGCCACCAGGTGGAGGTTCCGGTCACCCGCTGGCACGACCGGCCGCTGCTCCGCGTCTCCGTGCAGGGCTACAACGGCCCGCGGGATCTGGCTCGCCTCGCGGCGGCCCTCGCCGATTGCCTCCCGCGCGCCCGCCGATGAAACGCCCGGTCAAACCCGCCACTCCCGTGCGACGCGTCACCCTGGTCGCGATCGCGGGAGGCAGCGGATCGGGGAAGACGTGGCTGGCGGAGGCGCTCCGCCGCCGCCTGCGCGGCTCCGCGGCGCTGCTTTCGATCGACGATTTCTACCGCGACCTCGGGCACCTGCCGCCCGCCCGCCGCGCCCGCGTCAACTTCGACTCTCCCGCGGCGATCGACTGGGCGGCCTTCGAGTCGGTGCTGCGCTCCATCGCGGACGGCGAGGCGCCGGAACTGCCGCTCTACGATTTCTCCCGCCACACCCGCGCAGATAAGGTGCGCCGCTGGCGGCCCCGGGACATCGTGATCATCGAGGGCCTCTGGCCGTGGGTGCGCGGGCGCCTCCGCGGACTGTTCAAGCTGCGGCTCTACCGCGTGGCGGACGCGGAGCTGCGTTTCGCCCGCCGGCTGCACCGCGACGTGCGCGAACGCGGCCGCCAACCCGGCGACATCACGCGGCAATGGCACACGCAGGTCGAACCGATGTTCACCCGCCACGTCGCGCCGCAGCGCCGCCACGCCCACGCGGTGCTCGGCGCGAAGCTCACCGCCTCTGAGATCAATCGGTGGGCACGCCGGATCCGCGAACTGCACCGCGGAAAGCCCGGCGCGACTCCGCCGCAAGCGAAAGCGAGTTGAGTTGAAACACCGAGGGCGCAGAGGCCCGGTCCGGGTTCACTGAGTCCGATACAGGCCCGAGCCTCAGGTTGTAACGCGCTCCCGAATCGCCCCGCGGCCAACTCCGGCCATGGCCGCCAAGAGGCGCATAAGGCTCAAGCACCGGGCTCAATCCTCCGGCCGCAATTGCCCGGTTTTCCCCGTGTTCCGTGCCTCCCGTGGGAAACTCTCCGTTTCGTGCTTTTCGGGTGTTTCGTGGTGGCCCCTGATTTTTTAACCGCGGATTTCACAGCGCGGCTCCGCCTCAACCGAAGTATCGTTCAGGCTGATCGGCCGCGGGATCGTGAGGTGTCGCCGAACAGCTCCGCGAGGGTTCAACCACGGATGAACACGGATCGACACGGATAAGCCGGGCCTGGTGTAGCTGGGGTCGCCTGCCCGCCGCAGGCCTTGCGAAGGAGGGCCGACCCCGGACCATGTTGTGGGCCGGACGGCTGAGGGCTTCTCCTCAGGCTGCGAAATTTTCGCCGCAGACCGCGGGGGTAAGTGCGAAGATGGCGCGACCGAGAGAAATCTTCGCAAGAAAACACGATTCCGAGGTGCAGTAGTACAGGTGGCGCAGATGAAGACCGAAGGGCGTTCGGCGCATCCGAATGACCGGAGCGGACGGGCGGAGTTGAACAGAAGGCCGGGAGGATCGTGAAGGCCAGCGGTGCCAGATCTGTGATATCCGAGTTATCTGCGGTCACCCCGCCGACTCACGACGTCCACTTGGTTGGTGGCGCGGGGCTCGCCGCAAAGCGACGAGGCCACGGATCCCACCACCGCGTAAGGAATCCCGACGCGATCAAGCGGTTCGGTGAACTGAAAAATCCAGTCCCACATCTTCAGTTCAGCGCGCGAACTGGCGCAGCCACTCGAGGTGGCGGCGTTTGAGATCGGCGTAGACGGCGGGCTCGGCGGCCGCGAGGTCGCGCGTCTCGCCGAGATCGGCGTCGAGGTCATACAGCTGGAAGACGGTCTGCTCCGCCTGCCGCGCGGCGAGATCGAAGCGGCCGTGGTGGTTGTCGATTTGCCCGACGAGTTTCCACTTCCCGCGCAACGCGCCGCACTGGCCGTAGAGATCCCAGAACTGGTAACGATCCGGCAACGGGTCCCGCGCCGCGGAGCGGAGATGCGGCAGGAGACTCACGCCCTGCACGGGGAAGCGGCCGTTGCGGGCGGGCACCGGCAGACCGGCGGCGTCGAGCGCGGTGGCGAAGACGTCGTAGTGCGCCGCGTTGGCGTCGGAGACCGTACCGGCGGGGATGACGGCGGGCCAGCGCATCACCGCGGGCACGCGGACGCCGCCCTCGTAGGTCTGGCCCTTGCCACCGCGCAGGGGGCCGTTGTTGGAAGGGTAGCTGTGGAGGATGCCGCCGTTGTCGGAATGGCAGATCACGAGCGTGTTCTCGGCCAGACCGAGTTCCGCGAGCGTGCGCAGCACGTCGCCGATGCGGGCGTCGGCGTGCGTCATCACCGCGTTGTAATCGCGCCGGGGCTGCGGCACGCCCTTGCGCTCGTAGTGGGCGAGCCACTCGGGCCGCGCGGAATCGGCGTCGCGCTCGGCGTTGCGCAGCGGGCCGTGCACCGCGTTGAACGCGAGGTAGCAGAAGAA
>JBJTCH010000068.1:0-3840 GCA_046091745.1 Opitutaceae bacterium
GGCCGAGCACGTCGGGCATGGTGGTGCCGGGCTTGGTGGTGGCGGGGTTGGCGATGAACGCGCGCAGATGCGCGCCGTGCGCCCGCGCGCCGACCGTGGAGAGATCCGGGCCGGGCTTCGCCGCCAGGTCGGCGCGCGCCGCGGGGTGGCATGCCGCACAACCGAGCTCGCTGATCAGCACCGCGCCGGACAGTCCGGGCGAGAGCTGATCCGACCGCGCCAGGCCGCCGATGACCGGCGACGCCCCGCCGGCACCGCAAAGGGTGAACGGCAGCGCGGCGATGATGAGGGCGGTGAACGTCTTCAAGTTCCTCCGGTCAATTGGCCGGCTCCCAGATTTCCGTGAGCAACTTCAGCAGCGTGGGATCATGCTCCTTCAGCTCGGCGCGGACGAAGGGGTAGAAATCGTTCCGATAGAAAAACGCCTCCGTGCCCTCGGCGAAGTATTCCTTGTGATTGGTCAGGCCGTAGTGCCTCGCCGTCCGGCCGGTGTGGGCGAGGACCTTCTCGTAATTGCCCGCGGCCTTGGCCTTCTCGTAGGCCGCGATGATCGCCGGGTGATCGAAGCCCAGCACCTGATCGTGATACGCGTGGGCAAGTTCGTGGAGAATCACGGCGGGGTGCTTGAGCATCTGCTCGCGGGTGAGAAGGTCGCGAGCCTGCGGGATGTGAACCGTGCGCGCGAGGCGAGGGTCATGGCCGTTCGCCGCCAGCCAGTCGCGGCTCGGATGGTATTGCTTGGACTTGAGCGTCGGGTGGCTGTGCTCGAGCCAGATTTCCAGCCCCTGCATTTTCACCAGCGGCCCCGCGGGCACGAGGATTTTGATGCGCTGCAGGTGGTTCGCGAGCATCGCCCGCGCTTTCGCGCCCACCTCGCGATGCTCGCCGTCGAGCAGGCTCGGCTCGAGGTGAACCTTCCAGCCTTCGATGTCGCGCACGACGGGATCGAAGCGGACGGGGCCCGCGGGCTTTGATCGGGACGCTTCCTCCGCGGGCCGCGGGGTGGCGTTCGCCGCATCGCTGCGGGCCTGCGCCTGCTGTCGGATCCGGGTCTTCAACGTCGCCAGGCGTTCCGGCCACACGAACGTGGGCGCCTTTGTCGGGTCGTAGCCCGCCAGGTGGCCAGTGAGGCGCGTGGTGGGCTTGGTGTATTTCAACTCGGTGTCGCCAAAGACTTCGCGGCACAACGCGGCGAGTCCGGGATCGTAGGCCAGCAACTCGGCGCGCGTGTTGACGTGATTGTGGTCATGGTCGTTCTCCCGGTTGTCATCGAACCACGATTGCACCCCCTCGGCGAAATACTCGTGGTGGTTCACGCCGGCGTATTTGCCCTTCCAGAGGCCGGCCTTCATCGCGCGATCGTACGCCTGCTTCACCCGCGCGTCGAACGTCGGGTCGACGTTCGACAAGCCGCGCAGGTGCATGTTGTGCGCGAATTCATGGATAAGGATGTTCTCCCGCGAGTAGGGATCGCCGGGATAGGCCAGCAGGTTTTCCTCGGCGCAGGAGCAGAACGGATCCGTCAGGCTCCCGCCCATGCCACGGGCGCGCGCATCGCGGTAATCGCGCGGGGAGACGCCGGGAAAGTCCGGCACGGGAGCCGCCGCCAGCCATTCCCACTCGGGCTGGTCGCAGGTGAATTCATTCCACGCGAGGATCGAGAGCCGCGCGCCGCTTTGAATCATCGCCGCGCGCACGTCGGGGCGTTTCGCCAGCATCAGGTCAACCAGGTAGGCGGCCTCCCGGAGCGCGTAGGGATTCACGCGGGACGACGCGACGATCGGGAAGCCGCCCGCGCTCACGCGTTGCGTGTAGAAGGCCGGCACGCCGTCCTGATCCGCCGGATCAAAACGGAATCCCTGCACCGGCACGCGGCTGGTGACGACCCGCTCGGTTCCGTCGTCGCGTCCCACGACCGCGAAGCGGTGGCCGAGCGTGGTCGTGATGACCGTGTTCGCCCCCGGGGCGACCGAGCCGCTTGGCACGCGCTCGGACGCGCTCCTGAGCCAGAAGACATCCACGGGTTGCGCACTGCCGTTGATGATCTGGAGCCGCGGGCGGGCCGGCGGGCTTGGGTCGCCGGGTGCCGCGGCGCGAGCCAGGTAAAATCCACCGAGAAGAGCGAGGAGCGCGAGGCGGAGGATTTTCATGACGTTTCAGTTTGGTCGCCACTCACCTCGCCGCAGGGGGAAGGGTGAAGCCGCGGCCGCGCGCCGGGATTCGCCGTGAGCCGCTGGAAAGGTCCGGGTGGTCCGGCAAGCGCATGTCCGGCGGGAAGCGGCGGGGAAAGGCGCGCTTTTGTCGAGCGGAAGAACGATCCCGTGGATCCCGCCGCGGGTCACCGACTTCAGAACGCCACCGTCGCCGTGGTGATGTATTGCCGGGGTTCAGTGTAGCGCGTCCAGGTGTAACCGTTGCCGACGTCGACTTTCTCGTCGAAGACGTTGTTGACGTTGAGCTGGAGGGTCCAGTGGAAGCGGCCGAACTTGCGGCGGTAGCTGACGAAGGGATTGGTGAGGATGTAATCATCGCTCTTGATCGCGGGCAGGACCTCCACGCCGGAGACGACTTGCGCGTTGCGCTCGCGGCCGCGGGTATAACGGGCGGCGATACCGGCGGTGAAACCCTTGAGCCGACCCTCGTTGAAGCTGTAGCGGGTGGTGACGCTGCCGGTGGCGCGCTTGGTGAGCGAGATCACGCCTTCTTGGTCCTCGAGGAAATCGCGGGTAAGCATCGTGGCGCTGTCTGGATCGAGCCCTTGGCTGCGAGCGACCGCCCGGGCCTGGGTGAGAACCGCGCCGAGGAGCGGGAAGAACCGGGTGAACTCGGTCTGGTTGCGCGAGTAGGAGCCGAGGAGCGTCCAGTTGCGGTTAAGGTTGACGAGCACCTGATACTCCCAGCCGGTCGAGGTGCGGTCGCGGTAGTCGATCGAATTGGCGAGGTCTGTCTCAAGAAGCAGATTCAGCTCGTCGCGGACTTGGTTGCTGATCCCGGCCTGGAGGTTTTCCTGCTTGGTGGCGAAGCGCGTGACGGTGGCCTCGACTTTGCCGGCGAAGAGTTTGAAGCGCGCGCTGAAATCGACGCCTTCGCCGGTGAGCGGGACGACGGCGGCGCCGGTGAGGTCGGTGCCGATGTTGTCGGAGAACTGCGACGACTCGAAGTAGCCGCCGGTGAGCGTGAGCCAGGGGCGGATGTGCCAGACAGCGCCATAGGTCTGGTTGGTGCTCCAGTCATCAGAGAAGGGAATCAGCGCCATGCCACTGGCCTTGCGGATGCCGTCGTTGGGAAGGCGGGAGCCGTCGGCGGCGAAAAAAGTGGCCTGGTTGAAGTTGGCGCGGTCGGTGGTGGTGGCGGCACTGACGCTCTGCAGCCAGTGTTCGCGGCTGACGCCGATGCTGGTGCGGACTTGGCCCTTGAAGTAGGAGCCGAGGACGTTGAGGGAGCCGGAGCTGAGGCTCTGGTCTTGGTGGCGATTGAGGCCCGCGTTCGAGCGGAAAAGCTGGGTGATGCCGGGGCGGACGTTCCAGCCGAGCTTCTCGTCGCTGTTGCCGTCGCGCAGATAGTGGACATTGGAGACGAGGTTGTTCGTGAACCAGGCGGCGTCACCGGTGTAGCCGCGGCGGGCGATCTCCTCGGGCGTCAGCGAGTAGCCGAAGAATTCGGAGTAGACTTTCTCGTGGCGGTAGTTGGCGCCAAGGACGAGACGCTGAGTGATGCCCCAGGGGAGGACGGCGTCGTAGACGAGTTGGGCGCGCCAGTTGAGGATGTCGTGGCCGCCCGGATTATAGATCGGCACGTGCAGGACATACATCTGCTCGTAGTTGGGGTTGGGGATAGTGC
>JBJTCH010000069.1:0-3006 GCA_046091745.1 Opitutaceae bacterium
CCGCCACCGTCGCGCCCGCCGGGATGGCCGCGACCGCCTCGTCCGCTCCCACCACCCGCGCCGCCCGTCTCATCCGCGCCAGCCCCCGTTGACCTCGATGGTCTGCCCGGTGACGTACGAGGCGAGCGGCGAGCAGAGGAACAGCGCGACGGCGGCCACCTCGTCGGGACGACCGAACCGCCCCAGCGGCACGTGGCGCAGCATTTCGGCGCGCACGTTCTCGGGGATCGTCGCCGCCATGGCGGTGTCGATCACCCCCGGCGCGATCGCGTTGGCGCGGATTCCACGGCGCGCGCCCTCGCGGCTGATCACCCGCATCATGGCCTGCACGCCCGCCTTAGCCGCCGCGTAATTCGCCTGGCCGTAAAAACCCTGGAGCGCGGCGATGCTGCCAAGGCTCACGATCGCGCCGCCGTCGCGCATCACCGCCAGCCCGCGCTGGCAGCAGTGGAAGACGCCGGTGAGGTTCACCGCGATCACGTCGTCCCACTCGGCGGCCGACATCTTCGCGACGGTGCGGTCGCGGATGATCGCGGCGTGGTTCACCAGGAAGTCGATCCCTCCGAAACGCCCCCGCGCGGCGTCCATCATGGCGGCGACCGCGGTGTCGTCGGCCACATCGGCCGCGGCGACGAGGGTGCCGCCCGCGCGCTCCCGCTCGAGTTCGCCGGCGAGCGCGGCGGCGTCGCGGGCCGTCGCCTCGGCGCCGGGATGGTTGAGCACGACGGAGGCGCCGGCGCGGTGGAAGACCCGCGCCACGGTGGCGCCGATGCCCTGCGAGGCGCCCGTGACGACGGCGACTTTTCCGGTGAGGTCGATGGCGATGCTCATGGGTGGTAACGGGGCGGGAGGCGCTTCACCGAAACGCCGGCGCCGGGCGGCTCAAGCGTCCTTTTCCCCCGCGGCCGCACCCCCGGCCCGCGCAAGGTCGCTGCGGCTCGTCTCCGGCACGAGCACGACCGCGATGATCGTGAGCACCGCGAGCACGGCGAGGTAGACCGCGACGGGCCACGGGGAGCCGCCCGACCAGCCGAGCAGCGCGGCGGCGACGAGCGGCGCGAGACCGCCGGCGAACGGCGCCGCGAGCTGGTAACCGAGCGAGGCGCCGGTGTAACGGGTGCGGGTGCCGAAAAGTTCCGCGAACAGGGCGGCCTGCGGACCGTAGAGCGCGGCATGCCCGAGCAGGCCGGCGATGATGGCCGCGGAGATCAAATAGGGATCGCGGGTGTTGAGGAGCGGGAAGAGCACGAAGGCGAAGACGAGCAGGAACACGGTCCCGCCGAGATAGACGGGGCGGCGTCCCACGCGGTCCGAGAGCGCGCCGAACCACGGCACCACGACAAGTTGCAGCGCGGACCCGAGCAGCACCGCGTTGAGGATGGTGCCCCGCGCGACGCCGAGCTTCGTCGTGGCGTAGCTCAGCACCCAGACGGTGAGGATGTAGAAGAAGCCGTTCTCGGCGAGCCGCGCGCCCATCGCCAGGAACACCTCGCGGCGCTGCGTGCGCCAGACCTCGAAGAGCGGCACGCGCGGCACCTTGCTGCCCTCCTTCACAGCCGCAAACAACGGGCTCTCGAGCACGCGGAGGCGGATGAACAACCCGAGCAGCGTGAGCAGCGAACCCAGCAGGAACGGCACCCGCCAGCCCCACGCCAGGAACGCGGCCTCGTCGAGCTTGCTGCAGAGCGTGAAGACGCCGTTGGCGAGCAGGAGCCCCACGCCGACACCCGCCTGCACGAGGCTCACGTGAAAACCGCGGCGCCCGGGCTCGGCGTGCTCCGCCACCAGCAGCACCGCCCCGCCCCACTCGCCGCCGACCGCGATGCCCTGCACCACGCGCAACAGCACCAGCAGCGCCGGGGCCCAGAGGCCGATCTGCGCGTAGGTCGGCAGCAACCCGACGAGACACGTGGCGGCGCCCATCATCACGAGCGTCGCGACCAGCGTCGATTTGCGTCCGAGCCGGTCGCCGAAATGCCCGAAGAGAATGCCGCCCAGCGGACGCGCGAAAAACCCGACCGCGTAGCTGGCGAACGAAGCGAGCGTGCCGGTGAGCGGATCGAGCTGCGGGAAAAAGAGCTGGTTGAACACCAGCGCCGCGGCCGTGCCGTAGAGGAAGAAATCGTACCACTCGATGGCGGTGCCGAGCATGCTGGAGTACAGCACGCGCCGGAAACCCGCCGGGTCACGCTCGGTTGGGTTCATGGGGTCGGGGTGCCGACACCGTGCCCGCGCGACGGAGCGCGTGGCAATGCCGGAACAACGGAAACCGGGGATCAGGAGAAAACGGAGGGCGGATAAAATCTGGAAATCAGGAACTCAGGACGCCGGCGTGCTGCGCCTCCGCAGCCAGACGACGCAGCCCACGGAACACACGGAAAGCACGGAAGGATCCGGGGCCTTCACCCGGAAGCGTGGCACCCGCCTCACGTTCGTGGCGCGGAGAACTCCATGGGGTCGGGGTCGAAAGCGCCAGGTATTCCGCGAACCCCTCAGCGCGGGCTCGTTTCGTGCCTTTCGTGGGTTTCGTGGTTCCTCCACGCGGAGCGATCAAGGAGAGCCTTCCGCCGGAAAGTACAGGCGTGAAACCAGGCCGGTTTTCCGCCCAACCTTCCCCGCCCTCTCGTCCCATGACCCCGCGCCGCCTGCCTCTTATCCGTCTTTTTCTCGCGCTGATCATCGCGCCGCTCGCCGCCCCGGCGCAGAGCGCCGGCACCGGAACGGTCACCGGCCGGGTGTTGAATCCCGCCTCCGGTGAGTTCGTCCGCTACGCGCGGATCAGCGTCGAGGGTACCGCCCTCCAGGCGGTCTCTGGCGAGGGCGGCGTCTACGTGCTCACGGAGGTTCCCGCCGGCCCAGCGCGCGTCGTCATCTCCTACACGGGTTACCGCGCGGAATCCGCGGTCGTGAACGTCCCCGCGGGAGGCGCTGTCACCCGCGACTTCGAGTTGGTGAGCACGCTCTCGGCGGCCGGGCCCGAAACCGTGAAACTCCAGCAGTTCGTCG
>JBJTCH010000070.1:0-4940 GCA_046091745.1 Opitutaceae bacterium
AACCGAAGTATCGTTCAGGCTGACTGGCGGTGGGTTCGTGACGCGTTGCCGAACAGCTCCGCAAGGTTTCAACCACGAATGGAGCTGACGCGCCTCGCGGCATAGGAGAATCGTTCCAAAAAAGGATGATTTTGAAGGATAGTAATACGAAGAGCCACGAATGATGCGGAACCGATTCCTTCTCCGACCTTCCCGGCCTTCTGTTCAAAGCCTGATGGGGTGGGACGAAGCTTCGACGCGCTCCGCGTTTTTTTTGAAACCACGGACGAGAAGAGATTGGGAGACTGGTGAGAGTGGGAGAGAGGAAGAACGCCAGCACGTGGCGGCGTCTTGCCCGCCTCGTTTTCCGCGAGGACAAGATCTGCGCAGCACTCGCGCTGATCCGTGGTAGCTTTCGGCGGACGGAGGGCGGTGGCCGTCGCCGGTTTCCGGCCGCTTGTCATGACAACATTCGGGATTCAATGCCTCGACTCCCTGCAGGAGCGGATCGGTCCGCGGGAGGATCGTCGCGTGTGGCTGGAGCGGTTGGCGTTCGCGCTCTCGTGCAAGTGCCCGTTTGACGGCACGAACCCGATCGAGTGCCCCCTGCACGGGCTGCGGTACCTCAATGAAATCGAGCGCTTGGATTGGCTCAATTGCCTGACCGACGACGAGCTCGAATACCTCGCCGCCTACCACCCCTGCTGCATCAGCGAGAAGATCCGCCTGCCGGAGGTCGCGGCGGAGGAGGCGAGGCGGGAGGCGCGGCTGGAGGAGCCGGTGGAATGGCCGGCTGCGTTCAGTCGTCGGTGTCGGGTGTCACCGCCCACTCCGGATAGGGGGCGCGCGGGCCTTTCATCGCGCGCCAGAGGATGCGGTTCAGCGCGTCCTCCGGCGCCCGGTCGACTTCGCGGAAGTTCATGCCGGCCGAGGCGATGGCGTCGGCGCGCAGCACGGGGTCGGCGATCGCCTTGGCCGGCGGATTCATCTGATCCAGCGGGATGTTGGCCGGCACCGCCGTGAAAGGCGTGAAATCGGGTGTATCGGTGAAACAATCGCTCATCGGCGCGGCGCTCGCGTCGAATTGGTTCATCGGCGGCAGGCCGAGGATCTGGCCGATCGTGCGGAGGAGGCTGGTGGTGTTGTACTGCGTGCTGACGATCGCGCCGCGCCGGGTCCACGGACTGATGCAGTAGGCGGTGGTGCGGTAGCCGCTGACGTGGTCCCAGCCGGCCTGCGGATCGTCCTCGATGGCGAGGATGGCCATCTCGGGCCAGAAGCGGGACCGGCTGAGCGCCTCGACGATGCGGCCGAACGCGAGGTCGTTGTCGGCCACGCACGCCGCCGGCGTGGGCGTGCCGGGCTTGGTTCCGCTGGTGTGGTCGTTGGGGAGGCAGATCAGCGTGAGCCCCGGAAACTCCCCGCGCGCTTCGAACTCCTTCAGTTCGCCGAGGAAGAAGTCCGCGCGCGCCTGATCGGGCACGCTCATCTCCCAGCCGACGTACGCGGTCGGGGAAAACGGCCGGATGCTCTCGAGCGCGGGCTTGCTGGCGAAGACCGCCTCGCCGGTGCGTTCGCGCCACGTGCGGTAGCACGCGAGGAAATCGGGCGTGCCCTTGCGGCCGTCCCGCCAGGTCACCGCGGGGATCATGAACTCGCCATAATTGCGCACGCTCACGCCGCGGCGGCGCGCGCTGTCCCAGATGAACCCGGCCGGCGAGTAGGCGAGGGCGTCGGCGCCGTCCTCCGCCATGCCGTCGGGGTAGCTGCGCGGGAAACCGGCGAAGCTCTTTTCCATGTAGTCGGTCGCAAACGCCGTCGTGCTCCACTGGTGGCCGTCCGCGCTGAGGATCCCGGCGCAGTAGGTGTTGTCGAGGAGCACGAACTCGCGGACGAGCTTGTGCTGGTTGGGCGTGATGCGTTCGCCGAACACGCAGAGCGACGGGTCGCCGTTGCCGCGGCCGAGCGCGCCGAAGACCTGGTCGTAGGTGCGGTTCTCCTTGATGATGTAGACGACGTGCTTGATGCGGCTCGGCTCGCCGATGCGTTCGGGGATCACGCGCGGGGCGACGCCGGGGCGGGGCGGGAGCAGCGCCTCGCGGATCCGTTCGCGGCGGAGATTGCGACCTACGGTCTCGGACAATGCCGGCAGCTCGGAATCAGCCGGCACGCGCGTGAGCGTGAGGGACCCCGCGAATTGCCGGGAGTTGAAGCCCGTGCCGCCGCTGGTGTCGCCGGCGCGCGAGGGTTTTTCGGCGAGCGCCTTGAGGTTGCCCGCGGCGAGGGTGCCGCGCTGGGCGTCGAGGACGAGGGCGCCGGGGTACCAGCCCACGGGAATAAGCCCGAGCAGGCGCGACTCGCGGTCGGCCGGGTCAAAACGAATCACCGCGATCGCGTTCTGGGTGCCGTTGGCGGCGTAGAGACGACGGCCCGCGGGGTCGAACGCGAGCGCGTTGGGTGAGGCCCCGAGCAGATCGGACGGGTTCGGTTTGCACCAGATCGTCTCCACCAGCCGGCCGGTGCGGGTTTCGATCACGCTCAGATTGTCGGCGCCGGCGTTGGCGCAAACCAGGTACCGGCCGTTCGGCGAGAGCGTGAGGGCGGAGGCGTTGCGGCCGGTGACAATCTCCGCTGCGTCGCCGGCTCCCGGCGCGAGCGGGATCACGCGCACCGAGCCTTCGCTCGCCGCGTGGGTTTCCGCATCAATTCTCACCACCGTGCCGCGTCCCGCCGGACCCGTGAGATCACCGGCACCGGGCCGCCGGCCACCCCAGTTCGAGACGTAGGCGCGGTTACCCGTGAGCACGACGTCGTAGGGCGCCACGCCGGTCTTGAAGGTCCGCCGCACGCGTCCGGTCGCCGTCTCGATCTCGAGCAGCCGGTTGGAGAGATTGGCGCAAACGTAGAGGAGCGCTCCGTCGCGGGAGAGCGCGAGCCCGCTCGGGATCTCCTCCTGACGCCGCGGGGCGCCGGCCGGCGGCAGCGCGATCGAGTGCGAGGGCGCGAGGGAGCCGTCGGTCGCGATGGTGAACACCTTGATGCTGCCGTTCACGTTGCTCAGGTAGACGCGGCGGCCGTCGGCCGAGACGACCAGGCCGGTGAAACTCGCCTGACCCTTGCGGTCGGGATCGAGGAAGTTCGCGGACGCCACCGCCGGCTGCGGCTCGGACTGTTTTTCGTTGGGCAGCGCGACGCGTTGGCGGATCTCGCCGCTCACGGGGTCGATCACGAGCAGTTCGCTCGTCTTGCCGGAGACGAGCAGGGATCGGCCGTCCGGCGTGAGGGCGAGCGCCTGCGGCCGGAGCCCCGGCAATTCAACGACCCGCCCGAGCGGAGTGATGACCTGGTTGACCGGCGTGACCGAGCGTCCTCCGGTGTGGCGGCCCACGCGCGCGGTGTCGGAGCGCGCGGCCGCCATTTCGCCCGAAGGCGCTGGGGTCGTGACGTTGCAGCCGGCGACCAGGGCGAAGCAGACGGTGGTCAAAGCGGCGACGAATCGGTGCGGCCGGGGCAGGGCGGGGCGGTGCATGGGACAAGATTGAGGAAGCGGTTTTTCGGTTGTCACTCCCTTCCGGCGTTGGCGCGATCGCGACGCGTTCCCGCCGCGCTTACCCTGCCAGCCTGTAGCCATTCCCCATCATGCCGCTCTTTCCGCGCCCGTTCCTCGCCTCATTGCCGCTTTTCGCCGTCACGCTGTTCGCCGCCGAGCCGGCCCGCTGGCTCAAGGGCAACCTCCACACGCACTCGCTGTGGAGCGACGGCGACGATTACCCGGAGATGATCGCCGACTGGTACAAGCGGAACGGTTACCAGTTTCTCGGCATCTCCGACCACAACGTCCTGCAGGAGGGCGGGAAGTGGTTCGAGCTGAAGCAGCCCGTCTCGATCAAGGGCGAGGTCGTGCAGCGCGGCGGCGGAGCGGTGCTGGAGAAATACCTCGCACGTTTCGGCTCCGACTGGGTTGAGCAGCGCACGACCGGCCCGAAACGCGAGGTGCGCCTTAAGCCGCTCGCCGAATACCGTTCGCTCCTCGAGGAGCCGGGCAAGTTCCTGATGATTCCGGCCGAGGAGGTGACCGGCGCCTGGAAAGTGGCTCGCACCGAGACGACGCCCGAGCGCGGCGGCCCCGTGCACATCAACGCGATCAACGTGCGGGATTTGCTGGCGGGCCATACCGCGGCGTCCGCCGTGGAGGTGATGCGGCGCACCCTCGATGAGGTGCATGCGCAACGCGAGCGCACCGGCCAGCCGATGTTCGCGCATCTCAACCATCCGAATTTCCGCTCCGGGGTCACCGCCGAGGAGATCCTGCAGGTCGAGCGGCAGCGCTTCTTCGAGGTCTACAACGGCCATCCCGGCGTCGTGAACGACGGCGACGCGCTGCACCTCTCGATGGACGCGATGTGGGACGTGGTGCTCACGTTCCGCCTCGCCGACCGGAACCTCGGGCTCGTGTGGGGCATCGGCACCGACGATTCGCACCACTACCACCGGATCGCGATCGGCCAGAGCAACAGCGGCCGCGGTTGGGTGATGGTACGCGCGCGGCACCTCACGGCCGAGTCGGTCGTGCGCGCGATGGAGGACGGTGACTTCTATGCGAGCAGCGGCCTCACCCTCGCCGACGTGCGCCGCGCGCCGGGCCGGCTCTCGGTCGAGATCCAGCCCGAGCCGGGCGTCACGTACGTCACGCGCTTCATCGGCACCCGCCGCGGTTTCGACCGCTCGAGCGTCGAGCTCACGCCGCCGGAGCCGACCAAGGGCGGCGTGCGCACGGTGCCGCACCGGCGTTACAGCGCCGACGTCGGCGCGGTGCTGGCCGAGGTTTCCGGCCCGCGCGCCGAGTACGTCTTCAAAGGCGACGAGCTCTACGTGCGGGCCAAGGTCGTTTCCTCCAAGCCGAAGACCAACGGCAGCGTCGCGGGCGAATTCGAGACCGCCTGGGTGCAGCCCGTCGCGGG
>JBJTCH010000071.1:0-2982 GCA_046091745.1 Opitutaceae bacterium
ACGAGAACGCACTGCTCGAGGCGCTCCGCTCGGGCCGCGTGGGCGAGGCCTACCTGGACGTTTTCCAGACGGAGCCGCTGCCTCCCGACCATCCGTTTTGGGCAACACCGAACTGCTTCATCACGCCGCACACGGCGGGCGGGCGCCACGATCAAAACGAGGCCATCGTGAGGCACTTCCTCGCCAACCTCGAAGCCTTCACCCGCGGCGGTCCGCTGACGGACCGCGTGGGGTGAGGGTGGCGAACGCTCAGGCCCGCACGACGCGCGTGCCGGCGATCAGGTCGTGCAGGCAGCGGCGGTCGGCGCGGAAGATGAACGCGTAATCGAGCGCGATGAACAGGAAGCCGAGCGGGAAGGCGACGTTCAGCAGGAAGAAGATCGAGACCGGCAGCGCGAAACGGAGCATCACCCCGCGCGCAAAGCCCGCCGGACCATCGTCGTCGGCCCGCACCACTTTCACCCCGGTCAGCAATTTGCCGAGGTTCTGCCCGCGAAAGAGGACGAGCAGCGCCTGCACCAGCAGCACCGCGAACAACCCCGCGTAGACCCAGAAAACGCCCTCGGCCAAGCCGGTCACATCCAGATCCTCCAGCTTGGGAAATCCGCCTTTCGCGAGGTCCGGATTAGCCTCGATCAGTTTCCGGCTGAGCCACATCCCGCCGGGCATGAGGCTGCAGAAATAAACGAACGCGTTGATCAGCGCCGCACCGGTGCGCGCGCCGACGCCGGCGGATTCCGCCAGCGGAACCACCTCCGGAGCCACCGGCTCACCGCCCGGCTCCACGACGGGAGGTTCCGCCGCGCCGCCGAATTCCGGAAAATCCCCCAGGCGCCGCCACTCGTTCGCGCCCGCCAGCTTGGCCTTGGTCTCGAGGTTGGCGCGGCCGCCGTTGAGCCATGCGCGCACTTGGTCCGCCGTTGCCGGACCATACTCCCGGCCGTCGCCGCCAATGATGATGAACATGGGCGCAATGCAGTCGCGGCCGCGCGCCTCGTCAACCGCGCGCGCCGGTCACCACCGCCCCGCGCACCGGCCAGCCACCTCAGGTTCCGAACCGGCTCATCCACGCCGTCTGCGGCCAGCCCGCCTTCTCGTAAGGTTGGGCGGGACCGGGCGTGCTGCGGCCGCGCTCGATGGTCTCTCGCATGAGCCGGCCCAGCCGCGCGACCACCTCGGGGTGACGGTCGGCGAGGTTCTCGGTCTCCCTCGGGTCCTTGCCGAGATGATAAAGCTGCAACGGCGGCAGCCCGTCGAAGTTGTCGGGCTTCGGCTGCGTCCACGGCGAAGGCACTTTCGTCGGCGGGCTCCATCCGCCGGAACCGGGGCAGAGGATCAGCTTCCAATCGCCCTCGCGGATCGCGAATTCGCCCTCGGAAGAATGGTGAACCAGGCTTCCCCGCCGCGCCACGGGCGCGGGCTTCCCACGCGAAAGGGCGAGCAGACTCGAGCTGTCCTCGGCGGCGTTGGCCGGCAACGTCGTGCCAAGGATCTCCGCCATCGTCGCGAACAGGTCGAGGTGGCCGATCACGTCGGCACAGCGGGATCCCGCCGGCACCACACCCGGCCAGCGGGCGATGAACGGAACCCGGTGCCCGCCCTCGAAGGCGTCGGATTTGCAGCCGCGGAAACCGCCGCTCGAATCATGACCGAGGTCGCGGTGGCGCGGGATGTCACCCGCCGGCGCATAGCCGTTGTCGGAGGTGAAAACCACGAGGGTGTCGCGCGCGAGGCCGTGCTTCTCAAGCGCGGCGAGGATCGCGCCGACATCCGCGTCGAGCTGGCGGACGAACGCGCCGTAGGGTGTTGGCGTCGTGGCCGAAAATTCATCGTTCGGCAGGGTCGGCGTGTGCGGCGACGCGAACGCGAGATAAACGAAGAACGGCTGGCGGTCGCGCGCGGCGCCACGTTCCGCCAGAAACGAAATCGTCTCGCGCGTGAGTCGCGGCTGCACGTCCTCCATCCGAAAATCCGCCCCGATCGGCCCGGCGCGCCACAGCCGCGGCGCCGGGCTGTCCCCCACCCGGCCCGCCGGCGGCGCCGTCACGCGATCATCGCGCAGCCACACGTACGGCGGCATGTCCAGGGACGCGCTGATGCCGAGAAAGCGATCGAAGCCGTTGGCCACCGGCCCGCCCCCGAAGGGCCTCGCGTAATCGACCTCCTCGGCTCCGGAGCCGGACTGAGCCCACTCAAGCCCGAGGTGCCATTTGCCGACCAGTGCCGTCGTGTAGCCGCGCGTCCGTAGGAACCCCGGCAGCGTGAGCCGGCCCGGCTCGCTGAGGGGCGTGCCGTAGCCGTTGAGCACGCCGCGCTTCAGGCGCCCGCGCCAGGAGTAGCGGCCGGTGAGCAGCGTGTAGCGCGTCGGCGTGCAGACACCCGAGGACGAGTGCGCGTCGGTGAACGTCATGCCCTCCGCCGCGAGACGGTCGAGGTGCGGCGTGCGCCAGAGGCTCCGCGGATTCAGCGCGGACACGTCGCCGATCCCCATGTCATCGGCGAGGATCACGAGGACGTTCGGCGCCGCGGGCCGATCCGGCGCGGCCGCCCGCGCGGCGACCCCTAGCAGGATTAACGCGGCGAGGCGGACGAACCGGGCGATCATGACGTCACCCGATGTCCAGCGTGGCGCGGAACGGCGTCATACCGGTCAGGTAGACGCTCAGGCCGTCCCACTTCGGCGAGGCTCCGCGCACCTGAGTGTAGGTGTGCTCGACGCGACCCGGGCCGAACTCGATCACGTCTCCGCCCGATTCGTAGCGGCCCTTGCCCGAGCGGAGCAGGTAGGCGTCGGTCACGCCCGGCAGCGGATCGACGCCGTGCAATTTGCCGCCTTGGCGAAACGCGAGCTCGATCGCGACCGGCACCTCGCTCGTGCCCTCGATGAGGAACTTGAGCCGGAAGCGGCCGTCCTTCTCCGTGACGTTCACGGTGGCCTCGAGCTTCGAGATGTTGCTGCGCGCGCGCAGGGCGCGGCCCGAG
>JBJTCH010000072.1:0-3195 GCA_046091745.1 Opitutaceae bacterium
CGTGGCGCTCGGCACGCCGGTGGAGCTCAAGTCCGAACACATGCGGGACGCGGTCGTGGAGATCTCCTGCGCGAAACCGCACGAGGCGCTCGCGGTGGTCGAGGCGTTGCCCTCGGTGCGGGAGGCATCGCTGCATGGCGGAGGCCTGCACGCGGTGGCGCGCGACGCCGCGGCCGCGTTGCGCGAGATCCCGGCGGCGCTGGCAACCGCCGGCTTGGCCGCCGGCCGCGTCGAACGTGTGACGCCATCGCTGGAGGATGTGTTCGTGTCGTTGATCGAGGCTCATGACCGCGCGGCCGGGGCGCGCCGGGAGGTCGCCCGATGAGCCTGCGCCGGCTCCTCGCGATGGCCCGCAAAGAGGCCATCCACATCCGGCGCGACCCGCGCAGCCTCGGTTTGGCCGTCGGCATACCGATGCTGATGCTGCTGATGTTCGGCTACGCGCTGACATTGGACGTCAACCGGGTGCCCTTCGTGGTGCGCGACCAGAGTGGCACCCCGGAGAGCCGCGCGCTGGTCGCCCGTTTCACCGCCACGCGCTACTTCGACCTGAAAGGTGCGATCGAGGATGAGGCGGGCATTGCGCGCGCGCTCGACACCCGGCGGGCGATGGTGGCGCTGGTCATCCCGCCCGATTTCGCGGTGCAGCTCGGTGGGGGCCGACCGGCGTCGGTGCAGGCGATCATCGATGGCGCGGATGCGAACACGGCGGGGATCGTGCTCGGCTACACACAGGCGGTGGTGGCGGCGCACCACGCGCAAATCACCCTGGAGGCGGCGCGACGCGCCGGAGGGGCGGCCCCGGTGCCGGCGGTGGATCTGCGGCCGCGCGTCTGGTTCAACGCCGATCTCGAGAGTCGCAACTTCATCGTGCCCGGCATCATGGCGGTGATCATGGGCCTGATCGCGGCGCTGCTCACGGCGCTGACGGTGGCGCGGGAGTGGGAGCGCGGCACGATGGAGCAGCTGATCACGACGCCGGTGCGGCCGGCCGAGATCATCCTCGGAAAACTGCTGCCCTACGCGGTCATCGGCCTGGCCAACATGGCCATGGCGGTGCTGATGACGGTCTTCCTTTTCGACGTGCCGCTGCGCGGCAGCGTCACGCTGCTGTTTTCGGCTGGGCTGGTTTTTGTCGTCGGCACGCTCGCGCAGGGACTGTTCATCAGCGCGCTCGCGCGGCAGCAACTGCTCGCGAGCCAGCTCGCGATGGTGTCGACGTTCCTGCCCGCGTTCCTCCTTTCGGGCTTCGCGTTCGCCATCGCCAACATGCCGGCCCCGGTGCGGGCGATCAGCCACTTGGTGCCGGCGCGGTATTTCGTGTCGCTGGTGAAGGGCGTCTTCCTGCGCGGCACGGGGCTGGAGACGCTGGCCCGCGACGCCCTGCTCCTCGTCGTCTTCGCCGTGGCGCTGCTCGCGCTCGCGATCCGGCTCACCCGTGGACGATTCCGCTGACCATGGGCGAACGCATCCTGGCCATCCTCCGCAAGGAGTTCCGCTCCGTCCTGCGCGACCCGCGCATGCGGTTCGTGATCCTCGGCCTGCCCGTGCTGCAGACACTGATCTTCGGCTACGCGGTGACGCTCGATGTGCGCCACGTGCGGCTGGCGGTGATCGATCGCGACGGCACGCCGGCGAGCCGCGCGCTCGTCGCCCGCTTCACCGGCTCGGCGTGCTTCGACGCCGTCGCGCACCCGGCGGACGAGGACGCGGCCCGGGCGCTGATCGACTCCGGCGAAGTCGCCGCGCTGCTGCAGATCAACGCCGGCTTCGAGGAGGGACTGCGCGCGGGCCGCGCGGTGCCGGTGCGGCTGGCGGTGGACGGCGCCGACTCCAACACCGCCCGCTTCGTGCTGAATTACGCGGCCCAGATCACTTCCGCGGCCAACGCCGCGCTTGCCGGCGAGACGCTTCGCCGGAGAGCCGGGCCGGCCGCCGCGCCCGGCGGCCTCGATCTGCGGCCACGGGTCTGGTTCAACGCCGACCTCGAGAGCCACAATTACTACGTGCCCGGGGTCATCGCGATGCTGGTGATGCTGGTCGCCCTCATGCTCACGAGCATGGCCATCGTGCGGGAGAAGGAAACCGGCACGATCGAGCAGATCATGGTGACGCCGATCCGCCCGGTGGAGTTCATCCTCGGGAAATGCGCACCCTTCTCCGTCGTGGGGTTCGTCGACACCGCGCTCGTATCGGCGGTGGGCCTGTTCTGGTTCGATATCCCGTTCCGCGGGAGCTTCGCGCTCCTGCTGCTCGCCACCGCGCTGTTCCTGCTCGGGACGCTCGGGATCGGGCTCTTCATTTCCACGGTCAGCCGCACCCAGCAGCAGGCGATGATGACGACGTTCTTCTTCTTTTTTCCCGCCATGCTGTTCTCCGGATTCATCGTCCCGATCACCAGCATGCCGGAGGCGTTCCAGTGGCTCAGCCTCGCCGACCCGCTCCGCTACTTCCTCGTCATCATCCGCGGGGTTTTCCTGAAGGGAGTGGGCGTCGAAGTGCTCTGGCCCGAGCTGACCGCGCTGCTGGTCATGGGCGTCACCATGATGACCTTCGCCGTCTCGCGCTTTCGGAAGACGCTCTGAGAGAGCCCAAGCCGCGAAGGAGGAAAAATCCGGTCACAGAGGGCGCAGCGCCGGAACGGAGAACACGGAGGATACCGATCCGTGGTTCGATTGAACCGAATAGTCAGCGGCTACCTCGCACGCGTTTCCAGAATCGAAGTAGCGTCGGAAGCTCGGCGCGCCTCCTCCTGCGTTCCTGATTCCCCTATTTTTCCCCGCATCGACCCCTTCCCGCTTTCGTTGAAGAACGCTTCTTCTCTGTTTCCTCAAACTGCTCCTCCGTGCCCGGTCTGCGGCGATGGACTGGGGCCGTCTGTCTTTCGCCCGGCGGCACAGGTGTTCCGTGGTTCAACCAGCCGAGCCGGCTCAACCTCAGCCGTTCCGGACGGCGGCGAGGCGGTCGAGGGTCGGGCCGGCGAGTTCGATGGTCTTCGTCGGGAAGGCGAAGGCGAGGCCGCGGGCCTCGACCGCGCGCATGATCGCGAGGTTCACCTCCTGTTTGATCGCGAGCGACCGGCCGAAATCCGGCTCGAGCACCTCGTAGGCGAGCCACACGTCGAGCGACGACGCGCCGAACTCACGGAAGTAGACATGCACGTCTTTGCGTTCCACTTCGGGACGCGCCAGCAGC
>JBJTCH010000073.1:0-3832 GCA_046091745.1 Opitutaceae bacterium
GAGCTCCGCCCCGCCGCCCACCCTCCCACCCCGCAGGCTCCCGGCGGCCGTGAAGCGCAACTGACCTCCCACCGAGCCCGCCGCCGCCGGGGCGAACCGGCTGATCGCCGGCCCCGACCACGCCGCCAGATCCACCGTCCCCTTCATGACCAGCCACGATCCCTCCGCGCCGGCGTCCAGTCTGGCGTCCCCCTCCACCGACAAGCCCTCGGCCTGCGCGGTGAATACAATCTCGCGTAAGCCCGGAGCGATCGTGCGCGCCGTGAGTTCGACGCGTACCGCCGGCGCACCCGGCAGAATCAACGGAGTAACCTCCGCGGAAAACGAACCGTCCAGCGGCGGAATGATCCACGGTGCTCCGCCGGGATTTGAGCGCACAGCGCACGCCAACGGAAAAATCACCAGCAGGCGGATAAAGGCGCGGCAGATGGAAGCGGCCGAGGACAACACCGGGGCGCACTCGTAGCGCGGCGCACCCATCGCCGTCGAGGACAACCGCGACCGCTCGCACCGCGGCTACCACCACGATCGACACGCCTCAGCTGCACCTCAACCGGTGCCAACGATGAAGGGTCGATCGCCGAGGGATTTTCCGCCGCTCACGACACCGGCACGGGGTCGAGGCGCCAGATGTCTTCGGCGTATTCTCGGATGGTGCGGTCGCTGGAGAACTTACCCATGCGGGCGGTGTTGATGATGGCCATGCGCGCCCAAGCATCGCGGTCCCGGTAGGCGGCATCGACGCGACGCTGGCATTCGCAATAGGCGCGGAAATCGGCCAGCAGCATGTACGGATCGCCGCCGCGCAGCAGGCTGCCGTGCAGGGCCCCGAAGGCCCCGTGCTCGCCCGGGGTGAAGAAGTCGCTCCCGAGCCAATCGATCACGGCGCGCAGCTCCTCGTCGCGGTGGTAATAGTCCCACGGGTTGTAGCCGCGGCCGCGGAGCGCCTCGACCTCATCGACGGTGAGGCCGAAGATGAAGATATTCTCGGGTCCGACCTCCTCCTGGATCTCGACGTTGGCTCCGTCGAGCGTGCCGATGGTGAGCGCTCCGTTGAGCGAAAGCTTCATGTTGCCGGTGCCGGAAGCCTCCTTGCCCGCGGTGGAGATCTGCTCGGAAAGGTCCGCGGCGGGGATGATGCGCTCGGCCAGCGAGACCCGGTAATTGGGCAGAAAAACCACCTTGAGCTTCCCGTTGATCCGCGCGTCCGCGTTGATGCGCTCACCGACGAGGTTGATCGCGCGGATGATGTTCTTCGCGAGATCGTAGCCCGGCGCCGCCTTGGCGGCGAAGACGAAAACCCGCGGCACGAGGTCGAGCTCAGGGTGCTGCAGCAGGCGCCGGTAGAGCGCGAGGATGTGCAGCAGGTTGAGATGCTGCCGCTTGTACTCGTGCAACCGCTTGATCTGCACGTCGAAAAGGGCGTCGGGTGAGACCTCCACGCCGCACTCCGCGGCGATCACGGCGGCGAGGTCCACCTTGTTGGCGCGCTTCACCGCCATGAACTCGTCGCGGAAGGCGCGGTCGCCCGCGAACCGCTCGAGTCCGCGCAACTGGCCGAGATCGCGCGCCCAGCCGCCGCCCAGACGGGCGGTGATGAGCGACGCGAGCCGCGGGTTGCACTTCAGCAACCAGCGCCGCGGGGTGATGCCGTTGGTCTTGTTGCGGAATTTCCCGGGATAGAGCGCGTCGAACTCGGGGAAGAGCGCCCGCTTCAGCAACGCGGTGTGCAGCTCGGCGACTCCGTTGACCGCGTGCGAGCCCACGACGGCGAGGTTGGCCATGCGCACGGACTTGCCGCCGTTCTCCTCAATCAGGGAGCAGATGCGCTTCTTGGCGTGGTCGCCCGGCCAGCGGAGCTCAACGACCTGCATCAGCCGCTCGTTGATCTCGTAGATGATCTGGAGGTGGCGCGGCAGCACGCGCTCGAAAAGCGGCACGCCCCATTTCTCCAGGGCCTCGGGCAGCAGCGTGTGGTTGGTGTAGGCAAACGTGCGGGTGACGATCGCCCACGCGCGGTCCCAATCCATCGACTCCTCGTCGATCAGGATCCGCATCAGCTCGGAGACCGCGATCGCCGGGTGCGTGTCGTTGAGTTGCACCGCGACCTTGTCGGCGAAGTTATCCCACGAGTTCGCGGGGTTGCGCCGGTGGCGGCGCAGGATGTCGCGCAGGGAGCAGGCGACGAAGAAGTACTGCTGCACAAGGCGCAGCTCCTTGCCGTTCTCCGTCCTGTCGTTCGGGTAAAGAACCTTGGAGATCGTCTCGCCGACCGCCTTCTCGCGGACCGCCTCGACGTACCCGCCGCTGTTGAAGGCGGCCAGGTCGAAGTCCTCGGTGGCCTTGGAAGCCCAGAGTCGGAGCAGGTTCACCGTCCCGGTGCCGTAACCCGCGATCGGGATGTCGTGCGGCACGCCGAGCACCGTGCGGGTGTCGACCCAGCGGGGCCGGTAATTGCCGCGGTCGTCGAAAACGTTCTCCACTCGCCCGTAGAGCCGGACCTGCTGGGTGTACTCCGGCCGCACAACCTCCCACGGATCGCCGAAGAGGGTCCAGCTGTCGGGGTGCTCCTCCTGGTGGCCATTGCGGAAGGCCTGCCGGAAAAGCCCGAACTCGTAGTAGATCCCGTAGCCGAGCGCCGGGTAATCGAGCGTCGCGAGCGAGTCCATGAAGCACGCGGCGAGGCGCCCGAGGCCGCCGTTGCCGAGCCCCATGTCGACCTCGGTCTCGCGCACGAGGTCGAAGTCCTGCCCGAGTGCGGCGAGGGCGTCGCGCGCGGTTCCCAGCAGCCCCGTCGCCAGCAGGTTGTTCCCGAACATGCGCCCCATGAGGTACTCGAGGGACATGTAATAGACCCGTCGCACGTTGCGGGCGTTGTGAACGCCCTGCGTGCGGATGAGCCGCTCGTGGATGGTGTCGCGCAGCGCCAGCACCGTGGCCACCCACCAGTCGCGGGCGGTGGCCGAACCCGCGTGACGGGCGAGGGTCGAGACCAGGTGCCGCTCGATCCGGGCCCGCATGGCGTCGACCGAAACCGCTTCGGCGCCGGCGGCCTCCGCGGGACGCGCCCCGTTGCCGTTGCCCGCCGGGACAACCACCCCGGCGGCGACCGAACCCTTACCCCCGTTCTTCTTGGCAGTGCTTCGCATGGTGATCGTTCACCTTGTAGAACGAACCGTGCCAGCGCGAGCGGGACCTTGCACTTATTTTTGAAAACGGCGCGCGAGTTCCCCGTGGCTGAGCTCGATAAATACCGGTCGCCCCGAGGGGCTGGTCAGGGGGGAGGACGTCGCGAAAAGCTGCATGACAAGGGCACGGACCTCGCCCTCGGGTGCGGACTCCGGCAGCCGCACCGCCTTGGCGGCCGCGAGGCGCGCCAGCTCATCACGGGCGAGATCGCCGTTCCCCTGCGGCAGGGAGCCGTCCCGGAACGCCGCCAGCAGATCGCGCAGAAAAGGCTCGGCCGCGGCGGGCTCCATCCACGCGGGGATGGACTCGAGGCGGAAGAAATTGCGCCCGAACTCCGCCACCTCGAAGCCGTGTTTTTCCAGAAAAATCCTCCGGTCGAGCAGCAACGCGGAGGCGATCGCGTCGAGTTCCAGCGGCAGCGGCAGCAGCAAACGCTGGCCCGGCACCTGCCCGGCGCGGAACTGCTCCCGCAGACGCTCGAACCACACGCGCTCGTGCGCCGCCCGGCGATCGAGCAGCACGACCCCGGACGGGGTCTCGAAAACCGCGTAGGCGCCGTGCGCGAGCCCGATAAACCGCCACCCCGGGCCACCGGGCGCCACCGGAACCGGACGCGGCAAGGGCACGGAAAAAACAGCGGAGG
>JBJTCH010000074.1:0-4881 GCA_046091745.1 Opitutaceae bacterium
GGGTAGGCGCGTCCGGATTTCCCGGTGAGTTTGCCCGCGAAGTGATTCGAGGTGAACAGCTGCACGCCGGGCTCCGTCGTGAGCACTTCCAGCACGCGGCCCGAGGCCGGTTCGTGGACGGTGGCGGCGGGCGCGAGCGAACCGTCCTGCGAATCGAGCACGAAGTTATGATCGTAGCCGCGGCCGAGGACCATTTGCGGATGGTCGGCGTTGATGCGTTCGCCGATCCGGAGGGGGCGGGTGAAGTCAAACGGAGTGCCGGCGACCGGCGCCAGCTCACCGGTGGGGATCAGGCTGGGCAGCACCGGCGTGTAGCGCGTGGCGCGCACGGTGAGCACATGGTCGAGGATGTCGCCATCTCCCTCGCCCTTGAGATTGAAGTAAGCGTGGTTGGTGAGGTTCACGTGCGTCGGTGCGTCGGTGGTCGCGGCGTAGTCGATCCGCAGGGCGTTGTCGGCCGTGATGCTGTAAACCACCTCCACGTCGAGGTTGCCGGGATAGCCTTCGTCGCCGTCGGGGCTGCGGTGACGCAGGCGCAGCGCCGGCAAGCCGTCGTGCGTGATCGTTTCGGCGCGCCAGACGGCGCGGTTGAAACCGCGTTTGCCGCCGTGGAGAGGGACCGGCACGCCGCCCGAAGTGCTGTTGGTGGCCAGCGTATACACGTTCCCGTCGAGGGTGAAACGACCCGCGGCGATGCGGTTGGCGTAGCGGCCCGTGATGGCGTTGAAACCCGCCGCCTTGGCCTCGAACTCGCCGGCTGAGGATACGCCGAGGACAACGTCGGCCAACTTGCCCGCCCGGTCAGGCGCGCGGATCGAGACGATGATGCCGCCGAGATCGGTTATCTCCGCGGTGAAGCCGGAACGGTTCGCGAGCGTGTAAAGGCGGGCCTCGCGTCCGTCCGAGAGCTGGCCGAAGGAGCGCGAAGGAATCCCGTTTACGGCGGGGGCGGCGAGAGCCGGGCAAAGAAACGCGAAGACAGCGGGGAGAAGATGGCGGAACATGGCGGGGTGGGGCGGGAGAAGTTTACTCACAGGCGTTCCTCCGCGAGGCCAGCGCGCGTTTGCGCTGTTTCTCGTAAACTGAATCCGCGCGGAACCGCGCATCGACAACCCGCCGCGGGGTGTTAACCGCGGGCCGTGATCACCTCATCACCTTCACCCTCGGCCGCACCGGCCGGCGCTCCCGCCGAACGGGTCACCGCCTACCACTGGATGGTCGTCATCATCGCCTCGGCGGGATGGCTCTTCGACTGCATGGACCAGCGCATCTTCGCGTTGGCGCGGCAGCCCGCGATGCGGGAGATCCTTGGCAAGGGCGCGACCGACGCGGCGGTGACGGACATGGTGGGCCTTGCCACCACCATCATGCTGATCGGTTGGGCGACGGGTGGCATCATCTTCGGCACGATGAGCGACCGGCTCGGGCGCGTGAAGACGATGGCGGTCACGCTGCTCGTCTACTCGGGTTTCACCGGGCTTTCCGGAATCTCGAAGACGATTCCCGAGTTCATGATCTATCGGTTCCTCGTGGGCCTGGGCGTCGGCGGAATGTTCGGTGCGGCCACAACACTGGTGGCGGAAAGCGTGCCGGCGAGCATCCGCGCCGTGGCTCTCGGTTCCCTGCAGGCGCTGTCGGCGGTCGGTAACATCATCGGCTCGCTCGTCAGCACGCAGGTGCAGCCCGGCAAGGCCGACTTCCTGCTCGGGATGTCGGGGTGGCGGATTCTCTTCTTCGTCGGAATCCTGCCCTCGATCCTCGTGGTGCCGATGCTGTTCACGCTCAAGGAGCCGGAGAAGTGGAAGGAGTCGCGTCGCCGGGCGGAGTCGGGCGCCGAGAAGGCGGGCTCCATTCCGGAGCTCTTCCGGCATCCGGTCTGGCGGCGGAATGTCCTTGTCGGGGTCGGCCTCGGTCTGGCTGGCATGGCCGGACTCTGGGGCGTGGGCTTCTTCTCGCCGGAACTCATCTCGATCGCGCTCAAGGGCTCGCCCCAGCAGGTGGTGGATACCGTGCGCGGCTACGGGCTCGCGATGCAGGACGTCGGCGCGTTTCTCGGCATGGTGGTGTTCACGGCGGTCGCGACCCGTTTCGGCCGGAAACCGGCGTTTTTCGTCGGCTTCATCTCCTGCCTCGCGGTGACAATCTACGTGTTCAACAACCTCCGCACGGGCACGGACGCGTACTGGATGCTGCCGCTCATGGGCTTTGCGCAGCTTTCCGTCTTCGGCGGCTACGCGATCTACTTCCCGGAGCTTTTCCCGACGCGCCTCCGCGGCACGGGCGTCGGCTTTTGTTACAACACGGTCCGCTACCTCGCCGCGGGCGTCCCCCCGATGTTGGGTTATTTCAACCGCCAGCTGATCGCGAGCGGAGCGGCGGAGCCGTTCCGGACGGCGGCCACGATCCTCTCCTTCATCTTCGTGCTGGGTCTGGTCGCCCTCATCTGGGCGCCTGAGACCAAGGGCAAGCCCCTGCCGGAGGATTGAGTCTCCTTCCCGACTTCCCCGGAACGCGCGAGCGCCCCGGGGAAACCCGTGATGTTCAGGATCCGGCGGCCCGGGCCGCCGCGGTCTCGGCCTCGCGCTCGTATTCCTCGACCGGCTTCGGGGTGAGGAAGCGCGTGAAGCGCTCCATGTAGAGGTAGAAGATTGGCGTGATGTAGAGGGTCAGGATCTGGGAGACCACCAGACCGCCGACGACCGCGAGCCCGAGCGTGCGACGGGAGTCGGCGCCGGCGCCCATGCCGAGCGCGATGGGCAGCGTGCCGGCGAGCGCGGCGAAGGTCGTCATCATGATGGGGCGGAAGCGCACGATGCAGGCCTCGAAGATCGCCTCCTCGGCGGATTTGCCCAGCCGGCGGCGGGCGTCGATGGCGAAGTCGATCATCATGATCGCGTTCTTCTTCACGATGCCGATGAGCATGATGAGGCCGACGTAGCCGTACATGTTGAGCTCCTGGCCGAACGCGAGGAGCGTGAGCAGCGCGCCGAACGTGGCGGCGGGCAGGCCGGAGAGGATGGTCAGCGGGTGGACGAAGTCCTCGTAGAGCACGCCGAGCACGAGGTAGATCACGAGCACGGCGATAAGCAGCAGCCAGCCGAGGCCCTGGAGGGAGTTGGCGAAGGCGGCCGCGGTGCCTTGGAAGGTGCCGCTGACGGTCGGCGGCAGCATCTCGCGCGCGATGCGCTCGATGGCCTCGGTCGCCTCGCTGAGGGAAGTCGTCGGGGCGAGGTTGAACGTGATCGTGACGGCCGGGACCTGCCCCATGTGGGCGACGGTGAGCGGGCCGACGGTGGGGCGCATCTTGGCGACGGACTCGAGGGGGATGAGCTTCCCCTCTCGGTTGCGCAGGTAGAGCATCGCAAGGGCGGACGGATCGCGTTGGAACTTCGGGTCTAGCTCGAGGATCACCGAGTATTGGTTCGTCGAGGTGTAGATAGTGGACACCTGCCGTTGGCCGAAAGCGCTGTAGAGGCTGTCCTCGACCTGCTGGACGTTGAGGCCGAGCGACGACGCCTTGTCGCGGTCGATGTCGATGAGCAGCTGCGGGCTGGTGATCTGGAGGTCGGTGTTGACGTCGATCACGCCGGGAATCTCGCGCACGCGGTCGAGCATGGGCGGCGTGACGCGGTAGAGTTCCTCAAGGTCGGTGCCGTAAAGGGTGTACTGGTAGACCGAGGTGGAGCCGCGGCTGCCGATGCGGATCGCGGGCGGCACCTGCGGGAAGACCTTCACGCCCGCGATGCCGGCGGTCTGGGAGCGGATCATCTGGGCGATGACATTGGCGTGCGGCCGCTTCTCGCGGTCGACGAGGCCGACGTACATGCGGCCGTTGTTGGTCGCGCCGCCGCCGCTGCGGCCGAAAGAGCCGATGGAGGCGGAGACGTCGACGATGTAGGGATTACGCTTCACGACGCGGATGACCTCCTGTTGCAGGCGGCTCATCGCCTCGAACGAGGAGTCCTGCGCGCCCTCGACGGAAATCATGAGGCGGCCGGTGTCCTCGGTTGGGATGAAGCCTTTGGGTACGATCGCGAGCAGCCAGAGGGTGAGGCCGACGGTGGCGAAGGCGGTGAGCAGGATGGTGCCGCGGAAGCGGAGGGAGACCCGGAGGGTTTTCTCGTAGAGGTCGACGCTCCACTGGAACGCGGCCTCCATGGCGCGAAAGAAGCCGTGCTCGCGGCGGCCGGGATCGTGCGGCTTGAGGAACCGGCTGCAGAGCATGGGAGTGAGGGTCAGCGACACGAAGCCCGACACGAGGATCGCGGCGCCGATCGTGACCGCGAATTCGTGCAGCAGGCGCCCGAGGATGCCGCCCATGAACAGCACGGGGATGAAGACGGCGACCAGCGAGATGGTGATGGAAAGGATGGTAAACCCGATCTCGCGCGAGCCCTTGAGCGCGGCGACCATCGGGGTGTCGCCCGCCTCGATGTGGCGCGCGATGTTCTCAAGCATCACGATCGCGTCATCGACGACGAAGCCCACGGAGAGGGTCAGGGCGAGCAGGGAGATGTTGTTGATGCTGAACCCGCAGAAATACATCACCGCGAATGTGCCGATGACGGCGATCGGCATCGCGACGCTCGGGATGATCGTGGCGGAGAGGGTGCGCAGGAACAGGAAGATCACGAGCACCACGAGCAGGATGGCCAGGACGAGCGTGAACTTCACGTCGTGGACCGATTCGCGGATGGCCTGCGAACGGTCGACGAAGATGTCGAGGGTGATGGTCGCGGGCAGCTGGGAGCGGAAGGCGGGCAGAAGTTCCCGGATGCCGTCGACAACCTTGATGGTGTTGGTGCCCGGCTGCCGCTGGATGGCGAGAATCACGCTGCGACGGGTCTTCGTGCCGGCGGCGAAGGCGGGGTCCTCCTCGCC
>JBJTCH010000075.1:0-12297 GCA_046091745.1 Opitutaceae bacterium
GGCCGCGGGTTCCGCGGGGAACCGGAGGAACTTTCCTCGGCCGCGGGCGCGACGGGGCGGGGAACTTGACAGCGGGGTGCGCGGGTTGAAAGTGCATTCTTGTTCGGCGGCGCGACGGCGATCGCTCGGCGCCCCGGGCCCGCGCGAGGCGTTCGTTTCCCCGCCCTTACTCCCGCCGCTCCGCCCTCATGCCCGTCATCAAACCCGCCTGCGTTCGCGACCTGAAACTCCGCGTCAACCTGGCTGACGTCGTGGGCCGGGTGGTGACCTTGCGGAAGGCGGGTGGCTCGCGGCTGAAAGGACTTTGCCCGTTCCACAACGAGCGCACGCCGTCGTTCAACGTCGATGCCGACAAAGGCTTCTACAAATGCTTCGGCTGCGGGAAGGCCGGCGACCTCATCACCTTCGTGCGGGAGACCGAGCAACTCGGCTTCACCGAGGCCGTGGAGGCGATCGGCAAGCGCCACGGCATCGTGATCGAGTACGAGGAGGGCACCGGTGGTCCCTCGCGCGAGGAGCGCTCGCTGCGGCAGGAGCTCTTCGATCTCCACGAGGTCGCGACGGACCATTTTCACCAGGCCTTCCTGGCGAAGGATGAAACCGGCGAGTGGTTCCGCGGGTACTGGACCGAGCGCCGCCGCTTCCCCGCGGAAATCGCGGCGGAGTTCAAGATCGGCGCCGCGGACGCCGCCGGCGGAGGACTGGGCGGCGCGCTTCTGCGCAGAAAATTCTCCGAGGAAGCGCTGCGCCGGTGCGGGCTTTTTTTCATCTACGACGACGCGGCGATCACGTTGCACAGCCTGCGCCCGCGGTTCCGCGGTCGGCTGATGATTCCCATCCGCGATCATCAGGGCCGCGTGGTCGCATTCACGGCCCGTCAGACCGAGCGAACGCCGGAGGACGATCCCGCGCACGAGGCCAAGTACGTGAATTCGCCGGAGACGCCGATTTTCACCAAGGGGAACCTGCTGTTCAACCTCGACCGCGCCCGCACGCAGGTCGGAGAGGGAAAACCGTTCGTGCTGGTCGAGGGCCAAATCGACGCGATCCGCTGCTGGAGCGTCGGCCTGAAAACCGCCATCGCTCCGCAAGGTACGTCGATCACCGACGGACAACTGGCGCTGCTTCGCCGCTATCACGCGCAGGTGGAGTGTTTCTTCGATAGCGACAGCGCCGGGCAAAAAGCGGCGCTCCGCTTCCTGCCCCTCGCGCTGCGAGCCGGACTGGAGGCGCGTTTCCTCTCGCTGGGCGGTGACTCGAAGGTCGACCCGGATCTGCTCGTCCTGGAGCGCGGCCTCGCCGCGTACGCGGAAGTGCGCGCGGCGTCGTTGAGCGCGGTGGCGTTCGCGGCCCGCGCTTTCCTTCCCAATCCGCTGGCCGCCAGTCCCGACGAGCGCAGCCGCGCCGCCAGGGCGGTGGCGGAACTCATAGTCAACAGCCCGAGCGAGGCGACGCGGGCCAATCTGATCACCGAAGCCGCCGCAAAACTCGGCCTGCTCCCTCGGGTGATGGAGAGGGAGCTTCAGGTCGCCGAGGGCCAGGCTCGCCGCCAAACCGCCGCCCGGCCGGGTGAGGCACCGCCCTCCCCCGCCCCTTCCGCGGACACCAGTACGGTCACCCCGGAGCATGAGTTGCTGATGCTGTGCCTGCATTTTGAGTCGCTCGGCAAGCCCCTCAGCCACGCGGTGCAGCCCGATTGGATCGACCAAGGCGATCACCATGTCGCGGGGCGTCTGCTCAACCGGTTTCTCGGCGAGTTCGAACACGCCTCCTGGCCCGGGCGGGAACAACTCGACGGCCTGCTTGAGACCGAGGAGGAGCGCGCGCTGGTGGCGGGAGTCCTGTTCGAGGTGCCCGCGATCGATGATCCGTTGAAGGTGGCCCAGGAAGGCCTGCGCCGATTGCGCGCGCGCAGCCTCGAGCCGCGTTTGAGGCAGATAGAACTTGCTTTGGCCACACCCCAAACGGACAGTGAATCTGACCCAATTTCCCTCTTGAAGGAACGTTCTGAAATCCAGCGCCTGTTGCGCCTTCCGATCTCGCTTACGAGCGCGGTTTGACCTCCGCGCCCAAAGCCGTTCCGTACCCGCCACTCCCACATGTCGCGCAAGACCAAGCCCGCCGCCGCAGAAACCGCCCAGTCCGACGCCGTCGAGGAGGCCCTCGCCAAGATCCCGGCCACCCCCGCCGAAAACGCTCCCGAGGGCGGAGCGGAAGCCGCTCCCGCCGGTGGGATCAATGACAAGATCCGCAACCTGATCCGCCTCTCCAAGGAGCAAGGGTACCTCACTTTCGACGACATCAACGAGGCCCTGCCCGAGTCGGTCGAGAACCAGGAGGAGATCGATAACGTCCTCTCGATCCTGCAGAATCTGGAGATCGAGATCCTCGAGCCCGACCAGGTCGAGGACTACAAGCAGCGGATGGAGGAGGCGGAGGAGGAGCAGTCGCGCTCCTCGCAGAACGACATCCTGGACGACCCGGTCCGGATGTACCTCAAGCAGATGGGCCAAGTCCCCCTGCTCACCCGCGAGCAGGAAGTGGAGATTTCCAAGCGCATCGAGACCGCGGAACTCAAGGCGCAGGAAGCGCTCTTCCAGGCTTCGGTGATCGGTGGCTACATCGTGGTCCTCGGCTCAAAGCTACTGAACCGCGAGGAACGCTTCGACCGTCTCGTCATCGACAAGAAAATCGAGTCGCGCGACGCCTACTTCAAGGGATTGCCCAAGTTGGTCGAGCAGGCCGGGCACGCCGAGGAGAGCGTGGCCGAGGGGTGGGACGAACTGCAGAAGGCGCGCGGCGACGCCGCCCGCAAGAAGGTCCAGACCAAGCTGAAGAAGCGCGAGACCGTGCTGCGCGGGTGCTTCGGCAAATTCTATTTCAAGCTCAAGGTTTACGAGGAGTACCTCGAGCAACTTCGGCCGCTGCTCGAAGAGATCGAGCACCTCCAGCGTCAACTCGAGCGCGCCAAGCACCCGAAGACAAAGAAGGATGCGACCATCGACACGAAGGGGATCCAGGCGCGCTTCCGCCAGATCGAGCTGCAGCAGCGCATTTCCCCCGAGGGCCTGCTCGCGGTGGTGGCCCAGACAATGGTCCATGTGCGCGAGGCCCATCAGGCCAAGACCGAGATGGTGGAGGCCAACCTCCGCCTCGTGATCTCGATCGCGAAGAAATACACGAACCGCGGCCTCTCGTTCCTCGACCTCATCCAGGAGGGCAACATGGGCCTGATGAAGGCCGTCGAGAAGTTCGAGTACCGGCGCGGCTACAAGTTCTCGACCTACGCCACGTGGTGGATCCGCCAGGCCATCACCCGCTCGATCGCCGACCAGGCCCGCACCATCCGCATCCCGGTGCACATGATCGAGACCCTTAACAAGGTCATGCAGGTGCAAAAACAGCTCCTGCAGGAGTACGGCCACGAGCCCACCCCCGAGGAAGTGGCCGACGAGATGAATCTCCCGGTCGAGCGCGTGCAGCAGATCATGAAGATGGCGCAACAGCCCATCTCGCTGCAGTCCCCGGTCGGTGACGGCGATGACACCTCGTTCGGCGACTTCATCGAGGACAAGTCGGCGGAGAACCCGTACGACATGACCGCCTACTCGCTGTTGCGGGAAAAAATCATCGACGTGCTCGACACGCTCACCGAGCGCGAGCGTCGCGTGCTTTCCCTCCGCTTCGGGCTCGTCGACGGCTACAGCCGCACGCTCGAGGAGGTCGGCAAGCAGTTCAAGGTGACGCGCGAGCGCATCCGCCAGATCGAGGCCAAGGCCCTGCGCAAGATGCGCCACCCGACGCGCATCCGGCAGCTCCACGGTTTCTTCGACGCCGAGCAGATCGACAACGCGCAGAACCTGATGAAGGTCGCCGCCACCGCGCGGCCGCCCGGCGCTCCGCGACCTCCGGGCGCCCCCGCGATCTCGCCGATCCCCGGTCTCCCTTCCGGCTTCACGTTTCCGCCCGCCAAGCTCTGAGTCGCGGCCGGCGGAATGGCGGAAGCCCGCCCAGGTTTTTTCCGGGATGAACCTCCGCCCCGTCCGGTTACTGATCCTCTTGGTGGTCCTCCCACTCGGGGGATGCACGGGCGTGTTTCGCGAGACGACGCCTCCCGCACCGGCGCAGGAGCCTCTGGCCCCGAGCCCACGATTGATCGTCGGTCGCATCATCGCGCTCGATCCGGAGCGGGGGTTCGCGATGATCGAACTCGCGGCGGACGCCCCGCCCGCGGCGCTGGCCGACGGCGGTGAACTCGTTGCGCGCACCCTTGCCGACCTGCGCGAAACCGCACGCCTCCTCGCCTCACGCTACGTGCGCGGCCGCACTCTGGGCGCGACCGTTAAGTCCGGAATGCCCACCGTCGGCGACGAGGTCGTCTGGTCGGCGCCGTAGCCCGACCGCGCCTCACGCGCCTCGCGCCAGCAGGGCCTCGACTGCCGCCGCGGCCGCCCTCTCCCGTTCAGCCCAATCGCCGCGGATCTCGACCGTTGGCAGTACCCGTGAGACGAGCGCGTTGCGCCAAAGCAAGCGGGCCCGCTCCCGCGCCTCCGGCTCAGGAAAACACCGCTGAGGATCATCGAAGAACGGGACGTCCGTGTCGCACAGCAGACAAAACGCGTTGCGACGCGCGCGCACTTCCGCCTCGGCGCGCACCCAGGCGGGGCATCGGCCGGGGAACAGGGCGTCGTTCCACAGCGTGCACGTGAGCAGGTCGGTATCCAGAAACACCACGCGGCGCGCGATGGCCGCCGCACGATCTTCCGACTCCATCTGCCCCCGGGCGATGACCTCGAGGTCGGAGGCGGTGATCTTGCCCCCGGATGAGTCCCAATATTCCCGCACAAATTCCGGCGCCCACGGCTCCCCGAAACGCCGCGCCAAAGCGGCGGCCAGCATCGTTTTGCCGGTCGACTCCGTCCCGAAGACCACCACGCGCCACGGTTCAGCCACGGGACGGCTCCTCCAGCGCGCGACGCCACGACACATGGCCCCAAACCGCCATCGCGAGGAACAGCAGGTACAGCAGCGCGAAACCGCGCAGGTCCCGCTCCCAGTAGACCCCGACGGCGACGAAATTCACCGCCATCCACCCCGCCCAGTTCTCCAGCCGCTTCCGCGCCTGTAGCCATTGGGAGACAATGCTGAAGATAAGAATAAACGCATCCCAGTGCGGCAACGCCGCATCCGTCCCGCGCCGCATCACCTCGCCCCACAACAGCGTCGCCACTCCTCCCGTAACCACCCACGCCGCGATGGCCCGCGTCCCCAGCCGCGTCACCGGGGGCCCGTCGCCACCCGCGCTTCCCTTGCGCCAATTCCACCAGCCGTACGCCTGGATCGCGAAGAAGAATCCCTGCAGGAGGACATCCGAGTAGAGTTTAGCCTCCAGGAAGACCCACGCGGAAATTACCACCTGCACCAGCCCCACCGGCCAGCCCCAGGCGTTTTGGCGTACCATCAGCGCGACACCGATCACGCCGAGCAACGTGCCCGCGATCTCGGCCGGACTCATGTCGCCGGCGCCGCGTCCCCGCCGGCCACGAAAGCCTCCAGCGTCTCCCGCGTGATCACATGACGCGCCGCGCAGCGCGGGCAGCGTATCTCGAGCCGCGCATCACCCCCGAACAGCTCTTCCGGCGAGTGCCGCATCACGGGCGCCAGCACCTCCAGCATACGGCGCTGGTTGCAGCCGCAGTGCCAGCGATAGCGCCGGCGCTCCAGCGGCACCACGACCTCGTCCGCGTCCACCGTCGCCGCCCGCGCGCCGTCCAGGCCACGGAGCCACGCGAAGTCGCAATCCGGATGCTCCGTGAACAGATGGAACTCCTCCTCCGCCGTCTGGAAATACCGCGCCCCACGCTGCTCACTCTGGGCGTAGAACTTCTCCACCGCCGCGACCGGATCATCGCCCTCGAATGTGACCGCGCTCCGGCGCTTGGGCTGATGCCCGCGCACCACGTCCGCGTAGAACAGGTTGTCGGGTCCAACCTTCACATCCTCGGTGAAAACCCGCCCCGTCACGATCCCGGTGTCGTTGTCGCCGACCAGGAAGAGGTTCACCAGCGGCCGTTGGAAGTTGATTGTCCAAGCCGTCAGCTCGTTCAGCGGCCGCGATGCGCAATGCAGCGTGAACGCCGCGAGCGCGCGCTTGAACATCGCGTCGACCTCCGGCTCCAGCCGCAGCCCGTGTTCCCCGAGGTGCAGGTAGTGATCGACGAACAGCTCCCCGAAGTCGGCACGGGTGAGCAGGACGTTGCGGTTCCGCACGAACGCGGAGCGCACTTCGAGACCGGGCTCGGCGGGATTGGGCGGCGTGGACTCGTCCATCGGGACCACCGTCCCGCAAACGGAGCCGATGTAAAGCGCGGGGCGTGGCGACGAGCGATCGAGGCGATCGGCCCGTTTGCGGAGCGATGTTTCTCGCGAAGCGGTGCCGAGATTTTGTCTGATTCCAAGAGTCGGCACGCTCCCAGAATGCCCGAGACGCTGTGCATGGATCTTCCTATTCGCAGCCGCTTTTCATGCGGAATCTCCCGCGACTACCGCGCTTCCTCAGTCCGGAGGATGGCTGTTACGTTTTTCTGAGCATATGTCGTTCTGCGGTAGAGTTCCGCCGGTTGAGTGAAGCGGAACTTTGAGTTCCGAGCGAGTTCGCTTAGGCGCGGGCGGTGCGACCAGAAAGGTTCGCAAAGGGCTATACGGGAGACGGTTACATCTCCATAGCGACTGGGTCTCATTTCCATCTTGCACCTACTGAGACCCGTTCCCATTCACGCCACCCACCCACGCCTTTGCCTAACTTCCGCCCAACTCTCTCCAAGTTCCTGATCTGCGCAGCCACGGTGACATGGATCGTGCCCGTCTTTGCCGCAGACCGCGGGATCGCGTTCAGCGCACGCGCGCCCAACCAGCCGGTCCAACTGCCCGCCGTCGTCGCCGAAGCCGAGTCGGAGTCGGACCATCATATCCAAGGCCCGTTCCTGCCCGACCTCCAGGGCGCCAAAATCAACGCCGGCAAAAAAACCACTGTCATCGATTTCGACGGCCAGCCCCGCATCAACGGCAATAACTACCGGCAGGCGCTCGCCCAGACCCCCGGCCTGATCCTCAGCGAGGAAACCAGCCCGCTCGTCAGCGTCGGCTACCGCGGCCTCGATCCCCACCGCGCGCAATTCACCCAGGTGCTGAAGGACGGCATTCCCATCCACGCCGACCAGTTCGGATATCCGGAATCCTACTACACGCCGCCGCTCGACACCGTGGACCGCATCGAATTCGTCCGCGGTGGCGCCGCCTTGCTCTACGGCCCCCAACCCGGCGGCGCGCTCAACTACGTCACTCACCGTCCCCGCACCGACCGCGCCTTCTCCGGATCCACCCTCCACACCGTCGGCGACGACGGCTATTACTCCACCTTCAGCCACGTCGACGGCACCCGCGGGCGCGTTGGCTACTACGGCTACCTCAACCACCGCCGCTCTGACGGCAACCGTTCCGCCAACAGCGATTACACCCTCACCTCCTGGCTCGGCCGGCTGGCGCTCGACGCGGCCACCGGATCGCGCTGGCTCCTCACGCTCGAAACCTACGAGGAGGAGCACGGCGAGCCGGGCGGTCTCACCTTCGCGACCGGCGCGAACGCGGTGAATTACCTAGCGGACCGCCGCGCTCCCTCGCGTCGCTTGGATCGCTTCAATCTCGATCGCAGCTCCGCCTCCCTGATCTGGGAGCATGATCTCCCGCACGGCACCTTCGCCTGGCGGATCTGGGGCACCGACTACCTCCGCGCCTCCCGTCGCCAAGGCGGCGGCGGCTTCGGTTTACTTCCCACCGGATCGGCCGCATCCACCAACACCATCGAACGCCAGTCCTTCGCCTCGGGCGGCACTGAAGCCCGCCTGCGTCACGACTGGGGCTCGCTTCGCCGCCACGCGCTCAGCGTCGGCGCCCAATTTTTCCGCAGTGCCTCACCGCGCACCGACCGCCGCGGATTCACACCCGACGCCACCGCGGGCGCGGTCCTCACCCAATCCCGACGCGAGGTGACTTACGCGCCGGTCTACGTCGAGAACCTCTTCCGTTTCGGCGACACCACGATCACTCCCGGTTTCCGGATTGAACCCGTCCGCCAGCGGGTCCGTGAAACCGTCAACGCCGCCAAGGTCGCCGCGGGCCTCCCGCTCGCGGCCCGCGTGACGCGCGATGCCGTGCCGCTCTTCGGACTCGCGGCCACCCGCGACCTAGCGCCGCGTTCCCAGATCTACGCCAACGTCTCGCAAAGTTTCCGCCCGGTCGTCTTCACGCAATCCGTGCCGAGCGCGGCCAACCAGGTCGTGAACGCCGATCTCGCCGAGGCCCGCGCCCTCCAATGGGAGACCGGCTTCCGCGGCGAACCCGCCCCCGGCCTCGTGATCGACGCGAGCGTATTCCACCTCTCCTTCGACAATCAGATCGGCACCGTGTCGCTCCCCGACGGGCGCACCTCCCTCGCCAACGTCGGCCGCGCGGTGCACCGCGGCGTGGAGCTTTCGTTCCGCCAGGATCTGCTGCGTCTCGCCGGCGGCCCAGGGCGCCGCTCGCTCGATCTCTACGCCAACGCCCTGCTCCTTGACGCGCGCTTCACCGCGGGCGCCTTCGCGGAGCGCCGTCCTCAACACGCTCCGCGGCACCTCGTGCGCACGGGGCTGCTTTTTTCCGAAGGCGCCGACCTCAAGGTCGGACTCACCGGCACGCTCGCCGCGGAGGCCTTCGCCGACGACACCAACACGGACCAGCGGCGTATCCCCGCCTACGCGGTGTGGGACCTCACCGCGGAGTGGAGGGTGCCGCGCACGCCGCTGCGACTCATTGCGGGAATCAACAACCTCCTGGACGAGGACTACTACAGCCGCATCCGCCCCGACGGCATCGACCCCGCCCCCCGCCGCAACGCCTACCTCGGCGCCGCGTGGGAATTTTGATCCGAAGATGGGGTTTCAGCGGGAACCCGGCAGCCGCGCCGGATCTCTTCCCTGCTGCAGCCAGCGACCCACGCCGTCCCACTGCGATCCATCCCCTCTTGGGTCTCAGCGGGAATTCGCGCGAAGTGCTATCGTCCCGCTCAAACTGGTTCGGTCACGCGCTACCTCAATCTCAACCTCCAACCTTAACCGCCGAGGTGTAGCCGCGGCCGCATCAAGGCCCAGCGGCTGAATCAAGTTCAAGATGGCGTATGATTTCGGCGAACACGAACGCGTGCGCCTTTGGCTCCTCGGACGCTCCCAGATGGGGCGACTTTTCCGCGCCAAGGTGACGCTTCTGACCGGAGGAGCGCCAGTGGCGCCTCGTAGGAGCTTCAACCGAAGCCCCGGAACCTATTCCCTGCCGAGCCGATGATACCCCTGTTCCACCTTGGGCGGATTTTGCGCAAGGTGGTGGACCCTAGCGGGTTCGAACCGCTGACCTCCTCAATGCCATTGAGGCGCTCTACCAACTGAGCTAAGAGCCCGTTTCACCTGCGAGCCTTCAGAAAAATCAAAGGAACGCCCCGCGACGCAAGGACTTTTTCAACCTTCGCTCAGTTCCCGCATCGAGAAGGTAAACTCGACGGTCTCCGCCTTCTTGTCGGGACGCGCGGGCATTTTCATGCGGCGGATCGCCTCGAGCACGGCGTCATCGAATTGCCGGCTGCCGGAGGTCTTCAGGACGCGCGGACTGGCGAGACTGCCGTCGGGGTTGCTCCGCACCTGGAACGTGGCCTTCAGCGTTTCCGCCAACCCGGGCGGCGGGTCGAATTTTCTGCGCAACTCCTCCTTGAAGTACTGGTCGTAGGCGGCGAGCACGTCGTCCCCCGTCGCCTTCAGCGCCTTGCCGCCCGCGCCGCCTGATTTGTTGGCGGTGGAACCGCCGACAACCCCCTTGGCGATCCCTTCGGCGTCGACGCGCGCGACCTTGGTGGCGGCACCTGACTTGCCCGCCGGGGCTTTCCCCTTCTGCGCGCGGTCAAACTCCTCCTTGCTCATCCGCTTTTTTTCGTCTGCGACCCGCTTCGCCTCCGCCTCGCGCTCCTTGCGGATCTGCTGCTTCGCCTTCGCGTCCCCGCGTACGATCGCGTAGTCGATCTTCTTCTTGAAGTTCGGCGGGGCGTCATCGGCCTTCACCGCGTCCTTGGCCACCGGCGTCTTGGGCGCGGGCGGAGCCACCGGGGCCGGAACGGGCGCGGGAGCGGGCGTGACCGGCTCCGGAGGCGCCGCGCGCTCGACCACGGGCTCGGGCGTCGGAGCCGGCCTAGGCGCGGGGGCCGCCGGGACCGGCACGCTGATCCCGCCCGGCACACCCAGCGCGGGGGCTTCCCGCGCGGAAAAGTTATCCCCCTCACCTGCCACGAGCTCGATCACCTTGCCGACATCCGCCTCCTGGCTCGCAGTCCAGCCGGCCAGCAACGCGAGCACGACGATCGCGGCGTGCAGCGACGACGACAGCACGAACGCCCGGAACGAGGTGGGGCTGACGGCTTCGGCGCTCATGCTCCAGCGGGACGGCGGCCCGGGTTAATCCGACTTGAAGTCGAATTTCACGCGCGTGAGCCCGGCGCGCTGCACCTCGTTGATGAGATCGGCGACCTTCTGGTACGGGACCGTGGCGTCACCGCGGATGCGGATGACCGGCGGCTTGGGCTGGCCGGCGAGCGCCGACAAACGGCTGCGCAACTGCGCGAGCGTCAGCGAGGCGCCGGGCGTATCCACATAGTAACCACGGGCGTCCACGCCGACGGCCACGTGCTTCTCGTCGGGCTGGTTCTTCGGCTGCGGAGACTTCGCGACCGAGGGAAGATTAACCCCGACCGCCTGCTCCTGCTGCATGAGCGGCGTCGCCACCATGAAGATGACGAGCAGCATGAACCCGAGGTCGATCAGGTTGGTGACGTTGAGGTCCGCGATCGGATGGGATCCGCGGTAGCGCCGGAAGTTGCGGGCCATGGCGGGCGGCTCAGTGCATCTCCAGCTCGATGCGGTCGGCCAGCGCGCTGGCGTAGTTCTCGAGCTCGGTGATCATCCGGCGTGTGTGCCCGAGGAGCAGGTTGGAGCCGAAGACCGAGGGGATGGCGACGACGAGACCGGCGATGGTGGCGAGCATCGCGCCGGAGACGCCGGGCGCGAGCTGCTGGATGCCGGCGGTCTGCTGGGTGGCGACGGCGCTGAACGCCTCCATCACGCCCCACACGGTGCCGAGCAGGCCGATGAACGGCGCGCCCGAGACGATGGAGGCGAGGAAGATCATGTTGGACTCGTAGCGGAGCGTCTGGCGGCCGATCGCCCGCTGGATGGCGTTCTCCGCCTGCTCGAGGCGCGCGCGCGGGTTGAGGGCCTGGCCGCGCTCGCGTTCAAAGGCGGCGGCGCGCTTGTAGCTCTCCAGCGCGTCGGCGTACACGTCGGCGTACGGGATCGAGCGCCGCTGCAGCCACGACTCGGGCACATCCACGAGCGCGCGCTGGTCGCGCAGGTGCATCTCGAAGGACAAGTTCAGCACCCGCAGGCGCTTCAGCTCGGCGTGTTTCCCGAACATCACCGTCCAAGCCACGAGGCTGCAGACGCCGAGGCCGAGGACGATCACCTTGTCGATGGTGCCGCAGCGCTCGAAGATCTCGATGATGTTGGCGGCGAGGAAGGGAGTGACCGGGAGAAGCGCGGGCATTGGAAAGTGTGCGAACAGTTGCCGGCTTTGACGGCGCCGTTCAACGGAAAAGCCCTCCGCGCGCGACTTCGTCGTGAATTCTGTTTGCCGGTGCCGCGCGCGCGGCGTGTCCTCGCCCTGAACGCTCTCCGCCATGTTCCGCCAACGCACCCTCCAGCAGATCGCGCAACGCCGCGGCGCCCTCGCGGGCCGCCGCGCCTTCGTCGGCTTCGACGGCTTCGTCGACACCATCGTCACGCCGGTCGGCCTCCGCCGCGCGCAGGGCGAGGACTTCACGCCGATCGCGACGCTCACCGAGCTCGGTCAGCGCGTCCTCGCGGCCGCCGGCAAGAGCACGAACATCGAGCTCTACCCGCGGATGGACAAACTCGGCGGCAACGGCCCGATCATGGCCAACGCGCTCCTCGGCGGCGGGCTCGGCGTCACCTACGTGGGCGCGCTCGGCACGCCGGTGCATCCGGTCTTCGCGGAGATGGCGCGGCGCGCCCGGACGTACTCGCTGTGCGCGGCGGCCAGCACGACCGCGATCGAGCTGCAGGACGGCAAACTCATGCTCGGCATGATGCGCAGCCTCGACGACATCACGTTCGCACGCATCCGCGACACCGTGGGCGCGGCGCG
>JBJTCH010000076.1:0-14414 GCA_046091745.1 Opitutaceae bacterium
CAGAGGAGGTTGGCGGGTTGGGTGCGGCGGGAATCGCGGCCGCCGACGGCGGCGGGACGAACGTGCCCACTGCGGCGGGCACAGATGGCCTTCCAGCTGCGACTGCCGCGCCGGAGACCAAAGGTGCCGCCGGCGTCGCCCAGGCGGGGGATGCCGCGGGAGCGACCGTCGACGCCGTCGGTGCCGGAAGCACCTCGACCGCCGCGCTACCGGACACCTCACGCAGCAGTTGCAGCACGGTGCGGATCAGGAATCCGCGCACCTGCGGTTCGCTGCGGAAGCGCACCTCGCGCTTCGCGGGGTGCACGTTCACGTCGACCGCCGCCGGATCGCAGTCGAGAAAGAGGAAAGCCACCGGATAACGCCCCTTGGGCAGGGCCTCGTGGTAGCTCTCGATCAAGGCATAGTTCAGCGTGCGGCTGTCGACGGGCCGCGCGTTCACGAACATGATCATCTCATGCCGGGAGCCCCGCCCTACCCCGGGCCGGCCGATGAGGCCGCTCAGGCGCAATCCCGGCTCCTCCGACTCAACCGCCACAAGGGATTCCGCGGTCTGCCGGCCGAAAATCTCCGCCACGCGTTCGTCCAAGGTGCGGCACTCCGGCGACCGGAAGACCACGCGGCCGTCCTCGATCAATGTGAACGCCGTGCGGGGGCAGGCCAGCGCGTACAAACGCACCCCGTGAATGATGTGCGCCGCCTCGGTCTGGTCGGACTTCAGGAACTTCCGCCGCGCCGGAACCGAGTTGAAAAGATGCGAAACCTCGATGCGCGTGCCGACCGGGCGCCCGCAATCGCGCACGTGCACGAGCCGCCCGCCGTTCACGAGCACCTCCGTGCCGGCGTCACTCCCCTCCTCCCGCGTCTGCAACTGGAAGCGCGACACGCTCGCGATCGAGGGCAGCGCCTCGCCGCGGAATCCGTAGCTCCCCAGCCGGTCGAGATCCGCCGCCTCCGCGATCTTGCTGGTGGCGTGCCGCTCCAGCGCGAGCAGGGCGTCGTCCCGCCCCATGCCGCTGCCGTTGTCCTCCACCCGCATGAGGGACCGGCCACCGTGCCGGAACTCCACCTCGATCCGCGTGGCGCCGGCATCGAGCGCGTTTTCCACCAATTCCTTCACCACGGCCGCCGGACGCTCGATCACCTCGCCGGCGGCGATCTGGTTGGCGACCCGGTCGGGCAGGATGCGGACTTTCCCCATGGCGAACGCCCTAGCTCGGGCTTTGCGCCGCCGGCGTCAACTCCGGCCCGCGGTTTCGGCCGTCCGCCATCGATGACTGCAGCAGGAAGGACGAGGTTAACGAAAAGACGTCCGACCTGCCTCCCCATCGATCTTGGACGTTAGGCGCAACGGCCCAATCCGGCGCAGAGGAGAAAACGGAGGCAACGGAGGACCGCGGGAGTCTGGAAATCAGGAACTCACGACATCGGTGGAAGGCGACCCGAAGCACCGGCGAGGTGGCCCATGGAACACACGGATCACACGGAAGCTTTCGCAACCTTCGCCCCATCCCTCGGCTTCACGACCTCCCGGGTCTTTTTTTCACTAAGCCCGTCCGCCCCGATCATTCGAAAGCGCCGGACGTCCTTCGGCCTTTATCCGCGCCATCCGAGAAATCCGCGGTTCAGATCCGCTGCGTTCGGAACGGATCTCCTCCTCGAAAAACCCACGGCGGGCAAGCCCACCTCAGGCGGGCATGCAGTTGCAGCTACACCGGGCTCGGCCCATCCGTGTCCATCCGTGGTTGCTCCCCTCGCGGAGCCGTTCGGAACAACCTTCGGCTTTCATTCCGACACATCCTCGGCGGTTGCGCCGGCGGTCGCGGGTTGCAACGTTCCACTCCGCATGAGCGAGTCCTCCTCCCCGCGCGCCGCCGTCCCCGCCTCCGAGTCCCTCGACTCCTCGCTGCTCCGCACGTTGATGGACACCAGCGCCGACCGGATCTATTTCAAGGACCTCGAGAGCCGGATCGTGCGCAACAACGCCGCCCACGCCCGTTCGCTCGGCGCGCCGTCACCCGAGGCCTGCGTGGGCCGCACCGATTTCGACTTCTTTTCCAAGGATCACGCCGAACAGGCCTTCGCCGACGAGCAGCGGATCATCCGCACGGGCGAACCGATGCTCGCCAAGGTCGAGCGCACCACCCTGCGCGACGGCCGGCGGGGCTGGGCCTCGACCTCCAAGATGCCGTGGCGCGACGCCGGCGGGAAAATCATCGGCACCTTCGGCGTGACGCGTGACATCACCACCGCGCATGAGGCCGAGCGGCGCCTTAACGATGAGCGCATCCTGTTGCGCACGATCCTCGATCACCTTCCGAGCCGACTCTACGTGAAGGACGTCAATTCCCGCTACGTCCTCAACAATCGCTCCCACCTCGACCTGCTGGGCGCGTCCTCGCAGGAGTCGGCGCTCGGGCGCACCACCACCGATTTCTTCCCCGGACCGCGCGGCGAGCAGGCCCTCGCCGACGACCGCCGCGCCTTCGCCGGGGAGTCGCTGATCAACGTGGAGAAGTCGGACTTCGGTCCGAAGGGCGACGTGCACTGGTCGCTCGTCACCAAGGTGCCGCTGCACGACGCCCACGGGGAAATCGTGGGCCTCGTCGGGATCAGCCACGACATCACCCGACGGAAAGTCGCCGAGGACGAGCTGCAGCGCCGCGGACAGGAGATGGAGGCCGACCTGCGCATGGCGCGCCAGGTGCAGGAGGCGTTCCTGACACGGCCGTATCCGGTTTTTCCCGGCACCGCGGGGGCGAGCCGGTTGCGTTTCGCGCACCGCTACCTGCCAGCCTCAACGCTCGGCGGCGACTTCTTCGACATCCTGCGGGTGTCGGAATCACGGTGCGGCGTTCTTGTCTGCGACGTGATGGGGCATGGCGTGCGCGCAGGACTTCTGACCGCGCTCATCCGCGGAGTGGCCGAGGAGGTCGGCACCCGCACGGGAGATCCCGTGGCGGTCGTGGCGGAAATCAACCGCAGCCTCATGCCGATCGTGGAGCAGACGGGCCAGCCGGTGTTCGCAACGGTGTTCTTCGCCCTCGTCGACTTGTCGAGCGGACGCCTCGAGTACGCCAACGCCGGGCACCCGCCTCCGCTGGTGCGCCACGCGAACGGCGCCATCGAGCGCCTCTCACCGGCTGATCCGGAGCCAGCGACGGGCTTGATGTCCGAATTCAGCTACTCGCGGCTGACCGCGGAATTTCACCCCGGCGACCTGCTGCTCGCTTTCACCGACGGCGTGTTCGAGGCCACCGGCACCGACGGGCAGATCTTCGGCGAGACCCGCATCAAGGACGTTCTCTCCGCGACCGCGGGCCGGCCGGCGGACGAGATCAATCAGCGCCTGATCGCGGCAGTGCGGGATTTCTCCGGCCGGGACTCGTTTGAGGACGACGTCTGCGTGGTGGCGATCGAGGCCCTGCGCTGAGATCCGACCGACCGCTCAATGCGTGGCGCCACCGATGGCGCGCAAGTCGCGTCGCGAGCGCAGCGCGGTTTCCAGCATCACTCCCGTGGCAACCGTGAGAATCGACAACGGCAGCGCCGGCTCTCCCCGGGCAGACGATTCACGCATGGCCGGAACATGCACGAAGCCCGCGCGCACACCGCGGCGCCGGCGCACGGCGTGCATCAGGCCGTAAAAGACGTGGTTGCAGAGAAAGGTGCCGGCCGTCTGGGAAACCGCGGCGGGAACGCCCCGCGCCTGCAGACCCGCAACCATCGCCTTGATCGGCAGCGTCGACCAGTAGGCCGCCGGACCGCCGCGCACCACCGGCCGGTCGACCGGTTGCCGGCCCGCGTTGTCAGGGATTCGTGCGTCGTCGACGTTGATCGCGACCCGTTCCGGCGTGATCGCGTCACGCCCGGCCGCGACACCGAGGCAAAGCACAACTGACGGACGGTGCCGCCGGAGCAGCCGCACCAATTCACGACGGGCCGCGCCGTAGACACACGGTAACACCGCGCCAATGACCCGCGCGCCCGCCACCTCGCGTCCGTGCCACGCCAGCGCGACCTCACCCGACGGGTTGCGGCTCGCGCCGCCAAAAGGCTCGAAGCCGGTGAGCAGGATGATTTTCGGTCGCGCCGGACGGGGCATGGTCAGAAGCGGTAAACGCAGAGGGCCATGAGCACGACGTTGAAGATCCAGATGGCGGCGGCCATCGGCGCCTGCGCGCGGATGACCGCGTGCCGGTCGGGCAGCCCCAGGAGAATCGCCGGCACGACGTTGAAGTTGGCGGCCATCGGCGTGACGAGCGTGCCGCAATACCCGGAGAGCATGCCCAGCGCGCCCATGATCGCGGGATTGCCGCCATGCTCGCGCACGATGAACGGCAGGCCGATGCCAAGGGTCACCACGGGAAACGCGGCGAACGCGTTGCCCATCACGATCGTGAAGAGCGCCATCGCCGCGCAATAAGCCACGACCGCGACGAGCGGCAGATGCAACGGCAGCGCCGACCCGACGGCACTGGCCACCACCTCTCCCACGCCGGCCCGCGCGAAGACTCCGCCCAACGAGGCGAGCAATTGCGGCAGGATGAGCGCCCAGCCCATCGCATGCACCAGCCGCCCGCCCTCGGCGAAGGCGACCGAGGTTCCCGCGCCCGTGACCCGCGAGGAGAGGAGCAACGCGAACCCGCACGCCAAGCCGAGGGCCACTTGAGTAGCCTGCGCCGGCAACACCAAACGCACGTCGGCCATCGCCACGAACGGCAGCAGATACCCGCCCGCCAGCACGCAGAGCGGAATCAGCACCACCGGCGTGATCAGGCGGTTGCCCAGCCGCCCGGCCTCCGCGGCGCGATCGGGTCCGCTCTCCGCACCGTGCGAGGGCGGCGTGACCGAACGCGCGCCCGCCAGCAGCGCCATCGCCACGACCATCAGGCCCACCACCGCCGGCGGCAGAAACTTGCCCGCGGCGAAACAGACCGCGAGCAGCGCCCAGAAAACCGCCGTGGCGACCCGCCGCGGGTGCGTGCGATCCCGCGCGACGCCCACCGCCATCGCGCCGAAACCCAACCCTCCCAGGACCAGGAAAAACTCGAGGCCGAGCAGCGTCATGGCGCCCCTCCGGACAGGCGGCGATCCAGCGCGCGGTAACGCCACCAGCCGACCGCCAGCACCCACAGGGCCGTCGGCGCGCCCCACCAGGCGATCGCCAGCACGTCGGCGCGAACCCCGGCCGCGTCGAGCACACCCTTGATCAGGAGCACCGGGCCCACGGCGACGAAGATGTCGTCGGCGAAGAAATTCCCTAGGTTCTCGGAAGCCGCGGCGTGTGCGCGGATCGCGACCGCTTTTTCCGGCGAAGGCGCGCCGGCGCGTGCCGCGGCACCCTCGGCCATCGGCGCGACGACCGGCCGCACCATCGAGGCATGATTGCCGATGTTGACCGCCACCGTGCTCGCACCCGCGCGCAACGCGTGGTACGCGAGCAGCACCCGGCCGGCGGTGGCGGCGGTGCTGCGCCGGATGAGCGTCGCCACGCGTTCCTGCAACCCATGGCGCTCCAGCAAGCCCACCACGGGCAGCATCAGCAGCACCGGCAGGGTCATGAAGCGGTTGTCGACAAAGTAGGTGCCGAGCAGCGCGAGCACCTCCGGGAGCGTAAGTCCCGCGGCCACACCCGTCGCCAATCCCGCCGCCACAACCACCAGCAGCGGGTTCAGCCGGAGCGCGAAACCGATCGCGACGATGAGGATGCCGATAAGCTTGATCATGACGCGAACGCCTTCACCTCAACCCCCATCGCCGCCAGGGCCTCCCGCAACCGGCCCGCGAAGGCGACCGCCCGCACGCCATCGCCATGCAGGCAGACGGTCTCGCCCCGCAGGATGATTTCCTCGCCCGTGATCGTCCGCACCCGGCCGTCACGCACGAGGCGCCCGACCTGCGCGACCGCCACCGCTTCATCGTCAATCACCGCACCGGGCAGCGTGCGCGGCGCTAGGGAACCGTCCGCCCGATAGGCGCGGTCCGCGAAGACCTCCGCCACCACACGCAGGCCGCCCCGCTCACGCGAGATTCGTTCCTGCACGCTGGCCGCCGGCACCATCAGCGCCGGCACACCCGTTTCAATCACCGCCTCATGCACCGCAGCCGCCAGACCGGCGTCACGCGCGGTCTGGTTGTAAAAGGCTCCGTGCAGCTTCACGTGAGTGACCACGGCGCCCTCCCCCGCGGCGATCCGCTGCAGCGCCGCGACCTGGCCGAGCACGAGTTCACGCGCTTTTACCGAATTCAGCGCCTGTTCAACGCGACCGAAGTTCGCGCGGTCGGCAAAGCCCGGGTGCGCGCCGATCGCCACGCCGTGACGCCGCGCGAGTCGCACGGTCGCGCGCATGGTCGTCTCGTCGCCGGCATGCACGCCGCAGGCGATGTTGGCCGAAGTGACCAGCGGCATGAGCTCGGCATCGCGGCCGGCTCCTTCGCCGAGGTCGCAGTTGAGATCGATTGTCACGCCCTTCTCTCCTTGAGCCCCTCCCGCAGCATGGCGAGGCCGCGCTCCCGGGCCGCGAGCGTCTCGCGCGCCTCCGCGAGCGAGATCGCGCGAAACCGCAGCCGTTGCCCCGGTCGCACTTGGGCGACCACGGGCAAGTCGACCGTCGCCACCTGGCCGAGCTGCGGATAACCCCCGATCGTCTGCGCGTCGGCGAGAAGGATGATCGGACGTCCATCCGGCGGCACCTGCACGGTGCCGGGGGCGACCGGAGCCGAGGCCAGGCTTCCCGATTCCGCGCGCGGCGGAAGCGACTCTTCCAACCGAAGCCCCATGCGATCCGAGCGAGATGACGCGGTGAACCAGCCTGCCGCCCCGCCTTCTAACGCGAACTCCCCACTCGGAATCATCCGCACCTCCGCCTCCGCCGAATAGCGCGGCAGCAACCGCGGATCGATCCGCCAACGTCCGCGCGGCGCGCCGGCATCACCCATCCCCAGGGGCAAAGCGTCCCCGGCTTGGAGCGCCCGCCCGAAGCCGCCGCCGAAACCCGCCCGCAGGTGGGCGCCTCGCCCACCGAGGACCTTCGGCACATCGATTCCACCTCCCACGGCGAGAAATCCCCGGCAGCCCCGTCGCGCCTCTCCGATCCGCAGCGTGGTGCCCGCCGCCACCCGTTGGGGCGTCCAACTCGCGAGCCCCGCGAACTCGCCGCCGCCGATCGCGATCCAAGCGTCGCGCTCAAACCGCAATTCCGGTCCGGTGAGCGTGAACTCCAAGCCCGCGGCGTCTTCCGGATTACCCACCAGCAAGTTGGCCACCCGCGCCGCCATCTCGTCGGCCGAACCTCCGGGACCCACCCGATCGTTCGCCAACCGCTGCGGCCCAGGTCCTGCACCGAGCACAACACCCCCAGACGAAGGACGCGGATCGCAGGTTCTCCGGGAAGGACGGTGCTTGTTTTCTCAATCACCGGAAAATCCGCCCGCGCCACCGGAACGAAACGGACGCGATCACCCGTGTTCAAACACGCCGGCTCGGAACGCGAAGCATCAAAGAGCGCGAGCGCGGTGCGCCCGATCAGGTTCCAGCCGCCCGGGGAAGCGCAGGGATAGACGCCCGTCTGCGCGCCGCCGATCCCAACCGAACCGGCCGGCACGAGGCTCCGCGGGGACGCGCGCCGCGGACAGGCCAGCTCCGGCGGCAGGCCAGCGAGGTAAGGGAATCCGGGCAAAAACCCGATGGCCTGAACGTGGTATTCCGACCCGCTGTGGCGCCGGATAACCTCCTCCACGGAAAGACCGGTGTGCCGCGCGACCTCCGCGAGATCGGCTCCGGCTTCGCCCCCGTAAACAACCGGGATCTCCACCGTTGGACGCGACCCGACGGCGGCGTTTGTATCCAAGGCGGAGAGTTCAGCCGCGAGCCGGCGCTCCACCTCCAAGCGTGTCGGCGCAGCGTCCCGCCGGAAGTAGAGCGCCATACGCGTGTAGGCGGCGACAACATCGGTTTGCCCCGGCATCGGCGCGCGCCGCAGACGATCCGCGACCGCCACGACCGCCTTTCCCGCGGCTTCAGCGGCGGTTCCCCCGATCGAGACCGTGAACGCGCAGTCGCCGAGGGGTTGGACAACCATACCGCCATCTCCGGCGCGGGCCTCGCCTCCCGCAAAGGAAAAATCCGGAGGCGCTGATACTGGAAACCGCCGGAGTGGATTCCGGAGGGATTGGTTTGAGTTTTCACCACCCCGCGACGACTTCTTTCGTTTCATGAAAGCGCTCCCCGCCCTCGCCACCGGCCTGACGTTGCTCGTTGCTGGCACTGGCTGCCAAAAAGACGAAATCACCACCTACCGCGTGGCGAAGGAACCCGTTCCCACCACTCCACCCGCGGCGGCCGCCGCCGCGCCGGCCCCCTCGCCCGTGCCGGCCGGAGCGGGCGGCGCTTCGATGGCAAACACTCCCGTGGCGACCGCCTCCGGAAACGCGTTGGCCTGGACCGCGCCGGCGAATTGGACCGCGAAGGCGGCCGGCGCGATGCGCAAGGGAAGCTATTCGGTCAAGGGCGATGGCGGCGAGGCCGACATGGCGATCACGGCATTTCCGGGCGACGTGGGTGGCGACTTGGCGAACCTGAACCGCTGGCGCGGACAGATCGGCCTGCCCGCCGTCGGCCAGGCGGAGTTCGACCGCGACACGCAGCATCTGGATCGCAACGGGCTGCACATGACCTTCGTCGACATCGCCGGCACGGGAGCGAACGCCCAACGCATCCTCGGCGCCATGGTGCCACATCAGGGAGCGACCTGGTTCTTCAAGTTATCCGGCCCCGACGCCCTCGTCGCCGGCCAGAGGAAGGCGTTTCTCGCCCTCCTCGACACGATCAAGCCCGCCGCACCCGCGAAATGAACGACCTCGCGCGCCAGTTCCGTGACTTCTTCGTCTCGCTCAAGCTGACTGTCGTCCTGCTCGTCCTGAGTCTGGTGCTGGTCTTCGTGGCCACGCTCGACCAGGTGAACCTCGGGATCTGGGCGGTGCAGGAAAAGTATTTCCGCTCGTTCTTCGTGCTGTGGAACGTGAAGGGCATCCCGGTGCCGGTGTTTCCGGGCGGCTACCTCATCGGCGGCTTTCTACTGGTCAACCTGGTCGCCGCGCACGTGTACCGCTTCAGTCTCACGTGGCGGAAGGCCGGCATCCAGTTGACGCATGGCGGACTCATCCTGCTGCTGCTCGGCGAGTTGTTCACCGGCCTGCTGCAGGAGGACTTCAGCATGCGCCTCGAGCAGGGCGTGCCGCGCAATTACTCCGAGAGTTTTCGTGACAACGAACTGGTGGTCGTCGACACGACCGACCCGAAGACCGACGAAGTGGTGGCGATCCCGGAGTCGCTCCTCCGCGCCGGCGCCTCGCTCCAGCACCCGCGCCTGCCCTTCCGACTGGTCGTGAAGGACTATTATCCGAACTCGGCGCTCCAGATGAAATCCGGCGCCGCCCCCGGCGCGCCGCAGGCGACGCAGGGCATCGGCACCACCGTGACCGCCGCGCCGCAGCCCCTCACCTACAAGCAGGACGAGCGCAACATTCCCGCCGCCTGGATCGAGGTGACGGGTGACTCCGGCCCGATCGGCACGTGGCTCGTAACCACCATCGCCGGCACTCCCACCTCCGCACCGATTCTGCGCGCGGCCCAGACCTTCCAGCACGCCGGACGCAGCTACTCCATCGCGATGCGGTTCACCCGCTCGTACAAGCCCTTCACGCTCACGCTGCAGAAGTTCAGCCACGACAAGTACTCGGGCACCGAGATCCCGAAGAACTTTTCCAGCCGGATCCGGCTCGAGACGCCCGCCGGCAAGGAGGACCGCGAGGTGCTGGTCTACATGAACAACCCGCTGCGCTACGACGGATTCACGTTCTATCAGGCCAGTTTCGAGCCCGGAAACGACAAGGTCACCGTGCTGCAGGTGGTGCGTAACCCCAGCTGGCTCATCCCCTACGTTGCCTGCTCGATCATGACGCTCGGCCTGATCTGGCAGTTCTGGATCCACCTCTCCGGCTTCATCGCCAAGCGCGCCCGCCAGAACCAAGCTGCATGAAACGTTTCCTGCCCATCGCCGCCCTCCTGCTCGCGATCGCGTACGTCGCCGCCACGTTGCGCCCGCCGGCCAATCCCGGGGCCTTTGACGTCAACGCTTTCGGCCGCCTGCCGGTGCTGGTCAACGGCCGGCTCAAGCCCCTCGACACGGTCGCCCGCAGCTCGCTGCTGCAATTACAGGGTCGGCAGACCGTTACCACGCCCGACGGCCGCCGCCTGCAGCCCGCCGAGTGGCTGCTCGACGTCGCCTTCCGGCCGAATCTGGCGGATTCCTACCAGCACTTCGAGGTCGTGAACCCGGACGTGCTCGCGATCTTCGAGCTCCGCGCGACGGATGGCGGAGGGGAGAAGCGTTTCTCGCTTAAACAGCTCCAGCCCAAGATCGCGGAGCTGCAGCGTCAGGCACGGCTGGCCGACCAGGTGGAGTCCGCCGTCCGCACGCCGTTCCAGCGCGCCGTGCTCCAGCTCTACGGCAACCTCGTGCATTACCAGCGCCTGCGGCATGCCTTCGTCTCACCGGATAGCTCCGACTTCCTCGGCGATCTGCTCAAGCTGCAGGACAACGTGAAGGCGGGCGTGTATGCCGTCCGCGCGCGGCAGGCCGGCCAGCCGCACGACGAGGCCGCGGCCAAGGCGATGACGGAGATCGGGGAGAAATTCGTGATCATGGCCGAGTCGACGACCTTCCACGTCGTGCCGCCGGCCGCGGACAACCCGGACCGGACGGCGTGGCGCACGGCGGGCGCGGCGCTCCTGGAGACTTTCCGCACCGGGTCCGTCAACGCCGCGGCTCTCGCATACGCGGGCTTCGCGCACGCCTGGCGCAACGAGAAGGCCGAGGAGTTCAACAAGCTGGCCGGACTTTTCCGCACCGACCTCGCCAAGCGTTTCGCGCCGGAGTTCGGCAAGAGTGACATCGAGACACGTTTCAACGCGGCGCAGCCGTTCTACGCGAGCACCGTGCTCTACGCGCTGGCCTTCTTCCTCGCGATTTTCTCCTGGCTCGCGTGGCCCGTGCCGCTGGCGCGCTCCGCGTTCTGGATCATGACCGTGGCGTGGGTCGTGACGACCGTGGGCATCGGCACCCGTATGTGGCTCGAGGGGCGTCCTCCGGTGACAAATCTCTATTCCTCCGCCCTCTTTGTCGGCTGGGGATCGGTCGGACTCTGCCTCCTGCTCGAGGCCATCTACCGTAACGCCGTGGCCAGCGTGGCGGCGGGCGCGATCGGGTTCACCACCCTGCTTATCGCGCACCACCTTTCCCTGAGCGGCGACACGCTCGAGATGATGCGGGCCGTGCTCGACTCGAACTTCTGGCTCGCGACGCACGTCGTCGTGATCACCGCCGGTTATTCCGCCACGTTCCTCGCCGGCTTCCTCGCGATCATCTATGTTTTCCGCGGCGTGCTCACGCGAAGCCTCGACGCCGCCACGGCGGACTCCCTCGCTCGGATGGTCTACGGCATCATCTGCTTCGCCACGCTGTTCAGCTTCGTCGGAACCATCCTCGGCGGAATCTGGGCCGACCAGTCATGGGGACGTTTCTGGGGTTGGGATCCGAAAGAAAACGGCGCCCTGCTGATCGTGATCTGGAACGCGCTCATCCTGCATGCCCGCTGGGGCGGCCTCATCCGCCAGCGCGGCCTGATGAATCTCGCGGTCGCCGGCAACATCGTCACGAGCTGGAGCTGGTTCGGCACCAACATGCTCGGCGTGGGCCTTCACAGCTACGGTTTCACCGACGCCGCCTTTGTCGCCCTCTCCTCCTTCGTGGTCTCCCAACTCGCGATCATCGCGGCGGGCTGCCTCCCGACCCGCCTCTGGAGGAGCTCAGGAACCGCCGCGACGCGCGCCGCCCAGTAACCCGGCGGCGTGCTCGAGCGCGCTGCGGGACTTGCTGTCGCCCAGCATCCGCGCGAGTTCCGCGGTGCGGGCCTTCCGGTCCCCGTGGAGCGGCGCGATGCTCACCACCGCGCGCTCGCCGGTCTGATCCTTCCGCACGACAAGGTGGGACGCCGCCTGCGCCGCCACCTGCGGCAGGTGGGTGACACAAAGCACCTGGTGACCGGCGGCGATCTCCGCGAGATTCGCGCCGACCACGCGGCCGATTTCGCCGCCCACGTTCGCGTCGACCTCGTCGAATACCAGCAGCGGCACGGCGTCGAGGGACGCCAATACCGTCTTGAGCGCGAGCATCACCCGCGCGAGTTCGCCGCTGGAGGCGATGCGTGCCAGCGGAAGCGGCGGTTCACCGGCGTTGGGGGAGAAGAGAAACTCCACCGCGCAGTCACCCGAGGGACCGGGCTCAGCCAAGGCCGTCACGCGGATGCGGAAATCGGCCCGCGCGAAACCGAGCCGGCCGATCGCGGCCGAAGCCGCCTTCTCGAGCGCCTTGGCCGCCTTTTCGCGGGCCGCGCGCAAGACGCGCGCCTGCTTTCGCACGTCGGGCAGCGCCGCCGCGGCGGCCTGCTCCAGCCGTGCCAGCGTGCCGTCAAGATCGCCCTGGATCTCCAGGCGCCGCCGCATCTCGTCGCGGGCGGTGATCACCGCCGCGAGATCGCCGCCATGGCGTCGACGGAGCTCCAGCCAGGCGTCCATCCTCGCGTTGAGCGCCTCGGCCTGCGCGGGATCGAAGTTCAACTCGCGGCTCAGGTGGCCGAACTCCGCGCCGACGTCGTTCAACTCGACCGCCAGCGAGGCGAGGCGTTCCGCCAGGGGCCGGCTGGCGGGGTCAAGAGCCTCCAGATTGCGAGCCTCGCGCAGGAGCGCGGCGAGACGGGGCTGCAGTCCATCGTCCCCGGTCAATCCCGTCTCCAGTCCTTCGCTGAGTTCCTGCAACTCCAGGGAACGGGAAAGCCGCTGGTGATCGCGCTCGAGTTCCTGGATCGCCCCGGGGTTGAGTTCGAGCGCATCGAATCGCGCCAGTTGCGCACGCAGGAAATCAACTTGATCGGGACTGAGCCGTTGTTCGCTGACGACCCGCCGGTGCTCCGCCTGCGCCTCGCGCCAGGTTTGGAAGCTGCCGGCATAATCTTCGAGCGCACCGCCCGCCTTCCCGTGGAGATCGAGGAGTTCCAGCTGGCATTCAGCTCGGAGCAGGCGACGCGGTTCGGCCGGGCCGTGGAAATCGATCCACAGCTCTCCCAGGCGTTGCAGTGCGGCGAGCGTGGCGAGCGCGCCGTTGACCGTGATGCGCGGCGCCTTCTCCCGCGGCAGCGAACGCCGAAGGATGAGCAAGCCCTCCTCGCAGGCCGGGAGTCCCAGCTCCTCGAGCGCCCGGTCGATGCGCGTGGCATCCTGGAAAAAGAGCGCCGCCTCCACCTCCGCCGCCGCGGCGCCCTGGCGAATCACCGTCTTGTCGGCCCGTTCGCCGGCGAGCAGACTCAGCGCGCCGAGCAGGATGCTCTTGCCCGCGCCGGTCTCACCCGTGACCGCCGTGAAACCCGCCTCAAACTCGAGCGACACCTCCTCCAGCAGGGCCAGGTTGCGGATGCGCAGCGATTGAAGCACGGACCCAACAGGCACAAAAAAACCGCCGGCAATCAAGCGGCGGTTTTTCGGATTCAGGCGACGGGCTTCACTTCTTCAGCTCGCGATCGCCCCAACCGTACTCGAGACCGATGCTGAGCGACCAGACCCGCGAGAGATCGAGGACGGCGTAACGATCAGCTTGCGAGGCCTTGAGCTTGTAGCCGCTCAGGAAATCGGCGCCGGCCAGAAACGCCCACTGCGGGCTGAAGCTGCGGCGCGCCCGCGCGCCGAGGAAATAGCCGAGATCGGACCGGCTGCGGGAGCCGGCCGCGGTGACGCGAGCACCCGCGGGAAGCCCCGGGGCCTGGGCTTGTTCGTCCACCGAGAAGGAGGCCTTGGCTTGGATGATTGCGAGACCGCTGCGGAGGAACACGGACCACCGGTCGCCCTCCCGCTGCGGCTCGATTGTCTTGGAAGGAATCAGCTCCCACCAGAATCCGCCGCGCAGGACGACCGCCCGACCGTCGAAGGTGCGGGTGCCGTTGACCGTGCCCGCGACCGAGCTGATCGAGCGGGACGGGGTGTCGCCGATGCGTTGGTCCCCCGGCAGCGGCGAGAATCGCCCGGTGTACGGTGCGCGTTGCGGAACGACCCCGCCCAGGGCGTACGTGTCAGTGAGCACGCGGACATTGGCGGAGACCGGACCCGAGGCGGAGTCGCGGAATCGGGCCCAATCCACCGCGCCTTCCAGACCCCAGTCACGGCGGTCGGGCTTCATCTTCGCGAGCGAAACCCTGAGCGCCGCGTGCCAAGCCGGCCGGTTGGCGGTGTCCTTCGCCTTGGCTTCCTCCTTCGCCAAGGCTTCGGACGACAGGTCGGAGGACAAATCGGAGGACAAGAC
>JBJTCH010000077.1:0-7417 GCA_046091745.1 Opitutaceae bacterium
TTGTTGGCCTGCGCATGGGTGTCGCTCACGCCCCAGCCGGTCATGATCTCCTCACGCACATCGGTGCGGTCGTCGCCGTCGGTGTCCTTGAGGAAAAGGAAGCGCGGGGGCTGCGCGACGATCACGCCGCCGCGCGCGAAGGTGAAGCTGGTCGGAATGTTCAGCCGGTCGGCGAACACCGTGAACTTGTCGGCGCGGCCGTCACCGTCGGTGTCCTCGCAGATCTTGATGCTGTCGGTGCCGAGGCCATCCGGTTTCACGTCGTGCGGATAGTCGCGGCTCTCGGCGACCCAGAGTCGCCCGCGTTCGTCCCAGGCCATGAAGATCGGTTTCGCGATGTCGGGCTCGGCGGCGAAAAGCTCGAGCCGCAGGTCGGGCGCCACCTGGGTGCGCTCGCGGCTGCCCTTCACGCTGAGCGGAAGCTGGAAGGTCACGGGTTCGGCGCGCTTCTCGTAGTTGGCGACGGTCGGGCGGCTCTCGCGACGCTCGGGCTCGCGGCCGGCGAGAAACGCCTCCCACTTCGCGCGGCGGTCGGCGCCCAGGGCGGAGAGAATCCGCGTCTTCGCGCCGGCGGCGTAGCCTTCCGATTCCGCGGAACCGAGCTGGGCCGCGGCGATCCGACGTGCCGCGGGTACCGCGGCGAGGGCGGGAAAGCGGTCCGCGGGTGCGTCGACGACCACCGCGTCGAATTTGGCGACGAACTCAGCGGTCGCGGCGGCGGGATCCGACACGTAGTCGAACCAGATCGCGTCGCGCCCGAGGTCGCGCATGAGCGCGTGGCAGGCCAGGCGCGGACCGCGCTCCGGCGTGCCGGCGTAAAGCACCCGGATCGGTGAGGCGGACGCCAGCGTCGCGCTGGCGAGGAGCAGGAAGGGGAGGAGGAGACGGGTTTTCATCAGTGGGGCAGGAAGAGGGAGGCGAAGATTACGCCGGGGTGAAACCAGATTCGCCTCTGACAGTTCCGCGGCGAGGAAGGAAGGGTGAGTTGCCGGGTTTCGCATCGCCGGGGTGCTTCCAAGAGCGCAACGGGTTGGTGCCCGAGAGCGCGATCAGGAGCGCCGTAAAATCGGTGTTGGAAGAGATTTAACAGACTGATCGGGACGTTCCTTTCCCAGCTGCCGCCGTCAACGCCGCACGTCTCGGTGATACTGGTGGCACCACGGCGTGCCGCACACGACGCCGGCTTGACGCGACGGCGCGCGCGGCACACTCGGCGGGATGATGATTTTTAGCATCTTTGCGCGTGGTCTCGCTTGGGTGGCGTTGGGATCTTCACTGTTCGGCGCCGCGGTTCCGGAGGTTGCGCCGCCTCCCGCCGAGGTGCGCGCGGCGCGGGCCGCGCGGCTTGAGAAGCTCACCGCGCCCGACGGTTGGCTCACGCTCATCGGTCTGCATTTTCTGCCGGACGGCGAGAGCACGGTGGGCAGCGGGCAAAATAACCGCGTGGTCCTCGCGGCCGGTCCGGCGCGGGTGGGGCGGGTGACGGTTTCCGCCGACCGGCGCGTGACGTTCACGGCCGAGCCGGGAGTGGAGACGCGGGTGGGCGGCGGCGTCGTGCGCACGGCCGAAATGACCCTCGGGCAAGGGACCGAGCGTCCGGCGACGGTGACGGCGGGCACGGTGAGCTTCTTCGCGGTGGAGCGCGGCGGGCGGCTGGCCCTGCGGGTCAAGGACAGCGCCGCGCCGTTGCGGACCGCGTTTCCCGGCATCGAGTTTCACCGCTATGACCCCGCGCTGCGGATCGAGGCGCGTTGGGTGGAGTATACGCCGCCGCGGATGGTTCCCGTGACCAGTGTGCTCGGCCACGTGAGCCCGGAGCCCGTGCCGGGCAAGGCGGTCTTTGAGCACGCGGGGCGCGTTTGGGAGCTCATTCCCTTCGACGAGGGCAGGGAGAATCCGCTGTTCTTCGTTTTCGCCGACGCGACCACGGGTCTCAGCACCTACGGCGGCGGCCGGTTTCTCTATACCGAGTGGCCGGTGAACGGCCGCGTGGTCCTGGATTTCAACCTCGCGGAGAATCCGCCGTGCGCGTTCACCCCGCACTCCACGTGCCCGCTGCCGCCGAAGGAGAACAAGCTGCCCTTCGCGATCGAGGCGGGCGAAAAGACCTTCGCCGGCAAATGAGCGTGCCCGCCGGCGCGCCGCCGCTGCTGCGCCATCGCGACCTGGGCGGGGCCGGACTGCCGCCGCTCGTCCTGCTGCACGGGATGCTTGGGTCGTCGCGCAACTGGCTCACGACCGGCGCCGACCTCGCGGCGCGGCACCACGTGCTGGCACCCGACCTGCGGAACCACGGACGCTCGTTCCATGAAGCGACGATGGATTACGAGACGCTCCACGCCGACGTGGCGCGCTGGATGGACGCGCATGTCACGGCTCCCGTGACGCTTGTCGGCCACAGCATGGGCGGGAAGGCCGCCATGCTGCTGGCCTGCCGCCAGCCGCGGCGCGTGGCGCGCCTCGTGATCGTCGATATCGCGCCGCGCGGCTACTTCTGGCCGGCGCATCGCGCGAGCTTCGCGGCGATGAACGAACTCGACCTGCGCGACCTCCGCTCGCGCGCGGAGGCCGAGCTGCGTTTCGAGAGCCGCGTGCCGTCGCCGGGCACCCGGAAGTTCCTCGCGACCAATCTCGAGCGGGACGCCGCGGGCCATTGGTCGTGGCTGGTGAATCTTCCCGCGCTCACGGACGCGTTGCCGCGCCTCGAGGCCAACCCGCTTTCCGAAAAGGATCGTTTCGAAGGCCCGGTGCTCTTAATCGCGGGCGGCGACTCCAGTTACATCGAGCCCGGGGACCACGAGGTGATCCGCCGGCATTTTCCGCGGGCGGAGATCCGCGTGCTTCCGGGGTGCGGACATAATCCGCACATGGAGGCACGGGCCGAGTTTGTCGCGGCCGTCGCGGGTTGACCGCAAATGGCGGTTTGCCTTCGGAGCCGCGCGGCTTCTCATCCGCGCATCCCCGTTTTCAAACCATGCCCCTGATTGATCCGGACAAGGCCCAGGCCCAGTACGATGTCATCGTGGTAGGCTCCGGCGCCGCCGGCGGCCAGACCGCCTACACCTGCGCGCTCGAGGGAGCGAAGGTGCTGATGCTCGAGGCGGGCCGCAATTACGACCCCGTGAAGGAGACGCCGATGTTCCAGACGAACGGCGATGCCCCCCTGCGCGGCACGAGCACGCCCGACAAGCCATTCGGCTTTCACGACGCCACCGTCGACGGCGGCTGGCAGGTGCCCGGCGAGCCGTACACGAGCGCGTCGTCCGATCCCGAGCGCCAGTTCTGGTGGTGGCGCGCCCGCATGCTCGGCGGCCGCACGAACCACTGGGGCCGCATCTCGCTGCGCAACGGGCCGTACGATTTCAAGCCGCGCTCCCGGGACGGGCTCGGTTTCGACTGGCCGCTGAACTACGAGGACGTCGCTCCCTATTACGACAAGGTCGAGATGTTGATCGGCGTCTACGGCGACAACCGCGGCCTGGAAAATACCCCCGACTCACCCGCGGGTTGCCTGCAGCCCCCGCCGGCCTTTCGCGCCGCGGAACGCTTGGGGCAGCACCACGGCAAGAAGCTCGGTCTGCCCGTGGTGCCGATCCATCGGGCCGTGCTCACGCAGAAGCAGGATCCCGCGGTGCTGCCGGCGAAGATCCATCCCGGCAATCCCCGCGCCCAGCGTCTGCTGGCCGACGCGATGCGCGCGCGGCAGGCGTGCTTCTGGGCCACGCCGTGCGGTCGCGGCTGCTCGATCAAGGCCACCTACCAGTCGACCACGGTCCACCTTCCTCCGGCACTCGCCTCGGGCAACCTCGACCTGATCAGCGACGCGATGGCGCGTGAGGTCACGGTCGGTCCCGACGGCCGCGCGACCGGCGTGGTGTTCATCGACCGACGCACGGGCAAGGAGCGCACGGTGAAGGGCAAGGTGGTCGTGCTCGCCGCGAGCTCGGGCGAGACGGTTCGCATTTTGCTGAACTCGAAGTCGGCCCGGTTCCCGCAGGGCCTGGCCAACTCTTCCGGCCTCGTGGGCAAGTACATCATGGACACGGTGGGCGCCTCGCTCGGCGGCCAGATCCCCGCGATGGAGAGCCTGCCTCTGCACAACGAGGACGGCGCCGGCGGCAACCACGCCTATGTGCCGTGGTGGCTCTACAAGGAGCAACTCGCGGGCAAACTCGGTTTCGCGCGCGGCTACCACATCGAGTTCGGTGGCGGCCGGCAGATGCCCGGCTATGGCACCGGCGCGGGCATGGAGAACTTTGCGCGCGGCAGCTACGGACGGAAGTTCAAGGAGGATGCCCGCCGTTACTACGGTTCGTTCATGTGGTTCGCGGGCCGCGGGGAGATGATCCCGAACGAGGAGTCGTTCTGCGACCTCGATCCCGTCGTGAAGGACAAGTGGGGCATCCCAGCCCTGCGCTTCCACTGGAAGTGGTCCGAGCACGAGACGCGGCAGGCCGCGCACATGCAGCGGACGTTCGCCGATTGGATCACCGCGATGGGCGGCAAGCCGCGGGCGCAGCCGCAGGCCGACGGCGCCAAGGCCATCGAGCCCGGCGGCAAGATCATCCACGAGGTCGGCGGCGCGATCATGGGCAGCGACCCGCGCAAGTCCGTGACCAACCAATGGTGCCAGACGTGGGACGTGAAGAACCTGTTCCTCACCGACGGCGCCCCGTTCTGTTCCAACGCGGACAAGAACCCCACGCTCACCATCATGGCGCTCGCGTGGCGCGCCAGCGACCACCTGCTCGCCGGACTCAAGAAAGGAGAGCTTTGAGATGAATCCCGTTTCCGAAGCCATGGACCGCCGCACGATGATCAAGTGGGTGATGGCCGCCTCGGCCGCCACCGCCGCCGGCAGCCAGTTCACCTGGGCCGCCGCTCCCGCCGCGCCCGTCAAGGGTTACGGCACCGACCCTGATCTGGTGAAGAAGTACGCCGCGGGCGACTGCTGGCCGCTGACCTTCACCGCCGCGGAGAAGGCGACCGCCGCGGTGTTGTGCGACACGATCATCCCGGCCGACGACCAGGGTCCCTCCGCCTCGAGCGTGAAGGTGCCCGACTTCATCGACGAATGGGTGAGCGCGCCGTACCCCAACCACGACCGGGATCAGAAACTGATCCGCGAGGGACTCGCCTGGCTCGAGGCCGAATCCCAGCGGCGGTTTCAAAACGACTTCGCCAGTCTGATCGTCCGCCAACGCAACGCGATCTGCGACGACATCTGCCATCTGCCCGACGCCAAGCCGGAGCTGCGGCAGGCGGCGCGCTTCTTCGCGCGTTTTCGCGATCTCTGCGCGAGCGGCTACTACACGACTCCGGCGGGGATGAAGGATATCGGCTACGTCGGCAATGTGGCGCTCGAGAAGTTCGAGGGGCCGCCGCCCGAGGTGTTGAAGAAGCTCGGTCTCGCCTGATCCGCGTCCCGCGGTCTCCACTGCGGGATTGCGCGCTGGCCGCGGCGGGTTGAATTGGCGGTGTGCAGCTTGACGTCATTCCCGCGGGCCCGATCGACACCAACGCGTACCTCCTGAGCGCGCCCGAACGCGGCGAGGCGCTCCTGATCGACGCGCCGGGGGAGGTCTGGGCCGAGGTGAAGCCGCTGCTCGCGGAACGCGGTTGCCGGTTGGTCGAGTTGTGGATCACGCACGGCCACTGGGATCACATGCAGGGCGCCGCCGAGGTGGCTCGCGCGACGGGCGCCAAGGTGCTCGCGCACGCCGATGACCGGCCGTTGATCGAGACGCCGGAAATCATGGAGCGGTACATGGGGGAGCGCTTGAACCTCGAGGGCGTGCACGTCGACCACTGGGTCGCGCCCGGGGAAAAGCGCGAGGTGCTCGGGCTGGCGGTGGAGATCCGTCATGTGCCGGGGCATTGCCCGGGAAATGTCCTCTTTTATTTCCCGACGCTCGTCGCGGCGTTCGTTGGCGACGCCTTGTTCCGCGGCAGCATCGGGCGCACGGATTTTCCGGGCGGCGATCACGCGCTGCTCCTGAAGTCGATCCGCGAGCAGATCTACACGCTGCCGTCCGCGACGAAGGTGCTCCCCGGGCACGGTCCGGCGACCACGGTCGCGGACGAACGGAGCGGCAATCCCTATGTCCGCGGATAAATCCGAGCACGTCTGGTTCATGCGGCGGGCGCTGGAGCTCGCGCGCGGGGTCTGGGGCACCACCCATCCCAATCCGATGGTGGGCGCCGTGATCGTGGAGAATGGCGAGATCGTCGCGGAGGGTGCGACTGCCCCCGACGGAGGTCCGCACGCGGAAAAGGCGGTGCTCGCCGCGCTCGGGCGCGCGCCCCGGCCTGGAGCGATCCTCTACGTCACGCTGGAGCCCTGCTGCACGCACGGGCGCACGGGGGCCTGCACCGATTCGATCCTCGCCGCGGGAATCCGCCAGGTGGTGGTCGGCGCCACCGATCCGAATCCCGCGCATGCCGGCCGCGGTTTCGAGGTGCTGCGCGAGCGAGGGGTCGAGGTCGTCACGGGTGTGCTCGAGCGCGAGTGCTCCGACCTGAACCTGATCTTCAACCATTGGATCACCACCGGCGGTCCGCTGATCGCGGCGAAGGTGGCGTCCACGCTCGACGGCAAGCTCGCCTGTCGCACGGGAGAGTCGCGCTGGATCACGAACGAGACCTCGCGCGCCGACGTCCATCGCTGGCGGCGGTTGTTTCCCTCCATCGCGGTCGGGGCGATGACGGTCCTCAAGGACAACCCGCGACTCACCGTGCGCCTGCCCGGCGAGCCGGAGCGGTGTCCGTGGCGCTTCGTTTTCGACGGTCTGCTGCGCACGGTCGTCGACAAGAACCCGCCGCACGTCTTCACGGACGCGTTTCGCGATCGCACGATCGTGGTGACCACGCCCCACGGCGGCCTCGGCTATGTGCGCAAACTCCGCGACGCCGGCATCAAGGTCTGGATCTTTGAATCGTCCAACCAGCGTGTGCCGATCGCCGACTTCCGCCGCCGCTGCGCGGAGGAACGGATCCCGGGGGTGTTCATCGAGGGCGGCGCGCAGCTGATCAGCGAGCTCATCCGCGCGCGGCAGCTCGATTACCTGTTCGCGTACCACGCGCCGGTGATCCTCGCCGACGAGAAGGCGAAATCGATCCTCACCGGCATGCGCCCCGAACGCATCGAGCACGGCATCCGGCTGGAAGACGTGCGCCACGACATGTTCGACGGCGACCTGTTGATGCGCGGCCGCGTTGTCTATCCCGAGAAGATGCTCGTCGACGAGACGGTCTTCGCCGTCCGCTGAGCCGTTTCCCCGTTTTCCCCATGCCCCGTCCCGCCCTCATCCCGGGTCGCGCGTTCCTCGCGCTCGGCCTATTTTCCATATGCGCCGCCGGTCGTCTGCCGGCCGCGGCCGCCGACGATTATACGCCGCATCCCGACTCCGTCGTGCAG
>JBJTCH010000078.1:0-5044 GCA_046091745.1 Opitutaceae bacterium
CGAGGAGCGCGGCGTGGCCGATGTGGCGGGCGATGCCGGCGACCAGCTCGCTTACCTTGAACGTGAGGCCGTCGGTCTTGCAGACGCTCACGATCGCCGGGTTGGCGATACGGGCGCGCAGCATCATGGCGAGTTGCCCGAAGCCGTAGACGCCCTCGTCGTTGAGCTCGGCGACCACGATTTTCCGGTAACGCGCGAACACGGCGTCGAGGCCGTTCGGCAACGGGTGGACATGGCGGATGTGCATGTGACCGGCCTTGATGCCGGCGGCCTGCACGCGGGTCAGCGCCTCGCGGCCGGGGCCCCAGTTCGATCCCCACGTCACGAGGAGCACGTCGCCCTCGGCGTCACCGGAGTGTTCCGGGGCGGGCAGGGTGGCGGCGAGCGCCTTGATCTTCTCGCGGCGCTTCGCGTTCATCTGCGCGTGGAGCTTCGGGCTGCCCGTGGGGTGGCCCATCTCGTCGTGCTCGAGGCCGGTGACGGTCGGGTATTTGCCCGATGCGATGCGCGAGCCGGCAGGGGCGTGCCGTGTGATCCGGTCGAGCGGGTACGGCTTGAAGTCGGTGGGGCGCTCCGAGCGGTCGACCTTGGCGTCGGTCATGAGTTTCGGCAGTTCGGGCTCGTCGAAGGCCTCGATGCGCGACGAGAGACCCTGGTCGGTAAGCAGCAGCACCGGCGTGGAGTATTCGCGGGCGATGCGCACGGCCTCCATCGCGGTGTAAAAGCAGTCCTCGACGTTCTTTGGCGCGAGGACGACGCGCGGGGTGTCGCCGTGGCTGCCGAAGATGGCCTGCATGAGATCCGACTGCTCCACGTTGGTGGGCATGCCGGTCGACGGGCCGCCGCGCTGCACGTTGACGACGACGATCGGCATCTCGGCCATGGTCGCCCAGCTGAGGGCCTCCATCTTGAGCGAGAGACCCGGGCCCGCGCTGCCGGTGACGGCCACGCTGCCGGTGTAGGAGAAACCAAGGGCGGTGGAGATCGACGCGATCTCGTCCTCGCATTGCACGAAGATGCCGCCGTATTTCGGGAACTCCACGCGCAGCGTCTCCATGATGGAGGACCACGGTGTGATCGGGTAACCCGCGCCGTAGCGCACGCCCGCGGCGATGAACCCGTACGCGATGGCCGAGTTGCCATCGAGGGTGATCTGCGGGCGGCCCGAGCGGGCCACCGCCTGGTCGATCGCCTCGAAGCGGTAGAACAGGTCGCGCAGGTTGTTCTGCGGCCACGCGTAGCCGGCGTCGAAACCGAGCAACGCGTTGCGCACGATGTCCTCGTTCTTACCCGCGAAGCGCTCGCGGATCAGCGTGGTGAGCTTCGGGACGTCGAGGTCGAAGATCCGCGCGATCAGGCCCAGGACAAAGATGTTCTTACCCTTGTCCTTGGCCGTGCCCCCGAGGGCCTCGACGGTCGCGGAAGTGATCGGGCAGGCGACGCTGGTGAAGCGTTTGTCACCCTCGACCGGCTTCACGTGGTCGCTGTCGTACAGCAGCACGCCGCCCGGCCGCAGCGAACCGATGTGGGCGTCGTAGCTGTGCTGGTAGAACGCCACCAGCAGGTCGGCGCGGTCGCCGGCCGACAGGATGTCGCCGGTGCCCATGCGCACCTGGAAGATCGACGGCCCGCCGGAGATGGTCGACGGGATCGTCATGTAAGTCATCACGTCCTGTTCGCTGCGCCCGGCGAGGCGGGCGAGGAAACCGCCGACGGCCTGGATGCCGTCCTGCGAGTTTCCGGCGAGGCGGATGACCACATCCTTGATGGACCGGGGCGCGACCGAGGATCGCTCAGTGCCCCCCGGGGTTTCGGGAGTATTGGGGCTGACCCTGAGAGTGACCGCAGCGTGGCAGCGTCCGCTTTCGCGAGTCAACGGGCCGTCGGCCGAGCGCCCAGCGATTAGCAAGATGTGCGCAGGCGCTCCGGAAAAGTAGCGGGAATAATGCCCCCGTTCCGGTGCGATGATCCGAGTTCGCCGCTAGTCGTGAAACGCCACGCAGATGCACACCGGCACCTCGGCGGCATGCGGCGTGCGCGTCAGGCGGCCCGTCGCCGCGTCGACGGCGAAAACCGTCAGCAGCGGGGTGTCCTGGTGTCCGCAAACCAGCCAACGGCCATCGGGCGAAAGCGCGAAATTCCGCGGCGTGCGTCCGCCGGACGCGATCGTCTGCACGGGCCGCAGGCGGCCGGTGGCGGCGTCCTCCTCAAACACCGCGAGGCTGTCGTGGCCGCGGTTCGAGGCGTAAACGAAGCGGCCCGACGGGTGCACCCGGATCTCCGCCGCGGTGCTCGCGCCGGCGAAGTCGTCCGGGAGGGTGTTCACGCTTTCCAATGCTCTGAGTGCGCCTGTGCCGTTGTCGTAGGCGAGCGTCGTGATCGTGTTGTCGAGTTCGTTCACCACGTGCAGGTGGCGTCCATGCCGGCTGAACTTGGCATGACGCGGACCGGCGCCGGGCTTCGAGGCAAACGACGCGGCGGCCCGTCCGAGCGATCCGTTCGCCAGCAACGGGTAGGAGACCACCTGATCGGTCCCGAGGTCGGCGACGATCACGAAGCGTTCGTCGGGCGACAGCGTCACCGAATGCACGTGGGGTTTTTCCTGCCGTGTCGGATGCACGCTGCGGCCGGTGTGACGGATCAAGTCGGGTGCGCCGAGAGAGCCGTCGGATTTCACCGCCAGGGACGCGACCAAACCCTCGTGGTAATTCGCGGCCACCAGTGCGCGGCCCGCGCGATCAAACGCGAGATGGCACGGAGCGGCCATCCCGCCGATGGTCGGCAGAGGCGCGTTGAGTGGCGTGAGCCGGCCGGCATCGGCGTCGACGCGGTAAGCCACCGCCTGCGCGGGCGAGGCGTGGATGACGTACAGCAGGCGGCGGTCCGCTGAAAACTCCAGCCAGCCGGGATCGGCGGCCTCGGCGGCCAGCCAGGGCGCGCTCAGGCAGCCGGTCTCATGGTCCATCCGCACGGCGTAGATGCCGCGGCTGGCGCCCGAGCGAGTGTAGGTGCCGAGAAAAATCAGATGCGAGTCGGGCATTTCAGTGCGGGGCGCGGACGTCGGGCCGGACGGTGATGCGGCCCGCGAGCGCATCCTTGAAGTGGCGCCGGCAGGTCGCGACGTAGCGATCGTTGCCGCCGATCTCGACCTGCGCCCCCTCGCGCACGCCGCGGCCCTCGGCGTCGACCCGGAGGTTCATCGTGGCCTTGCGGCCGCAATGGCAGATGGTCTTCAGCTCGGTGAGGTCGTCCGCGATGCCGAGGAGCGCCGCGCTGCCGGGAAAGAGTTTTCCCTGGAAATCCGTCCGCAGCCCGTAGCACAGCACAGGAATGTCGAGTGCGTCGGCGATGTCGCTGACCTGCCAGACCTGCTCCGGCGTGAGGAACTGCGCCTCATCGACCAGTACGCACGCGACCGGAGCGGTGGCGTGCTCGGCTCGGACGCGCGCGATGAGGTCGTCGGCGGCGCCGAGGGAAAAGGCGTCCGATTCGAGCCCGATCCGCGAGCGGATGCGCCCCGCGCCGTGGCGGGTGTCGATCGCCGGGGTGAAGAGCAGGGTGCGCATGCCGCGCTCGCGGTAGTTGTGGCTCGATTGCAGCAGTACCGTGCTTTTGCCCGCGTTCATCGCGGAGTAATAAAAGTAGACCTTGGCCATGCGGTGACGCGCGCACTTTGCCCCTGTGCCGGTCGAATGCCAGCCCGTGCTGGGGCTTCGCGCTTGCCTCGCGCCGGCGGCAGGTCGCTCCTCGGACATGCGATCCCGCCTGCTGCTTCTGGCCCTCGTTGTCGTCGGTTTCGCCGGAGTCCGCGCGCCCGCGGCCGAAGCCGCTTCCGCGCCGGCGCGCTCGGAATGGAACGGCTTCACGCGGCTCGATTTCACCGTCGCGGGCCGCCCCTGCCTGCTCGTGCTGCCCGCGCAACCCGCGCCGGGGCGCCCTTGGATCTGGCGCACGGAGTTTTTCGGACATGAGCCACAGGCCGATCTGGCGTTGCTCGGGAAGGGTTGGCACGTGGCGTACATGGACGCGAAGAACCTTTACGGCGCGCCCAAGGCGATGGCGTGGTTCGGGCAATTCTACGCGCACCTCGTGGTGCAATTCGGTTTATCACCCCGCGCCGTGCTCGAGGGCTTCAGCCGCGGCGGCCTCTACGCGATCAACTTCGCGCTCGCGCACCCCAAGCGCGTCGCGGCGCTCTACCTCGATGCTCCGGTGCTCGACATCCGCAGCTGGCCGGGCCGCAACCGTCAGGCGAAGGAGTGGGCGCAGTGCCTCGAAGCCTACGGCTTGAACGATGAATCCTTGGAGAAATTCCGCGGCCCGCTCGAGCGCCTGCGCACGCTGGCGGCGGCGGGGGTGCCGATCCTTTCCGTCTGCGGTGACGCCGACCGCGTCGTGCCCTACGCCGAGAACACGGCGGTCCTGGAAAAGCGTTACCGCGAGTTCGGGGGGTCGATCGAGGTGATCCTCAAGCCCGGCGTCGACCACCACCCGCACAGCCTGAAGGATCCCGCGCCGATCGTGGACTTCATCCTGAAGCACGCCCTGCCACTCGCACCCTAGAGAGACCGCGCAGCGGAATCGCCGCCGCGGTCGCGCGAAACGCTTCTTCGAGGAAGTCGTTGACCAGGCCGAGCAATACTCCGGAGCCGTGAGGGCCGGATTCGCGCCTTCCCCGGCTGCATCCCATCCCTCCGTTTTGAAGCGCATATGATGAAGCCGGGGCTGATGCCCCAGGCGATCATGACGTGCGTTTCGCCGATCCTGAGTTTCTCAACGCAGGCTTTTGTCGAGCTGGCGGCGCATTTCGCGAAGCTCGTCGAGCTGCTTCTGCAGGAGCTGTTTTTCCTCGGGCTTCTGGGCGATGGCGATCTGCTCGATGATGTCCTTCTCGGCCTCGAGTAGCTCCACACGTTCCGCGGCGACGCGCTTGCGATACTGCGCGGACTCGCCGCCGAAAATGGAGAGGGCCGAGGAAACCTTCGCGTTGTTCAGCGCGGCGTCGGTTTCGGAGACCTTCAGGTTCCGCTTCTCCCGCTCGATT
>JBJTCH010000079.1:0-3979 GCA_046091745.1 Opitutaceae bacterium
ACCCCGCCTAACGGTGCGCCTCTTTTCAACTGAATCGATCCGGCTTAGTCCCTTCCTCCCCCCGTGCCCTTACCCTCCCACGCGGAAGCTGGCGCTGACTTGGAAGACGGCGCTCACGATCGCGAAGGCGATGAAGCCGACGAAGACGAAGACTCCCATGAGCACGCCGCTGGCGATGACCTTGGTGAAGAGGTTCAGCTGCGCCGAGATCTGCCGCTGGTAGGCGGCGGCGATCTGCTTGAGGCTCGGCACGACGTTGCCGGTGTTTTCGCCGACGGAGAGACGGTCCAGCACGAGATCCGGGAAGCAGCCGGTGCGGCCGAGCGCGACGGAGAGCGCCTCGCCCTCGAGCACGCGGGCGGTGGCGACGTTGAACGCGTCGCGGTGCAAGGTGTTGTCGATCTGCTTCTCCGTCATGCGCAGCGCCTCGGCGGCGGTGATGCCGTTCTCGAGCAGGACGGAGAGGGTCTGCGCGAAGGCCAACACGGTCCGGGAGACGATGAACGGCCCGACGAGCGGCACGCGGAGCAGCCAGGCGTCGGTGGCGACGCGGCCCGCCGCGGTTTGGCGCCAGCCGAGGAAGGAACTGAACCCCACAAACGCGGCGGCGATCAGGGCGAGGCCCCAGAAACTGAGGGCGAACTCCGAGAAGCTGATGAGCAGCTGGGTGGAGAACGGCATCTTGCCGCCCAGCGAGGTGAGCAGCGTCTTCAGGCGCGGCAGCAGGAAGACCAGGAAGAAGATGATCACGCCGAAGGCGACCGCGACCATGAAGACCGGATAGGCCAGCGCCGCGACCAACTGGCGGCGCAGCTCGCGCTGCTCGGTCAGGTGGGCGATGAGCCGCGCCAGCGTGTCGTTGAGCGAGCCCGTGGCCTCGCCGGCCTGGATGAGATTGGTGACCGACGTCTCGAAAACAGCGGGAAACGCGGCCATGGCGCGCGACAGCGGCGCGCCCTCGCTGATGCGCTCCCAGATGCCGGCCGAGAGGGCGCGGAGACGGGGTTCCTTGATGCGTACCGAGAGCAATCGCACGGCCTCGCCAGCGGAGAGTCCGCTCGTGGCGAGATCGTGCAAGGCCTCGAGGAACGGCAGGCACTCGCGACGCGAAGGCGCGCCCCGGGCCGCGCGGGACGCGGCGGCGGAAGCCGGCGCCGCGGCGGGACGCGCGGCGGGCTTGCCCGCGCCAGCCCGGGACGCGGCTTTGGCCGGGGCGGATCCGGTGAGCTCGGTGACCGAGGACACCCGCAGCCCGCGGGCGGCGAGGATGCGCAGGACGTCCTTGCGGCCGGGCGCCTCCAACTCGGCCGAGACCGGATTCCCGGCGGCATCGCGGGCGCTGTAGGCGAACCGCGGCATCACTTCTCCGTGATCGTGATCACGCGCAGCACCTCGTCGAACGTGGTATGGCCGCCGCGGACCTTTTCCCAGCCGCTCTGGCCCAGCGTGCGCATGCCGTTGCGGCGCGCGCAGTCGGCGAGCGTGCGCGTGCTCTCCCGCTTGAGCACCAGCTGGTGCATCTCCTCGTTGAGGCGGAAGATCTCGAAGATGCCGATGCGCCCGCGGTAACCGGTGCCGCGGCAGCGGTCGCAGCCGACCGGCTCCCGGAGATTCGCGGCGGCGTCCGCCTCGGAAGCGTCGCAGCCGAGGATCGCGAGGTTCTCCTGCAGCTTGACGCGCGGGATCGAGACCGGCCGCGAGCACTCCGTGCAAAGGCGGCGCACGAGGCGCTGCGCGATGACCAGCTCGATGGCCGAGGCCACGAGGAACGGCTCGATGCCCATGTCGACGAGACGCGTGATCGCGCCCGGCGCGTCGTTGGTGTGCAGGGTGGAGAAGACGAGGTGACCCGTGAGCGAGGCGCGGATGGCGATCTCGGCGGTGTCCTTGTCGCGGATTTCACCGACCATGATCACGTCGGGGTCCTGCCGCAGCACGTGGCGGAGGGCGTCGGCGAACGTGAGGCCGATCTCGGGCCGCACCTGCATCTGGTTCACCCCGGGCACCTCGTACTCGATCGGGTCCTCGATCGTGATGATGCGCAGGTCGGTCGAGTTGATCTTACGCAGGAAGGCGTTGAGCGAGGTGCTCTTGCCCGAGCCGGTCGGACCGGTGACGAGGATGATGCCGTGCGGGTAGTCGAGGATGCTGGTGATCTGCCCCTGCTCCTCGGCGCTCATCCCGAGGCGGTCCATGGTGTACGCCTCCTTCTTCTGGTTCAGCAGACGCAGCGAGATCGACTCGGCGTAGATCGTGGGGACGGTCGACACGCGGATATCGAGCACCACGCCGCCCGCGCGGAAGTTGATGCGGCCGTCCTGCGGCAGGCGCTTCTCGGAGATGTTCATCCGCGCCATGATCTTCAGGCGCGAGATGATCGCGTCCTGGAAGCGCAGCAGGTTCTCGGGCACGGGCACCGGCACCAGCAGGCCGTCGACGCGGTAACGGATCCGGAGCTGGCCCTCCTGCGGCTCGAAATGGATGTCGGTCGCCTGGTCGTTGATCGCCTGCGTGATGACATCGGTGACGAAGCGCACCACGGCGGCATCCTCGTCGACCACCTCCTCGGATTCCTTCTGCGCCTCAGGGGCGACGTAGGTCTCGTCGCTGTCGTCGAGCGAACCCGAGCCGACGCCGAAGTTCTCGATGATCAGCTGATGGATGCGCTCGGGCACGGCGAGGTGCCAGGCCAGCGGCCGCGGCGTGAAGGTGCGTATCCAGTCCGCCATCAGCGCGTCGGGCAGCCACGCGGTCGCGATGTGCAGCGGGGTGGACGACGTGGGCTCGGCCGTTTCCGCGGCCTCGCCGTGGCGGATGGGGATGATCTGATACTCGTGGACGAGGCGCGGCGGCAGCAACCCGCGGGCGCCGGGATCGGTCTCGAGATTGCTGGCGACATCGAACCCCGCGGCCTGAGCCAGATGGACGAGCACCTCCGACTCGGGCCGGCCGAGGGCGCTGGCGAGCGCCTCAAGACGCTTCTCGCGCGGCGCCTCGAGCACCGCTTGGCGCTGCTCCTCGGTGAGGGTCCCCGCGAGCGCCGAAGGCAGGACCTCCGCAACGACAGCCATGCTCACGGCAGGATCTTCTCGAGGAGGGACTTTTTCGGCGGGACGAAGCGCGGGTCGATCTCCCGCTTGACCTCGTCGCGTGAAGGCCAGCCGTCGATTCGGCGCATCGCCTCGGCGTTGTCCACCGTCGGATTGTTGGCCAGCACGACGGGACGGACGAAAAAGACGAGCTCGCTCATGGTGTCGCCCTTCGAGCGGGACCCGAGCAGATCGCCGATGATCGGTATCGGGCCGAAGCGGCTGGCGCTGCTGAGCTTGGACTTCTTCCGGAATCCGCTGATCACGATGATGTCACCCGACTTGGCGGAGACGTAGTTTGTCGATTCCCGGCGGCCAATGACGTACTGCTTGTTTTGGTCAACCAGCACCTCGCCGGTCACGTCCTCGACGGACTGCACCATGTCGAGCTGCACCGCGCCATCGACGCCGATGAACGGCGTGACGGTCAGAGTGGTGCCGATCTGCTGCTGGGTGACGGTCGAGCTGGAGGCGAGGCCGGTGCTGACGCCGGCGGCGGACTGGATGGTGCCGGTCACGACCGGGCGGGTCTCGCCGTTGAAGAACTTGGCCTGCTTGCCGTGGCTGGTCACGACCGTCGGCACCGTCGAGATGGCGTTCTGCCGCTTGCGCGGGGTGGTGTTGAGGGAAATCTCGGCGGCGAGGTCCCAGGGGCCGGTGGAACCCGGGCGCTTGATCGCGCCATTGGCCACGCTCGCCCCCACGGTCGAGCCGGAGAAACCGATGAGCTTGTCGGCCTCGACCTTGAGCCCGAGGGCGCTGATGCCGGAGGCGCTCTGGTCGTCGAGCGTGACCTCGGCGATCACGACCTCGATGCGCACCTGCGGCAGCACGATGTCGAGCTTGTCGATGAGCGCGCGGACGAGACGGATGTCGTCGGCGGTGCCGAA
>JBJTCH010000080.1:0-19708 GCA_046091745.1 Opitutaceae bacterium
AACGAAGCCGGCTTTCATGCCGGGCGACTCCGGGATCGGGTTGGCCCAAGCGTCGAGCTCGGCTACGCCCGCACGACCTACTTCCGCGGTTTCACCCAACCCAACGCCAACGCCGTCGGCGACGCGAATCCCGTCCTGCCCGGCGCCTACTTCGCCGACGGCGATTCCGTGATCGCGGCGGGTCGCCTGCCCGGGACGCTGCTGCCCGACATCGCGCGGGCCAACCCGTTCGTAGGTCTGCCCTACGTGCAATCGCAGGCGATCCGCCAGCTCTTTGACCAGCGCACCGAGACCTGGCGCGCGACGGTCGGATACGAACTCGACCTCTCGCGGCGCCGCGCGTGGCTCGGCCGGCACAGCTTCGCGGCCGCCTGGCAGAAGGAGCGCGGCTATTTCGGCAACGGCAACATCGCGGAGTTCAACCTCGCGCCCGGCAACTCCCAGCCCATCGACTCCGCCACCAACACGATCCTGCGCCGCACCTACCTCGACTTCAACCGGCCGGGCGGCGCGCGCGGCGGGCTCGACGCTTGGGCCAACCCGATCCCGGAGTCGCCCGGCATGAAAGCCGGCTTCGTTTACAACGGCCTCTACCCGTGGGTCGGCTCGAAAAACACCAGCGGCATGCTCGCCCTCCAAAGCCGCTGGGCCGGGGACCGCGTGGTGCTCACCGGCGGTTACCGTCGCGACCGCGCCGAGGTGATGGACGCCAACGCGGGCGGCGAGCGCCTGCCCAACTCCACCAACGCGTGGATCACGCGCCCGTACCGCTTCGAGGGCGCGAATCGTACCGTCTCCAACGGCGCCACCAAAACCCTCGGCGCCGTCGTTTCCCCGCGGTCGTGGCTCGGCCTGTCCTACAACCGCTCGCAAAGCGTGTTCCCGCAGGGCGCCTTCAAGGACATCTTCGCCCGCGTCCTCCCGCCGATCGAGGGCGACGGCCAGGACTACGGCGTGCGCCTGATGCTCCTCGGCGGCCGCCTCTCGGCCAACGTGAACGTCTACCGCGCCGACGGCGTCAACCAGTTCCAACCCTCGCTCAACGCGCCCAAAAACAACATCTGCACCGCCGCCAACGCGGCGCTCACGACGCTCCGCGCCCGCGGTCAGCCGCTGCCCGCCTCGGTCGCCGCCGCCGGCATCACGCTCCTCAACACCGAGTCGCAGGCGCGCGACGCCTCCGATCTCGAGGGCCGCGGCACCGAGATCGAGATCACCGGGCGCCTCACCCCCGGCTGGAGCATCACGCTCAACGCCGCGCGCAACCAGCTCCGACAGGCCAACATCCTCTCCGACTCGATGGCTTTTCTCGCGAGCGTGAAAGCCGACTGGGAGCGCAGCACCGCGCGCCTCGACGACACGCCCGCCGCGGTCGCGACGTTCGTTCGCACCCGCGATGGCACGCCGCAGCGCGACTTTGTCACCAACCCCGCCACGTTCGCCGACGTCTACGCCTACGGCCTCTCCGTTGCCGATCCGTTCCTGCGCGGCACCGGCAAGTCGCCGTTCGCCCACGTCGAGCAGACCTTCAACACCTTCTCGAGTTACCGTTTCTCCAACGACGCCGCGCGTCTCCTCCGCGGCGCGCGCGCCGGGCTCGGAGCCAATTACCGCGGCCCGGCCGTGATCGGTTACGATGCCGCCAACAAGGATGCCGTCATCCTCGGCCGCAGCGCGATTACCTGGAGCGGCATGCTCGGCAAGCGCATCGCCCTGCGCCGCGGCCAAGCCCTCGATCTCCAGCTCAACGTCGAGAACATCCTGGGACAGGAGGCGCGCCTCCCGTACTCCGCGACCGCCCCGGGCGTGATCGTCCGCTACCTGCTTCCCCGCGTGCGACACAACTGGACCCTCCGCGGCACTTACACGTTCTGACGACGCGGGAGACCGGGGAGACCTTGGGCCATCGACGACGCAGGGGCCCTCATCACTCCCAGCTCGACGCAGCCCGAACGATGCTTCGGCTGCGGCGGAGTCGCGCTGGGTGATCCGCGAACCGGACCCCGCTGGGTCATCCGCGGTTTTCCTAACGCCCGGCGCGTCGCAATTCCGCGGCGCGCTCGAGCTGCGCCAGCGCCTCCGCCGCGCGGCCGAGGGCGCGCAGCACCTGCGCGAACTGCTCGTGCAGCGCGGCGTCACCGGGTTTCAACCGCAACGCGGTCCCGTAGGAGGCCACCGCCTCCGCGGGCCGGCCCGCGTTCACCCGGGCGACGCCCAGACTCGTGTGCGCGTCGGCGTTTTCCGGCGCGAGCTTCACCGCCGCCTCGAATTGCGTGACCGCGTCCTCCCAGCGCCCGATCGCCCCGAGGACGTTGCCGAGGTTGACCCGCGCGGCGAGGAGCCGCGGGGCGAGCCGCACAGCCTGCGCGAACGCGACCACCGCCTCGCGCGGGCGCCCCGCCTCGGCGAGTGCCGACCCGAGGTTGTTGCGCGCATCGGCCGACTCCGGCGCCAGCTCGGCGGCTCGGGCAAAATGCGGCATGGCCTCCTCCGCGCGACCCGCCGCCACAAAAGCCCGCCCCGCCAGCGTGCGCGCCGCGACATCGTCGGGCCGCAGTTCAACCGCGCGGCGGACGAGCGGGAGTCCCTCCTCGGCCTGACGCGAGAGGACGAGCGCCAGCCCGAGACCGGCCAGCGCGTCGGGAAAATCCGGTTTCAGCCGCAGCGCCTCGCGATGCCGCGCCACCGCGTCTTCCCAACGCCCCTGCGCGCGGAGTGCGTTCCCGAGATTGTTGAGTGTGGCGACACTCCGCGGGTTGAGCCGCAACCCCGCCTCAAACTGGGCGATGGCCTCGGCCGGCCGGCCGGCGTCCGCCAACTCGACGCCGAGGCTATTGTAGGCTTCCGCATAGGTCGGATCGGCCTCGAGCGCGCGACGGAAACTCGCCTCCGCCTCGGCGCGCCGGCCGAGCATTCGCTGGGCGGTGCCCAGGTTGTTGAGGATCGCCGCGCGTCGCGGGGCGAAGGCGGCCGCGCGCTCCAGCGCGACCAACGCCTCGGCGTGGCGACCCAGCTGCAGCAGCGCGCCGCCGAGATCGTTGTAGGCGTCGAAGTCGTCGGGCTTGATCCGCGTGACGTGCGAGAACGTGGCGACAGCCTCCTCGAGGCGCCCCTGCTTCACGTAGGTGTCGCCCAGATTGAGCCACGCCATGATCGCGCCGGGGTTGTCGGCGAGCGTCGCGTGCCAGAGCCGCTCGTGGTCGAGGTACTCGCGCGCCTCGCGCGCCGTGAGAAAACCAAGCCATCCCAACAGCAGCGCCGCTCCGGCCCGGCGGACCGCGCCGGCCCACCTCCGCGTCGCGAGAGCGAGCCCCGCGCCCGCCAACGCCAGCGGGCCCATGCTGGCGAGGTGCTGGAAATGATCCCCGACGAAAGAGTACCGGAAGAAGTAGACGTTGAAGAACCCGAGCACCGGGAAGAGCAGCGCGACGAAGTACGCCATCGCGAGAAAAGCCGCCGCGGCGGCGGCCCGCGCGCGCCCCAGCCAGAGCGCGGCGAGCGCCCCCGCCACCACCGCCGCCGGCAGGAAGGCCGCGACCTGGTCCGCCGAGATTTTCCACCGCGGATAGATGAATGTGAGCGGCTCGGGCCAGGCTAGCTTGCCGAGGTAGAAGACGACCGCGCGGCCGGCGATGATCACGCGTTCGGCGAAGGTCTGGCTCCACTCGGGACCGAGCGCGCCGGAGTTGTAGCGCTGCTCCCAGATCGTCCATGCCGCCGCGGCCCCCGAAAGCGCGAGGAACGGCGCGAGCGGGATAACGTTGCGCCACGCGACCTCGCGCGACTTCCACCAGTCCAGGAGCGCGAGCGCCACCGGCAGCATCACGGTCGACGGCTTGCTGAGGATCGCCAGCGCCGCGCAGCCAAGCGCCGCCGCGTACCAGCGCCGGCGCGATCCCGTTGGTGGCAGCTCCAGCCAGCGCAAGTAACTGAGGATCGCCGCGAGGAAGAAGACGGCGGACTGCGTGTTCTTCAGCTCGCAGATCCAGGCGACCGACTCCGCCTGCACCGGATGCAGCGCCCAGAGCGCGGCGCCCAGCCAAGCTCCCGGCACGCTCAGCCGGAGCAGGACCCGCCACAACAGGAGCGCCGCGCCCGCATGGAACAGCAGCGTGACGACCCGGTAACCCAGCGGCTCCAGTCCCCACAGCGCGTGCTGCACCCAGAAATTGGAGAGCGTGAGCGGGAAGTAATTCGCGCGCGCCGAGGTCCAGATCTCCTTCAGCCCGAGCGGACCGATGATCGTCGGGTTGGCGGTGATGTGGAGATCATCGTCCCAGAGAAATCCCCCGCGCAGCGAACCCGCGTAGGCCAGCGTGACGGCGGCGACGAGCGTGAGCGCCGGCGCCGCGGAGCGGAAACGGGAGGGCGGGACGGTGGGTTCCAATGGCATTTAGCGCAGCGCGCGGTGACGGAGCGGGCCAACAAAAAGCGCCGGCCCGCGGAGGGCCGGCGCTGAAGGGCGAGGGATCGTCGTCGGCCGTCAGAACTGGCCGCGCACGCCGAACACCCAGTTGTCGCCGTACATTTCCTGGAAGCGCAGGTGCTTCTGTTTGCCCTCCTGCACGCCGAGCGGCGACTCGTAGCGGAAGTCCTTCTGGTTGGTCGGATTGCGGGCCTGCATGTAAAGCGTGGCCCACTTGTTGAGCCGCCAGGTGGCGGAAAGGTCGTACTTGGTCATCGCGCCCCAGATGCGGCCGTAGACACCGTCGATCGGGCGGTCGTCGATCCAGATCGCGCCGATCGAGCCGCTGAACCGGCCGTAGGAGTAGCCGAGGCGGGCGGTGGCGCGGTGCGGCGCGAGGTTGTTGCGGCGCTGGTTGGCGTACGAGCGGCTGTAGGTGCCACCGATGTTGATGCCGCGCAGGTACGGGCTCGGGAGGAAGCCGAGCGTCTGGTTGTAATTCAGGTCGAGGTTCTTGTACCGCTGCAGCGCGACGGTGTTGGTCGTCGAGATGAAGTTGTACCCGGAGAAGTCGGGGTCATCGACGCCGAACTCGTCCGCGGAATAGGTGCGGGACACGATGAAGTTGGTGGCCTCGTCCTGGATTAAGGCGACGGACACCTGGCCGGGAGACTTGCCGCCGAAATAGTACGCGAGGCGCGTCTGGTAGACCTTGTGGTACTCGGGCTGCAGCCCGGCGTTGGGCGCGCTCACCGTCGGCGGATTCGCGTTGTCGTTGATCACCCAGAGGCCGGTGAGGTTGTCGACGCCCGGGCGGGAGATGCCCTTGTTGACGCCCGCCTGCCACTCGAGGTTGGGCAGGAAGTTGTACTTGGCCACGAACGACGGGAACCAGTTGGTGTACTTCGAGCTGCGGGTGACGCGCGGGTTGGTCTCGAACATCGTGCGCATGCCGTCGACCGTGAGCGGGCGGCCGTTGCTGGTGCCGGGCGGGTTGAGCGCGACGCCCTTGGCGAGCAGCTGGGAGCGGGTGAGCGGATCGAACTCGCGGAACGCGTTGACCGTCTGCTCGGCGCGCACGCCGAAGCGGACCATGAGCTTGGACGCGAGGCGGGTGTCGGCCTGCCAGTAACCCGCGTTGATGGTCTGCACGAAGTGGCGCCGCTGGGCGTACATCGCGTTGTAGAAGTTCTCGGGCGTCGCGGTGCGCACGAAGAGGTCGGGACGGGTCGCGAAGAGCTTGGCGACCTCGGTGCGGCTCACGCGCGGCGGCATGCCCTGCACGCCGTTGATGTTGAAGACTGTGAGCGAGTTCGAGGTGCCCATGTCGAACGGATGCTGGGAGATGAACTCCGGGCCGACGTTCGCCCAGTTGCCGTAGGCGGTGTTGATGATCGCGCCGGTGTTGGGATTGACGGAGACCGTGTTTCCGCCCGGCCCGATGTAGGACCAGATATCGAGTTCGCTGTAAGTGTTGTTCTTACGGGTCTCCTCATCCCACTTGCCGCCGAACTTCATCACCGTGGGGAACCGCTCCAGGAACGGCACGACCCAGCGCGCGTTGACGGTACCGGTCCACTTCTCGGTGATCCACGTGCGGTTATCGTTGTTCACGCGCGTGCCGCCGGCGCGGCTGTCGGCATAGTTCCAATTGCGCAGGTCATACCAGTCCGGCCCGGAGGTCTGACGGATCGTCCACTCCCACGAGTTCACGTTGGGACGCGTCGCGATCCAGCTCGAGGGCACGCGGCCGTCCTCGGAGTTGGAGAAGCCGCGCTCGAGCGACTCGTAGTTGTTCTTCGCGTACGAGAACGCGAAGGCGCCGTCGACGACCCAGTTGCCCGACTTGTACTCGAAGCGGGGCGCGAACTGGCGGTTGTAGGAAAGCTTGGAGGAAGAACCACCGCCGTTGTTGACCGTCGCGACGTTGGCGGTCGCGTTGCGGTCGGCGATGACGGTGAGGAGACCGTCGCCGCCGATGGAGGGCCGGCCGTTGTTGATGTTCGCGTTGTCGTTGGCGCCGACGAAGTCGAAGCTGCGGTTCCAGAAGTGGCCTTCGAAGTACGAGTAGCTCATGTTCAAGGAGACCACGAGCTTCGGGGTGGCCTTCCAGTCGGCGGTCAGCAGGAGGGCATCCTTGATGATGAACTTCGGGCCGTCGCCGAAGGTGATCTGGCGGACGACCATCGGCCGGCTGTCGGCGCCCGTCGCGCCGACCGGGGCGCGGCTGTAGTTGACCGTCTCGGAGAGCTGCTCGGTGAAGGAGTTGGAGTGGCTGGCGCTGAGGAGAATGCCGAACTTCTGGTCGGCGAACGATTCCGCGTAGGCGAGCTGCCAGTTCGGGAGCCACTTGTACGACATCAGGTTCTCGCGGCCGTCCTGGATGCCCGGGGTCTTGCGGAGCGTGAACTCCTCGCCGTTGAAGTTGAGCGAGTAGTTGTAGTTGAAGACGCGTCCTTTGCGGTCGAAGGCGCGCTTCGACTTCATGTTAACCGTGCCGGCCGGGGAGTCGGCGTCGTTCTCCGGGCTCGCCGTGCGGTTGATCTCAATCGAGTCGACCGAGGTGATGGAAAAGCCCTCGAAGCTGGTGGCGCGGGAGGCGGAGCCGCCGCCGCGGTTGGCGTCGGCGCTCGCGGTGCGCATGCCGTCAAAGGCGACGCCGACGTACTGGCCGTCCATGCCGCCGAGACGGGGGCCGCGCGGTTCGGACTCGACGTAGTCGAGGTCGACGCCGGGGAGGTACTTCAGGAATTCGCCGACATTGCCGTCGGTCACCTCGCCGAAGATGTCGGAGGAGACGGAGGTGATGATGTTCATGTCGCGGCGCTGCGCCATGATGGCCTTGGAATTGCCCTCGCGCGCGGAAGAGACGCTGAACGCCTCCATCTTCAGCACCCCGTCCTTGGACGTGCCGGCGGGTGCGGCGGACGTGCTGGTGAGGTTGATTTCACGCGTCGCGACCTGCCCGGCGGTCACGGTGAAGGAGTCCTTCACGGTGTTGTAGCCGGCGAAGTTCACGGTGATCGACGCCGCGCCGGCCGGCACGCCGAGCAGCGTGAACGAACCATCGTTGGCCGAGTAGACCACTTGGCCGGAGCCATCGAGACGCACCTCGGCGTCGCGGACGTACTCGCCGGTGGCGGGGTTGAAGACGCGGCCCTGGACGGTGCCGGAGCCCTGCGCCCAGGCGGGCAGGCAGGCGGCGAACCAGCCGAGGAGCAGCAGGCTGAGTTTGGCCCAACGAAGGGCGGTTTGCGGGGGTTTGGTGTTCATGCGAAAGGCGTTTAGCGGAGGCCGTCGGCAACCGACGACTCCGCGGGGCGTGCAATGATCCGTGGAAAACGGACCGGGGACTTCCAAACGGAGTACAAAACCTCGGACGCGACCCGCAAGGAATTGTTACGGGCGCCCGACCGGCGGCACCTCCACCAAGGGCCCCACCCCACAGCCAGTCCCCTGGACCCTTCGTCCCTCCGACTCACTCGTCGTAGTACGTGCGCAGGAAAAAGGTGCGCCAGGTGAGCGTCGCGGAGAACGCGCCCATGGCGGCGATCGCGAGGGTAAATACCAAGGGGTCTCCGGGGCCGGCGCGGAAAGCGACGGTGCCGCCGGTAAGGTTGAGGGTGCCGATCAGGATCCAGAAACGCCGGAGTTGGCGCCGCCGCTTCGAGTCGTCGAGCGGGCCGGTTTCGAACAGGCCCGCCTTTTCCTGACGCGCCTGTTCCGCGCGCATCACACCGCGCACCTCGTTGTCGCGGTCGCACTCGCGATGCACACCGGTGACCGGCACGCCGCGGACGGCATCCTGAAGGATGTCACGCAGATCAACTTTCCCGCTCTCGTTCGCCGACGGCCCGGGATCCGGACGAGCTTCCGCCTCCGTTGCGGGCGGCGACGTCCTTTCGTTCACCACCTCGAACTCCGTCGGCTTGAAGCGCAACGGGCGGCGCGGCGTCTCCGGCTCATCGGGCATGGCGGGAACGTGCCTGCGAACCCGCACCGCGTAAAGCGCACCGGAGGCATCAGCCGTAACGTCGCGGCGGCCCGCGGCGTCGATTGACGCGGCGGTTTGCGCCGCCGAGCATCCCTTTTCCGCCCCGCCCCTCCCCGCCGACCGTGCGTTTCGCCGTTTTATTTGTCCCCCTGTCCGCCCTCGTCGCGACCGCCCTTTCCGCGGCACCCGCGAAATCCGGCGTCACGTTGCCGGCGTCCGCGCAGGCCTTTCTCGAACGGCACTGCGCGTCGTGCCACGATGCGGTGGAGAAAAAAGGGGATCTCGATTTGGACACGTTGGCGTTTCAACCGGCGGATCCGCGGAACCACGCCTTCTGGGTGAAACTGCACGACCGCGTGGCATCCGGAGAGATGCCGCCGGCGAAGAAGCCGCGGCCGGGCGCGGACGAATCGCAGGCCTTCCTTGGCGCGATCGCCTCGGAGCTGGTGGCGACCGAGAACGCCCGGCTCGCGGAGGAGGGCCGGGCAACGCGCCGACGCCTCAACCGGCTGGAGTATGAGAACGCGGTGCGCGACCTGCTGCAGGCCCCGTGGCTGCAAGTGAAGGAATGGCTGCCCGAGGACGGCGAGGCCTTCCGGTTCAACAAGGTGAGCGAGGCGCTCGACGTCTCGCATGTGCAGATGGCGCGCTACCTCGGCGCGGCCGAGTACGCCCTGCGGCAGGTCCTGGCCCGGCAGGCGGAGCAGCCGGAGACCAAGGTTACTCGTTACTACGCCCGCGAGCAGCGCAGCTTCACCGGGCCGATGAAGTTCACCGTGATGAACACGGCGCCGGAGCGCGCGACGTACCCCGTCCTCGACCGCTCCGCGCAGCCCGACGTGCGCGCCGGCAAGGCGCCCGTGACGGTCGGCGCGGCCGACCCCGCAACGCGCGAGCTGGAGGGCGTGGGGCTGGTGGCGAGCACCTACGAGCCGCTCGAGCCGAAGTTCAGCGGCTTCAAGGCGCCGCAGGCCGGACGCTACCGCCTGCGTTTCAACGCGCTCTCGGTCTGGGTGGGCCCGACGAAACCCGTGAAGGGCAAACCCGACCGCTGGTACATTCCCGATCTCGATGACGTGTCCCCGGGCCGCCGCGAGGAGCCGGTCACAATCTATTCCGAGATCCCTCCGCGGCAGCTGCGGTGGCTGGGGAAGTTCGACGTCACACCGGACCCCGCGGTGCACGAACTCGACGTGTGGCTGCTGGAGGGGGAGACGATCCGGCCCGACGCGGCGCGCTTCTTCCGTTCGCGGCCGGGCGCGGGCCGCTGGCAGAACCCGCTCGCCGAGAAGGACGGTCAACCCGGCGTGGTTTTCCGCTGGCTGGAGGTCAAGGGGCCGCTCCTCGACACGTGGCCGACGGCCGGTCACCGGCGGCTGTTCGGCGACCTGCCGGTGCGCAACCCGGCCACCGGCAGCAAAGGCGTCGAGGTGGTTTCCACCGCTCCCCGCGCCGACGCGCGCCGGCTGCTAGGCGGCTTCCTGCGCGCGGCGTACCGCCATCCGGTGCCGGCGGGCGAGGTGGACCGTTTCCTGCCGGTGTTCGAGCACACGCTTGGTGCGGGCGGTGGTTTCGCGGACGCGATGATCGCGGCCTACACGGCCGTGCTGTGCTCGCCGGAGTTTGTCACGGTCGACGCGCGGCCGGGACCGCTCGATGACCACGCGCTCGCGACGCGCCTCGCGCTTTTCCTCATCAATTCCGCGCCCGACGCGGAGCTGCGGGCGGCGGCGGACGCGGGAACATTGCGCGACCCCGCCGTGCTGGCGGCGCAGACGGAACGGTTGCTCGGCGACACCCGCTCCACGCGCTTCTCGGAGGCGTTTCTCGACCATTGGCTCGACCTGCGGAGGATCGTGGCGACGGCGCCGGACGAGATCCTTTATCCTGACTATTACCTCGACGACCTGCTGGCGGAATCGGCGCTGGAGGAGACGCGGCTCTTCTTCCGTGAACTCCTGCGGGAGAACCTGCCGGCGCGCACGCTGGTGGCGGCCGACTTCGCGCTGCTCAACGAGAAGCTGGCGCTCCACTACGGTCTGCCGCCCGTGAAAGGCGTGGCGTTGCGCCGCGTGCCGCTGCCGGCCGACAGCGTGCGCGGCGGGCTGCTCACGCAGGCGGCGGTGCTGAAGGTGACGGCGAACGGCACGACGACGTCGCCGGTCCTGCGCGGCGCGTGGGTGATGGAGCGCCTGATCGGCAAGCCGCCGCCGCCCCCGCCGCCGAGCGTGCCGGCGGTGGAGCCCGACATCCGCGGCGCGGCGACGATCCGGCAGCAGCTGGAGAAACATCGCACGCTGGAGAACTGCGCCTCGTGTCACGTGAAGATCGACCCGCCGGGATTCGCGCTGGAGAGCTTTGATGTGATGGGCGGGTTCCGGGAGCGTTACCGCGCAATGGGCGAGCCGGCGCAGGCGGCGCCGGGGATCGGGCGGGGCGGGCAGAAATTCGCGTTTCACCTGGCGCTGCCGGTGGACTGCACGGGCCAGACCCCGGAGGGGAAACCCTTCGCCGACGTGCGGGAGTTCAAGCGCCTGCTGCTGGAGGACGAGGCGCAGATCGCGCGGAACCTCTTGCGGCAGCTGGTGGTTTACGCGACGGGGGCGCCGGTGCGGTTCAGCGATCGCGCCGCGGTGGAGGCGATCCTCGGCCGGACGCGCGCAGGCGGCTACGGTGTGCGCTCGCTGGTGCACGAGGTGGTGCAAAGCGAGTTGTTCCGGCGCAAGTAAGCCGGAACGAGATCGAAGATTGCGCGCCGGCGCGGTGAGCGTTTCCTTTTTCAAGTAATCCCCGCCCGCCGCGCTCCCCCGCGAGCGACGGTAGCGATGAATCTGTTTCCCCTCCCCGCCATGCTCTCCGCCCCATCCGCTCCTTCCGCCCCGGCCGTCCGTGTCTCCACCCAGCGCTCGGTGTCGCGCCGCCAGTTTCTGCGCGGCACGGGAGTGGCGATGTCGCTGCCGTTCCTCGACTCGATGCTGCCGGCCTTCGCGCGGGCCGAAACCTCGTCGAAGGGCAAAGCCAAGCCCCGGCGCATGCTGGCGGTGTGCAATAACCTCGGCCTGCTCCCCGACCAATTCTTCCCGAAAGAAACGGGCCGCGGCTACGCGCTCTCGCCGTACCTCGAGACCCTGCGCGCGCACCGGGATGATTTCTCGGTGTTCAGCGGCGTCTGGCATCCGGACGTCGATGGCGGGCATCCGGCCGACATCTGTTTCCTGACCGCGGCGCCGCATCCCGGCAGCGGCGGCTTCCGCAACACGATCTCGCTCGACCAGTACATCGCCGAGCGGATCGGCCATGAGACGCGCTTCCCGTCGCTCACGCTCGGCGTGAACGTGCAGCAGGGCACGCGCAGCCTGTCCTGGACGGCCTCCGGCGTGCTGATCCCCTGCGAGGAAAAGGCCGCCGACGTGTTTCGCCGCCTCTTCGTGCAGGGATCGCCGGCGGAGGTGGAGGCACAGCTGCGCAAGCTGGCGCAAGGCCGCAGCATCCTCGACGCGGTCGGCGGTCAGGCGCGCGACCTCCAGCGCAGCGTGGGCGCGCGGGACCGTGACCGCCTCGACCAGTATTTCACGAGCGTGCGCGAGCTGGAGCAGCGCCTGCAGGCGGCACGGGAGTGGGAGACGCGTCCGAAGCCCCGCGTGAGCGCGCCGGTGCCCCTCGATCCCGCCAGCCCGAAGGCCTACATGGACAAGGTGAAGCTCATGTACGACATGGCGAAACTCGCGTTCCAGACGGACTCGACCCGCTCGATTTCGCTCCTCCTCGACAGCGTGAACTCACCCACGATCGACCTCGATCACGAGGTGAAGATCACCGACGGCTACCACAACCTCTCCCACCACGGACGTTCGGAGACGAAGATCGCGCAGCTGAAGGCGATCGATGAGTGGCACATGCGCCTCCTCGCCGACCTTTTCAACGACCTCAAGGCGGTGCGTGAGGACGGCGAGACACTGTTCGACCGCACGATGGTCCTGTACGGCTCCAACCTCGGCAACGCCAACACCCACGTGACGACGAATCTGCCGACGCTGCTCGCCGGCGGTGGCTTCCGCCACGGGCAGCATCTGGCGTTCGACCGCGTCCACAATTACCCGCTGCCGAATCTCTTCGTCTCAATGCTCCAACGGATGGGCATCGAGGCCGACAAATTCGCGACCTCGACAGGCACGATGCGGGGCTTGGAAACCGCCTGACGGCGGGGTCAGGCCGGCCGCTGATAATCGGCGGCGGCGACTTGCGGGAACGTGCGGATTGACCTCCGTGCCGGAGCTGCGTTGCGGCTTCCGGTCGTTCTGGGGGTCGCATTTGAAACCCTGCACCGACCATGACCCTGACCTCCCCCTCCCGGGAAGGTGGCGCGCTGCGGCGCGTCGCCCTCCTCCTGCTGACCCTCGGCATCGCGTGCGGCCTCCGCGCGCAATCCACCGGCGCCATCCAGGGCCGGATCTTCAACCCGGCCAAGAGCGAGTACGTGCGCGACGCCGAGGTACGCCTCGACGGGACCAACCAGGTGACGTACTCGGAGAACGACGGCGCGTTCTCGTTTTCCGGCGTCGCGGCCGGCGCCGCTTCCATCACCGTCAACTACACCGGCTACAACACGGTGAAGGAGTCCGTCACCGTCGTCGCCGGGCAGACCGTGGTGCGCGAGATCAACCTCACCAGCACGGCGGCGGCGCCGGCCGGCGGCACGGTGCAGCTGCAGGCCTTCACCGTCTCCAGCGAGCGGGAGGGCAACGCCAAGGCCATCATGGCGCAGCGCCGCTCGATGAGCATCACGACCTCCGTCGCGTCCGACATCTTCGGCGACGTCACCGACGGCAACGTCGGCGAGTTCCTGAAATACCTCCCGGGCGTGGATCTCGACTACGTGGAGTCCGAGGCCCGCGGACCGCGCCTCGGCGGCATGGACTCGCAGTATGTGGGCGTGTCGTTCGACGGCATACGTTCGGCCAGCGCCGACGCCAACCGCGGCGGCGGCACGAACTCCCGCGCGACCTCCTTCGAGGGCTTCTCGATCACCGCCATCGAGTCGATCGAGATCAACCGCACCTCGGCGCCGGATTCCGACGCGGACAATCCGGCGGGCACGATCAACATGCGGACGAAGCGCGCGTTCGACCGCAAGGGCCGCACGCTGGCCTACAACACGAGCCTGAACTTCAACGCCGAGGAGTTCACCTGGCGGAAGACCGCGGGACCGCTCGACGGCACCTCCTACAAGTGGAAGCCGAACTACTCGTTCGACTACGCCGAGTCCTTCCTGAACCAGCGCTTCGGCGTCCTGCTCTCCGCCAGTCACGCGCACTCGTACACGGAGCAATACGTGGTCAACAACGGCTACAACCGCTCCCCCACGGTGGCTGACCCGCGCCCGATGGTCGTGCGCCAGATCGATTTCAAGGACGGCAACAAGACGATTCTGAAGGACGCGATGACGCTGACGGCCGACTGGAGGGTGACGCCGAAGCTGGCCGTGTCGCTCACCGGCATCTACACCTACACCGAGGGCGAGTTCTGGAACCGCAATTTCACGTTCGTCGCCGCGAACGACAACGCGAACGTGAACAACGGCCGCAGTTCGATCGGGGGCGACGGCATGATGAATCTCGTCGCGCGGCGTGAGGGCACGGCCAACGTCGCCCAGCTCAACAACGGCGGCGGCACCTCCGCGAAGCTGACCTACACCCGCACGGCCTCCTCCAAGTTCGAGTTCAAGGACGGGGGCTGGCTGATCGACGGCGCGGCCGGCTACTCGCGTTCGGTAAACAATTACGAGGCGCTCGAGCGCGGCTTCAGCAACAGCGAGGGCGGCGGCGCCGCCGCCGGTTTCACCGCCACGCGCCCGCATCCGGGCTCGTGGGAGTGGACGATCCGCCAGACCTCCGGCGAGGACTGGTTTGATCGCGCCAGTTTCAGCGACACGAACGCGCGCTCCGGGGGCACGCGGGTGAACAACGACAACCGCACGTGGATCACGGAGATCTGGAGCGGCCAGCTCAACGCCCGCTGGACGGTGCCGTTCCTCAAGGCCTTCCCCACCTCCCTCAAGGCCGGCGGCAAATGGCAGGAGGAGAGCCGCAACAACAACATCGTGAGCGACTGGGACATCTGGTCCTACATCGGGCCGGGCGGGAACACCGTGCGGGTGAACCCCACCACGGGCGCGTTCGAGAACGCCACCACCGGCAATTGGGCCAACCTCGGCGCCGCCTTCATCTCGCCGCATCCATTCGACATGGGGACGACCAACGGCCTCACGGTGTACAACGTCAGGGGCGCGCCGGGCATGCCGCAGCGCGTGAACCGCGCCGCCGTGGCCGCCTTGTTCCGCGCCCGGCCGGAGCAATTCGTCCACACCGGCACCCCGGAAAACTACTACGCCTCGTTCTTCGCCAACCCGCGGGACTTCCGCCAGACGGTCACCTCGGGTTACACCCAGGCCACCGTGCGGCTGGGCTCGCGCCTGACCTTCCTCGGGGGAGTGCGCCTGGAGGAGACGGAGAACGCCGTGAAGGAATTCGATCCGCTCACGCGCGCGCAGATCATCGCCGCCGGCTACGCGGTGAACGCCGCCGGCACCAACGGCGGGCGCGCGCTCACCCTGCCGGGGATGATTTACCAATACACCCGCAACCCCCGCGTCACCCGCACGGGCGCGTACCGCAACGCGTTCCCTTCGGCGATGTTCAAGTACTACTTCACACCCGACCTCGAGTTCCAAATCGGCTACAACAAGGCCATCTCCCGCCCGCCGATCGACAACGTCACCGGACTCTGGGGCATCGACGAGGTCAACCTGCGCGTGAGCGCCCCCAACCCCGAGCTCAAGCCGGAGTACCACCAGAAGTTCCAATCGCGCGTGGCCTATTATTTCCGCGGCCGGTCGCCCGGGCAGCTCACCCTCGATCTCACCCAGAACCGGGCGACCAATTTCCGCCAGACCTTCGATTTCACGGCCGAACAGTTCGGCGTCGATGACCCGGACTTCGCGCCCTACACCTTCCGCACCACCGTCAACAGCAACGAGGAGCAGCAGTTCCGCTCGATGGACCTGGCCTACAACCAGACCCTCGGCTTCCTCCCGAGCGAGTACCTGCGGGGCATCAACGTGAACGTCGCCTACTCTCGCGCCTACGCCGACCGCCGCCGCGCCAACCTCGCGCCCCACCGCGTGTCGTCCCGCCTCGGCTACGCCTACAAGCGCTTCAACGGCTCCCTCGGCATGGTGTGGCGCCCCGACACGCCCGACAGCACCACCTACGGCCAGTACCAGGGCGAGATCACACAATTCGACGTCTCGCTCAACTGGCGCCTCAACCCCCGCCTCACGCTCTACACCCAAGTGCGCAACATCACCGGCAAACCCGTCCTCTGGTACCACACGCCCCCCGGCGTCGTCGAAGGCCAGCAGCGCGCCCTCCGCCAGCTGCAGGAATACGGCGCCAACTGGGTCTTCGGCCTAAAGGGGATGTTCTAACGCGGCGCGCCCGGTCGGCCCCCCGGCTCCGCTCACGCTCCGCCACCCGGGCGCCCTTCGTCCCTCCGTCCCGTTGTCCCGTTGTCCCGTAGTCCCTTAGTCCCTTGGTCCCTTAGTCCCTTCGTCCTTCCCTCTGAATCCGCTCGCCTCGCGGGGGACGGCTCGCGCCAATTTTCCCCGTGAAGATCATCCGCCACCTCACCCCGGCCGGACCCGCGCACGCCGTCCTGCAACCTGACGGCTCCGCCCGCGCTCTCACCGGCGACCTTTACGGCGATTTCTCGGTCACAGGACCCGCCTTCAAGCCGGGCAAGCTCCTGGCCCCCGTCGCCCCGGCCAATCTCCTCTGCATCGGGCTCAACTACCGGCGCCACGCCGCCGAGAGCAACAGCCCGCTCCCGCCCCACCCGGTGCTGTTCATGAAGAACACCGCCGCCTTGCAGCACCCGGGCGACCCCATCGAGCTGCCCCGCGCCCTCGCCAGCCACAAGGTCGACTACGAGTGCGAGCTCGCCGTCGTCATCGGTCGCGCCGCCAAGAACGTCCCGCGCGAGCGCGCCCTCGATTACGTGCTCGGCTACACGTGCGCCAACGATGTCTCCGCCCGCGACTGGCAGCGCGACGGCGGCGGCGGACAATGGTGCCAGGGCAAGGGCTTCGACACCTTCTGCCCGCTCGGGCCCGTGCTCGTCACGCGCGATGAGATCCCGAATCCCAACCAACTGCGCATCCGCACCGTGCTCAACGGCGAGGCCATGCAGGATTGGAGCACCGACGACATGATCTTCGATGTGCCCGCCATCATCGCCTTCCTGAGCGCCAGCAAAACCCTCTTGCCCGGCACCGTCATCCTCACCGGCACCCCGCACGGCGTAGGCTTCGCCCGCAACCCGCCCGTCTGGCTCAAATCCGGCGACACCGTGACGATCGAAATCGAGAAGATCGGCGCGTTGACGAATCCCGTGGTGGAAGAAAAAGTCTGACGGCGATCCGTCGATCCCTCGGATTTCGCGGTGGGGAGGAACGCGCGTCGCGCGCTCCGGTTTAGGTTCAAGGTTGAGGTTGAGATAACGGTCACCCGACCGCCGCCCCTTCCCTCTTTAACTTAAACGATCAACTTCAACCCGGTCGTCACCGGCGCCTTGGTTTTCCCGCGTTTCCGTAAATTCCGCGGGCCAACCTCCGGGTCTCACGTTTTCGTGGTCGTTCTCCGTCCCCCGAGTTCCACGTTCTCAAAAGTCTCCCCGTCTTCCTTCCTTCAGTCCGCGCGCGCAACCAGCCGGCGGACTCCTTCGATCGGGGCGCCCGTCACGGGCGTCACGCGCAGCGGACAGCCCGCCGACCAGAACGGCGCGAGAGCAACGTGAGTGAGAATCGGGCCGCTGATTCCGGCGGCGAGCGTCGCGGGTGTCACCCCGGGGAAGAGGCGGGTCACGACGCGCAGCGCCAGCGCGAGCAGTTCGCCGGCGGAGTCGGTGACGATCCGCCGCGCCTCGATGTCACCGTCGGCGGCGAGCGCGAGCAGCCCGGGCGCGAGGCCGGCGATGAGCTGGTTGGGTTCGGCGTGCTGGTAGAAATGCCGCGTGAGCGCGGGCGCATCGGCCGCTGCTCCGAGCCCGGCGTGGGCGCGCACGAGAGCCGAAAGCGCGGTCGGGGCGGACCAGCCCTGCAGCTCGAGCAGGGCGCGGCCGACGGCGCGACGCCCGAGATCGTAGCCGCTGCCCGGATCGCCGAACCGCCAGCCGATACCGCCGGCGTAATGGACGGAGCCATCGGGGGCGCGCGCGGCGACAAACGATCCGGTTCCGCCGTGCAACACGAGACCCGGTCGCCCGCCGGTCGCGAGCTCGAGCACGGGATGCGAGTCGTCGGCCGAAAACGTGCGCCCGCAATCCGTGAACGTGGCGACGGTTTCGCTCCAGAAAGAGCGGTTTCCGGCGGAATAAAGATGGGTGCGGCTGATGACCGCACCGGGAGCCAGACGATGCGCCGCGGCGCGGAGCGCATCAATCACCCCGACCACCACGGCGCGCGCGGCGGCGGGACCGGCGACGTTGGGATTGCAGCCCGGGCCGAGGTGGCGGGCGACGATCGCACCGGCGGCGTCGAGCAGAATGCCCTCCGTCTTGGTGCCGCCGCCGTCGATGCCGATCCGGAATTTCATGGTGAAAGGGAAGTTGATTCAGGTGACGCGCCGGAGCCGCAACCAAAGCGCTAGGTCGAGGAGTCGAGCCTCGGGTCGCAACGCGGGCGAGTAACCACGGATGGACACGGATCGACACGGATAAGGAGGGCTCGTGGTAGCCGCGGCTGCTTGCCCGTCTGCGGAGGGTTCACCCGCCTGCGGAGGGTTCACCCGCCTGAGGCGGGCTGCCGCGGATGATGTCGTCGACCTGACGGCCCAAGGCGTTTCCGAAGGGGGCGGATTTTCAGCTCCGTCCTGGGGAAATGCGGAAAGCCGGAAACCTGGAAGCGACCGAAGTTCAGTGCTTCCGAATCCCTCCCGGACTATTCCGGCTCTTCCGGCTTTCCACATTCCCGGAAAAGCACCTCCGCGACCTCCGCTTGACCCTCCGTGTCCTCCGTGACCAAGGCTCGGCTCTGCGTTCATGGTTGCCTGAAGGAGACCGAGCGGGCCATGGCGCTCCTCAGGCGAGCTGCTTGCTCAGGCGGAGCTTGTATTTCTCGCCGACGGCGCGGTTGTGCTCGATGGCGCCGGGCACGTTCTGGCTGCGCAGCACGGGCAATGGGTGCCCGCGTTCGTTGAGCCACTCCATGGTCGCGAGCATGAGCCAGTTCATGAGCGAGCAGCCGATGAACGTGCTGGTGGGGCCGCTGGAGATGGTCGCGTTGACCGCCATGATCGCGTCGCCGGGCACGCCACCGTTGTCGAGCACGTGGTCGGCGACGGCGTGGAGGTTGCGGCCCGCGGGGTGGACGGTGCGCGCGGTGGTCGACATCGCGACGGAACAGAGCCCGACGACGACGCAGCCCTTGCCCTTGGCGTAATGCGCGACCTCGAGGGGCGAGGAGTTCTTCCCGGAGTTGGAAATGACAATCACGACCTCGCCGGAACGCAGCCCGTACTGGCGGTCGTATCGTTCGGCGAGGGTCGTGCCGTAGCCGACGAGGTTCTCGATGAAGCCGGCGGTGGGATCCGGGATCGAGCCGATGCAAACGAGGCCGCCGGCGCGGCCGACGATTTCGCGGGCGATGATCTCGCTGTGACCGGAACCGAACGTGTGGACCATGCCACCGCCGGCGATGCTGGCGCCGACGATCGGCGCGAGCCGCGCGATGGTGGCGGCGTTGCGCTCGCGGGCGAGGGCGAGCATCTCGAGCGTCTTGGTGTAATAGGCGTCGGCGAGCGGGGACATGCCGCAGGAAATGAGGCAGCCCGCGGCGGAGGGAAAGCCGGAACGTGGCGCCGGGCTTTGAAAGCACAGCACCGGGTTTTCACCACGGAGACACGGAGGCACGGAGAAGGGAGGACGGAGCGAATCTGGAAATCAGGAGCTCAGGATTTCCACGCAGAGCATCTCCCACTGCATGCATCGTAATCGGAGAATCATGCGAGGTAGCCGCGGCTGTTCACCCGCCTGAGGCGGGCAGCCGCGGACCAGTCGGACGGCAATCCCAGCGCAGCTGTTTCGCTCTCTGGCTTCATCATAGTCCGCGGCAAGCAGCCGCGCCTGCACCGAGCCCGGCTCATCCGTGTTTATCCGTGTCCATCCGTGGTTACTCACCCGCGGAGCCGCGCCGGGATTGAAGCGCCTTGCGGCGCACAAGGGCGGCCCTACGGTCCGCGGCCGTGATCCGCGGC
>JBJTCH010000081.1:0-10068 GCA_046091745.1 Opitutaceae bacterium
CGCGGGGAGACCGTCGGCCGCCTCCGCATGCCGACCGGGGGCGGGCCCTGCGGGGACGGCTGGCTGGGCGCCACGCATTGAGCGCCGCGGCAACAGTCCCGAGAGGACGGCGGAACGCGGCGCAGCCGCCACGCCCGGACCGCGCCGGATCCAGTTTCCTTGCAGCAATCAGATTATTTATACGACCCAGCTATCGGAGGGCGCCCAATGTATTATTTGAATACGCTCTTAACGGCATTTGATGGCATCCCGATTCCAAGGAGAGCCGGAAGTTCGAAAATGACCCGAGGCACCGGATGCGTCCTGGCGCTGTTGGCGTTGAGTGCGGTGCGTTGTGTTTCGGCGGCCGAAGTTATCGGTACGCCGAACTACTCCGTTCGTATCAACAGCCCCGGCTTTCGGTTCGAGGTAACCACCCCTTCGGGGGTCGCGCTGCCCGCGCACCCCGTGAGCGGGCTTTCGTTCCTCGGCAGCCGGGTGGAGGGTCAGGAACGCCTGCGCCAGGACGGAGCCACGACGCGCTGGCGTGTGACCAACACTGCCGGACAAACCGCGCTGGTCCGGCTCGTGGCGAAGGAACATACCATCGCGTTGACCGTGACGCTCGGTGATGACCGATCGGGCTCTATCCTCGTGCGGACGGCCAGTCCCGGTCCGGCGGCCTACGGGCTCGGCGACCTGGGGGCGTGGCAGGCGAATGCCAACCTGGCGACGAGCCAGAAGACCTATACCATCCGGCACGACGGCCATAGGTACCGTTGGCTCTCGAGCTTTCTGGTCTTCCCGCAGCAAGGGGCAGCCGGAGCCTGCTTTGAACGCAAGGGAGGATCGGTCGAGATCGGACCCGACCACTACCAGATGGCCAACGAAGCCACTTCGGAACAGACGTTCTATTACTTTGTGGGCTCAATGAAGGACGTTTACGCGGCCTGGCGCGACACCCGCATCGCCGAGGGTTATCCCGGCGTCGCCCCGAAGATGGACGGATTCGAGCTGGGGTTCGAAAGCTGGGACCTGCTTGGCTGGAAAACGAGCGCCACGACCTGCAAGGATGCCATCCGGAGCTTCCTCGATCACGGTTACAGGATCCGCTGGGCCGTGACCGGTTCGGGGTTTTGGCGGGATGGCGGTGCCGGGGGCTCGTCGGGCACCACTACCAGCTTCGGCGATTGGAATCTCGACAAGTACCCGGAAACGCGTCCGCCCCTGCCGCCGGATTTCGGCGACTGGTGTGCGGCGAACGGGATCCGCTGGATGATCGGCCAGCGCGTGAATTTCGTGCCCGAGAACGGGCCGCACGTGGCAGCCAAGCCCTCACAGAATGGCGCCACCTCATTCGACACCAGCATCGGTATCCAGGAAGGTCTGGCCAAGGGCTACTTCTTGAAAAACGGTGCCGGCGACCTCGTCAGAGTGGCATCGACGGTTTTCCCTTCCGTTGCCTGCTACCTGCTCGACGGCAACGTACCCGGGGCCGCGGACTGGTTCAAGGGCCTCTACGACCGATGGGGTGTGAACGGTGTGAAGGAAGACACCATGATGGTCTCGCCGGACCACACCATCTTCAACGCCCCGATGCGCGCCATTGCCGAAAGCGGTGCCCTGGTCATGGCCCGGTGCGGCGCCTACAGCTCGCCCGGTACGCTCACGCGCGTGAACGACACCAATGGACCCGCTAGCATGACGCTGCGTTGTCCGATCAACTATCTGCAGTACGCCGCTTCCGGGGCTCCCAATGTCTACTCCGATACGGTCGGCTTTGGCAGCATGCGCAACGTGAACGCGACGATGCGACACGCCTGGCTGCTGGCGCTGACCGCCGGCATGGCTGTCTCGGACAACCCCTGGAACCGCGGTTGGTCCGCCTCGGATCAGACCACGTTGAAGAAAGCGATCGACGTCCATTACCAGCTCGGGCCGTACTTGTATAGCAGCGCGGTGGACAGTCACAGAACCGGCTACCCGTACACGATGACTCCATTGCCCATCGCGTTCCCTGACGATACGAACACGTACGATCTCGCGAGCAGCAGCCGCCGGCAATTCCAGTGGATGATCGGGCCCTCGCTCCTTGCCGTACCCCTCCTCCATGACAACCACGCCAAGACCAGCCTGATGAACATCTATCTGCCCGCCGGAACGTGGATCGATATCGAGACGGGCGCGACGTACAAGGGGCCGTCAATGCTGAAGGATTTCGAGATGCCGATCGGGAAGATCCCGCTCTTCGTCGGCGGCAAAGGCGTTTTCGTGCGGCGGCTATCGGACACTTTGCCGCTCAAGGCGGTCATCTATCCTGTGTCCACCGCAGGCTTTTCGTATACGTTCACCTATCCGGATGGCGCGTCCACCAGTACGGTCGTCAAAAAGAACGCGGATTCGCCCCGTGCCGCCTTGCAGGTCACCGACGCCACCACCGGTCAGGCTGTCGCCTTCGACATCGATCCCGAGACGAAGGCGATAAGCTTCGATCTCGTCGCCGGACACGATTACACGCTCCACCAGAAACCCGGCGACAGGTAGTCGGTGTTTCCTTTTTGCCGACCGTCCGGGGGCGGCCCCCGGGGCTTCGCTCCGAGTGGGTGCCCGGGTACGCCGGGCGGCGCTGTGCCCGCGGGAATTGAAGGGTTTCAATAACGCCGTCATCGCACCTGCGCCCCTTCTGCCTCTCCTCTTCGGCAAACCCTTGGTCCGCCTGGCCGCTGCTTCGCTTCATCAGCCCCCCCCGGGGGCCTTCACCGAGGCAGCTTCCGGAAAACGTTCACAACACGACCCTGAAAAAATGACTGCCATGAAAGCAAACCAACCCCTCCAGCCGCAATTCCGGCTTTCCTCCGCGCGCCCAAGCTTGCACCGCGGGCGGACGATGTTCGCATTCCTCTTTCTCTTGGGGTGTGCGAGTCTCCCCGGCCGCGCGCAAAGCTCCCAGGTCACCGGCCCAGCGACGATTCAAGGGCGCGTACTCAACGTCACGAGTGGCGATTACCTCAACAACGCCCGTGTGTCCGTCGAGGGCACGGCGCTGCAGGCGTTCACCAATGAATTCGGCGAGTTTCGACTGACGGGAGTACCGGGCGGGACGATCACCGTGAGCGCGTTCTATACCGGCCTCCCGCCCCAATCCGCTCAAGTCACCGTCGGGGCGGGGCAGACGGCGACGCAGGATTTCAATCTGCGTCACGCCGCTTCCCCTGGACCGGCGAAAGATGCCACCCTGCAGCTCGACGCCTTTGTCGTCGCTGCCGTGAAGGAGACCAACGCCAGCGCAATTGCTGTCAACGAACAGCGCTTCGCGGAGAACATCAAGAACGTCGTGTCCGCGGACGAGTTTGGCGGCGTCACCGAGGGCAACATCGGGGAGTTTCTGAAATTCATTCCCGGCGTGACGCTCGCCTACGTGGGGGCCGAGGCGCGCACGGCTTCGGTGCGCGGCCTGCCGCCTGAGCACACGCGGGTGAACATCGACGGCAATCAGGTCGCGAGCACCGGCGCGGGGGTGGCCAACCGCCAGTTCGAATTCGACCAGCTCTCGATCAACAACGTGTCCCGCGTCGAGGTGACCAAGACACCGACGCCCAATATGCCCGCTGATTCGATCGGCGGCACGATCAACCTCGTGAGCAAAAGCGCGTTCGAGCGCTCGCGGCCGCAGTTCAGCTACCGGGCCTACGTGAACATGCTCCACCAGACCATTCAGGACGTGGACTACCTTTCGTTCCAAAAGACCCCCGGGCCCGAGCGGGAGCCCACGCGAAAACTGAAGCCCAACTTTGAGTTCAGCTACATCCGGCCCGTGACCAAGAATTTTGGTTTCACGCTCACCGGGATGGAGACGAACATCTTCAACCGTCAGTATGTGTCCGTCCCGCGCTGGAGCCCCACGAGCAACGCCGGCACGCCCGGCACCGTCGCAACGATCGCCAACCCCGCGCTGACGAGCTATCGCTTCATCGACGGCCCGAAAGTCACCGCCCGCCACTCGTTCGGCGCCACCGCCGACTGGCGTGTGACCCCGCGGGATGTGTTGAGCGTGCGCGGTTCGTGGAACGAGTTCGATTCCGTGTTCCGCAACCAGATTTACGACTCGGCCACCAGCGTGCCGGCGACGTTCGGTCCCGACTTCACCCAGAGCGCCAACAGCTTCGCGACGTTCGCCTCGAACGCGCACTCGGTGAGCATGCGCCGGGCGTTGCGCCGCACCTACGTGGTCAGCGCCCAGCATCGCCATGACGGCCCCGTTTGGAAATTCGATGCCTCGGCCTCCTACTCCAATTCCCGCGCGTATTTCCGCGACATGGAGCACGGCTGGTTCAACAGCACGCAGCTCAGCCGCAACGGGCTCCGGGTGCGCTACGATGGGATCAGCGACTCGATTCCGGGAGCGATCTCCGCCACGACGCCGGCCGGTGCGCCGGTCGATGTCAGCTCACTGGGCAGCTACAACCTGACGCTGGTGAACACGAATCCGGTTGATTCGATCAACAAAAACAAGAACGCCAACGCCGGCCTCAGCCGATACTTCAACCTCGGCGTGCCGGTTCGGGTCAAAGCCGGCTTCGACTACCGCAGTGTCACTTCCCTAGCGGAGCGGCCGTTCCGGCAGTGGACGTTCGTCGGGCCGGACGGCGTCGCCAACAACGCGGACAATTCGGCCGCAAACTACGATCTCGTCGATCCCCATGCCGGCACCGTCAACGCACCCTACGGCTTGGGTCGCTACCAATATGTCAGTCCGCTCAAGGCCTACGACCTCTTCGTCGCCCGTCCCAACTACTTCCAGCACGATGATGTCTATCAAGTGCAACAAAAGGCGCTGAACTCCCGGGTCATCACCGAAGAGATCACCGCCCAGTATCTCCGCTTCGACCTGCGGCTGTGGGAAAACCGGGTCTGGATTGTCGCCGGAGCACGTTACGAGCGCACGCACGACGAAGGCTCCGGTCCGATCAACGACCTCGGGCGCACCTATCAACGCGACGCCGCCGGCAAACTCATTCTCAGCGGCGGACGACCGGTTCGGATCGTGGGCAGTGCCGTCGCGCTCGCGCAGCTGCAGTATGTGGAACGTGGGGCGAAAGTCGAAAAGGAGTACGGCGATTTCTACCCCAGCGTGAATCTGACCTTCAACGTCACGCCGGATTTCATCGCGCGGGCCAGCTACGCCGAGACCCTCTCGCGACCGAACTTCAATTTCATCATCCCCGGCACGACGCTGCCTGATCCCGACACCACGTCGCGCGTCATCACGATCAACAACGTCGCGCTGAGCCCCTGGACCGCCCGGAACTACGATCTCTCGTTTTCGTATTACCCGAAAGACGGTGGCGAACTGTCGGCCGGAGTGTTCCGGAAAGACATCAAGGACTTTTTCGGCACCCGGGACGTCGACGCGACGCCGGAACTGCTGGAATTTTACGGCATCGACCCGACGTTTGCGACGAGCAACTACGTTCTCCGCTCGCAACAGAACATCCCGGGCACGACCCGGATTGACGGCATCGAATTCAGCTACCGGCAACCGCTGAAGTTCCTGCCGGCGTGGGCGCGCGGCGTGAACGTGCGCTACAACATCACCAAGCTGAAGTTGTCCGACGAAGCCCAGTCGGACTTCAACGGCTTCATTCCCCTCAGCCAGAACTGGGGTATCAGCCTCGACCGGCCAAAGTTCAATGTGCGGCTCAACTGGAATTCCCGCGGACGCCAGAATCGCGCGCTCGTCGGCTGAACAGCCGAGCCCGGCACCCGTGAGTATGTCCGAGCCCGCCTTTCGCTCGATGTGGAGGCGGAGTATCGGATCATGAAGCACCTGGGCCTCGTCCTCGGCGCCCGGAACGTCACCCGCGAACCGGAAATCTTTCAACGTTACGGCCCCAGCACGCCGGGCTACGCGCGCGCCTACCAGCGCGCCGACTTCGGCACCACGATCGCCGCCGGTGTGAAGGGTACGTTCTAGCCCGGTCCACCAAGGAAGGCGTTCCTGCCGCAAAAATGACCACGAATCCAATTCTGAAGCTACGAGCGCTGCTCGCGGCGCTGGTGCTCGGCTCCGCTTCCGCCCAGCCGATTGCCAACGACCGCTACACCCTTGAACCGGCGGCCGACGGCGCCGTGCGCCTCACGACGAAGGACACCGGCTCCTGGCTCTTCCGTGGGGACTTTGCCGTGCTCGTCGCCAAGTCCGACCCAAAGCCCGCGATGCGGCCGGGCAACATCCCTCGGATCTCGTATAATCTCGTCACGTGGCAGTCGGCCGCTCCGTCCGCCGGTAGCGCGCTGCAGAAGACCAAACGCGCCGTCGGGCAGGCGGGCGACGGTTTCGACGACCGCATTCTTGAAGGCAGGACCGACCAACGCACCGCCGATCTCTTCGCGGCCGCACCGGTCACCCAGGTGAAGGCGACGGGCGTCCGGCGTCAGATCGACGCCCTGGAGTTCACCCTGGCTCCGCAGGACGCCTTCGCCCTCACCGCCCGCCTCACGCTGCCGCCCGGCGACGCCGAGCCCGTGCTCACGTTCACGCTCACGCCCCGGACCGACGGGTGGGTCTCCGTCGGCTACACCGGCGCGCCCGCCCATCCGCTCGCTGCTCTCGCCGAGGTGTGGCAGCCCTTCATCTGGCAGGAGAAACGTTTCCCGACGCAGTCGATCCTCACGCCCGCCTTCCAGTGCTCGCTGCCCGCCACCTTCGTGCGCAAGGGCGACGTCACCCTCGGCGTGGTGGCCGATGCCGACGAGTTTCCCTTCTCTCCGCTGCCGCTGCTCGACAACAGCCGCTTCGGCGTCGCGCTGCGCAACACAACCGGGGAGGCGCAGCCGATGGTCTTTGCGCCGATGCTCGGCGGCGCGGAGTCGAAGCGCACGCGCGGCCAGGCCTTCACGTTCAAGCTCCGCCTCTTCGCTGGCGCCGGCGACATCACCCAGGCCTACGAGACGCTCGCCCGCCGGCTCTACGGTTTCCGCGACCACCGCCGCAACGCGATCGCTACGCTCAACGAGACGCTGGACAATATGATCGACTACGGGATGAGCCGCTACAGTTGGTTCATCGACGAACTGAAGGGCTGCTCCTACTCGACCGACGTCCCCGGCGCGGTGAAGAACGTCAGCTCGCTCAATCCGCTCAACCTCGCCCTCATCGCCGACGATGAGGAGATCTTCAACCAGCGGGCGTACCCAATCGTGGAGTACATGCTCTCGCGGGAGAAGTTCCTCTTCAGCCTCGACCCCAAGCAGAAAATCCAGAGCCCCTCGCGTCTCCTGCTCGGACCCTGCGCCCCCGTGAGCGAACTCGCCGCCCTGTACGGCATCACTCACGGCGCCTCACCCGTGCTGGGTCGGATGGCCAAACAGATGCTCGGCCGCGACCGCATCCTCAATCTCGACGACGTCGTCGAAGGCGGCAGCTGGCAGAATCAACTGGGGGTCGCCCTCGTCACCGGCGATGCCGCGCTGCTCGCCGCCGCCCGCCGCGGCGCCGATGCCTACCTCGCGGCCCGCGTGGACCGCCCGGCCACCGGGTTCGACGAAGGCGGCACGTTCTTCTGGATCGGATTCGCTCCAAAGTGGATCGACCTCTTCCGGCTCTACGAGGCGACCGGGGAACCACGCTACCTCGCCGCCGCCCGCCAGGGCGCCCGCCAGTACACGCAGTTCACCTGGGTGGCGCCGCGCATTCCCGACGAGGAAGTGACGGTCAATCCCGGCGGTCAGGCGCCGGTCTATTGGTACCTCAAGGGCAAGGGCCACACGCCCATGAGCGCCCCGGAGGAGCGCGTGCCCGCCTGGCGCCTGTCCGAGATCGGCCTCACCCCCGAATCTTCGGGCACGATGTCGGGGCACCGCGCCATCTTTATGGCCAACTATGCGCCGTGGATGTTGCGCATCGCGGCGCTCACCGGCGATCAACTGCTCCACGACGTCGCGCGCTCCGCCGTCGTCGGCCGCTACCGCAATTTTCCCGGATACCACATCAACACCGCGCGCACCACGATCTACGAGCGCGCCGACTACCCGCTGCGCGACCACAAGACGCTCAGCGTGAATTCATTTCACTACAACCACATCTGGCCGCACATGAGCATCCTCCTCGACTTCCTCGTGACGGATGCCTTCGCGCGGTCCGGCGGCAAAATCGATTTTCCCGCGCACTTCATCGAGGGCTACGCCTATCTGCAGAGCAAATTCTACGGGGACCGCCCCGGAAAGTTCTTCGACCGCGACGATGCCGTGCTTTGGCTACCCCGCCGGTTGATAAAAAGCAGTTCCGTCGAGATCAACACCCTCGTCGCCCGTGGCCGCGACCGCGTCTACCTCGCCTTCACCAACCAATCGCCCGAGCCGGTGTCCGCGGAGATCACGCTCAGCGCCACGACTCTCCCGCAAGTCGCCGGCCAAACCTACCGCACGCGGGTCTTCCGCGACGGCTCCGCCACGGCGCTTCGCGACGGCCGACTCACCGTCACCATCCCGCCGATGGGGCTCACCGCCGTCGAGGTCGAGGGCCTCGTTGTGACGCCAAAGTTCCAAGACCGCCTCGTGGGTGCCCGCGCCACCGATGCCTGGCGCCGCGACCACGTCGAGCTGCCGTTCGGCGGCACGCGCGCTATGATCCTGAATTTCGGACCCGCTGCGACCACCGCCTACATTTACCTCCAAGCCGACGATTCGAAATTCAAAGAGGTCGCGCTCAGCTATGCCGTGGGCGATCGAAAGGCCACGCTGACCGATACGAGCTACCCTTTTGAATTCACCGTCCCGCTCCCGGTCGGCGCAGCGAGCTTTGATTTCGAGGTGCTGGGCGTGACGCCCTCCGGTGAAAAGCAATCCTCCGGGGCCGCCGTGCTGCAGCGTTGAGATCCGCACCCTCCCGACCCATGAACCATCTCGTTACCTCGGCTGATTTTCCCGCCGTCGAGGCGATGACACGTCGCGCTTCCTGGCGCGACCAACCCGAGTAGCCATGCCCCGCATCCGAAATCTTCGCTGGTGGGTCGTCTCGCTGATCTTTTTTGCCTCCGTTCTCAACTATGTGGACCGGCAGGCACTTTCGATCCTGGCGCCCACCGTCCAGCAAGAGCTCGGTCTCTCCAACGAGGACTACGCCTCCGTCCTCAACGCCTTCCTGGTCGCCTACACCGTGGCGCTCATCCTCTCCGGGAAGATCGTCGACCGCTTCGGGGTCCGGATCAGTCTGGCCCTCTTCGTCGGCTGGTGGTCCATCGCGAATATCCTCACCGGCTTCGCCCGATCCGCCGCTTCTCTCGGGGCGTTCCGCTTCCTGCTCGGTCTCGGCGAGGCGGGCAACTGGACCGCCGCGCCCAAGGCCGTCTCCGAATGGTTCCCCGCCCGTGAACGCGGGCTCGCCATCGGGATCTACACGCTCGGCGCCACGATTGGGGCGACGCTCGCTCCCATTCTCATCGTCGGCCTCGCCTCGTGGCACAGTTGGCAGGCCGCCTTCATCGTGACCGGTTCCGCCGGCCTCGTCTGGCTCATCCCGTGGCTCTGGCTCTACCGCCGTCCCGCCGAGCACCCCCGCCTTTCCTCCGAGGAGCGCACGCTGATCGAGTCCGGGCAGGCCGCCGACGTCGCCGCCCATCCGGCCGCGGGGCCCGATTGGGGGAAGTGGCACCGCGTCCTCCTGCGCCGCGAGGTCCTGCTGCTCATTTTCGCCCGGATGCTGACCGACCCGGTCTGGTTTTTTTTCCAGTTCTGGTTCGCCAAGTACCTCTACGATTCGCGCGGCCTCGACCAGAAATCCCTCAGCGTGACGTGGGTCGTCTACCTCGCCGCCGACGTCGGGGTGCTCTCAGGCGGATGGCTGTCCGGTTTATTGATCAAGCGCGGCACCGGGCCCGTGCGCAGCCGCCTGTGGATTATGCTGGCCTGCGCCGCCCTCGTGCCGCTCGGCGCGGCGATCCCGCACGTGGACGCACTTTGGCTCGTCCTCGCTTTCGGCATGGTCGCCGTGCTGGCGCACCTCGCGTGGCTGATCAACCTCAGCGCGCTGGTGGTCGACCTGGTGCCGCGCGGCTCGCTGGCCTTTGCCTTCGGAGTGATCGCCGCCGG
>JBJTCH010000082.1:0-8630 GCA_046091745.1 Opitutaceae bacterium
TTCAAGGTCGGCCGCCACGTCTTCATCGAGGACCCGTCGGTGTGGCGCGGATTGGGTGTGGACCGAGTGGCGGCCGAGGCGCCGACGCCCGCGCATCGTGATTATCTGGAGCGGATCGGCTTCAAGCCGGGGGAAGTTTCAAGACACGCGATGCTGGTTAGGTCCGTGTAACGCGGTTTCCCCGGACAGCATCGTAAATTCACGAAACCGTGCCGGTGGGCCCACGGAATTCACGGAAGCCACGGAAAAACGAGCCACCACAGGCACCGCTTTGAGCCTGGCTCTCGCGTCTTTTGCGACTCTTGGCGGCCATTTCCTGAGTTGGCCGCGAAGAAGCGCAGGAGGCCCCAAAGGGTGTCAACGCGTGCTCCCGTACTCCGGCCGGTCCGCTCAGCGGGCGAGGTCGCGCTCGATGCCGGCGAGAACCCAGTCGCGGTCGGTGCGGGTGAGTTTTCCCTCTTTGGCGAGGGGCCGCAGGATTTCCGCCGCCTGAGTCAGCAACGCGCGCCGCTTCGAGGCGTCGAGGGTACCGTCAACTTCGGCGCGCACCCAGAGCGCCGACGCGTGCTGGATCCGGTTGAAGCGCTCGGCGGGGGCCGCCTGAAAGACCGCCTCCACCTCGGGCCAGATCTCGGTGATCAAGGAGCGCGCCTCTTTAATATCTCCGGCGCGGAAGAGGACCTGAACTTTGACCAGTTGGTCCTTAACCTCCAGGAAGCGATCCTGGATCCGCGGTTGCTCTCCCAGCTGGGTGCGGAGCGCCCACCAGGCATCGAGGTGCTTGCGCGCGGCGGCGTGGTCGCCGGTGTGTAACCCCGCCAGCATCAGTTGCTGGTGCGTTTCGCGACGGAGGTACTCCTCTTGCTCGCCAGCGGCTGCACGATGGACCGACTCAAGGCGCCGCAGAGAGGCCTCGCCCTCCGCGCGGACCTTCGGCCAGTTCATCCGCGCGACCTCGACGTCACGGACGCGTTCACGCACGACCTCCGCGCGGACCTCGCGTTCGCGCGAGTCGGCCGGCGCCTGGTCGATCGAGGGCTGCATGTTTTCCCGCATCCGCACGACGGAGGCATCGGCTTGTGCGTCGCGGCCGGTCGAGGCGTAGAGCACGCCCAGGAAGCCGTTCTGGTAGCCGATGTTCATCTTCATGAATGGCGTCGCCCAGTCGACCGACAGGATGGAAATGGCGTCGGTGTAAGCCTGCTCGGCCTCGGCGAAACTTCCCTGGAGCTCGTTCAGACGGGCATCGCCCCCGTAGCTGATGCCGAGGTTGTTGATGTAGGTCGTATTCTTGGAATCGAGCTTCAGCATCTCCTGGTAGATGGAGCGGTACTCGTCCCGGAGAGCGGCGGCTTTGGAGAAATTCCAGTCCGCGAAGGCGCCCAACGACGCGCCTCCGGTGGCGTAGGCGAGGTGGCGGCGGGCCGTCATGAGGAACGGTTCCGCCTCGAGGAATTGTTGGAGTCGCGTGCGGCCGATCTCGTTGAATTGTGAGCCCTCCGTGTGGCGGTTGCTCCGGTGAAGCGCCTCCGCCAACCACGGCGCGAGCGAGGCGGCGGCTAGCCCCGGCCGCCGACCCGGCGCGAGGCGATCAGCCTCCTCGGCGCTGGTAATCGCGCGCTGGTAGACTGGCACGGCCTCGCGGTTGCGTCCGCTACGCAGGAGGCTGAACCCCTTGCGATCGAGGACGCCGGCGAGGGTCCGCAGCGCGGCCGCGCGATGCGCCGGGTCATCGAGCAACGGCGCGAGGAATCTTTCCGCCCTTTCGCAGGTCGGGATGGCCTGCTGGTATTGGATGAGCGAGGTGAAGAGCCGCGCCTGACGCGTGAGGATGCGTGCGAACTCGATCTTCTTGGCAGGGTTGAGCCCGCCGGCCGTCTCGACTTCCTCGAACATTGTCACCGCGCGGTCGAGGGCCTGCTGGCTCTCGACGGCCTTGCCCTGCACGTCGAGGATTGCCCCGAGGTTCGCGAGGGCTCGGGCGTGGGCGAGGCGCGTCTGGGTGTTGCGCAGCTCCGCCGGCAAGCCCTCGTAGTACGCGACCGCGGTGCGGCTCACGCCGAGCTGGATGGGCAGTTGGCCGAAATCGGTGAGCTGCTCCTCGAGGTCGGTGAGCACGAATGAGAGGAGGTCTTCGGCGTTGGCGCGGGCGGTCTCCGTGAGACGATTGGCCTGCTCCGCTTCGCCGGCCGACTGCCGGGCGACGCGCTCCGCCGCCTCGGCGCGGCGTTTGAGGTTCAGGCCGTAGAACATGCCGGCGGTCGCCGCGACCGCGAGTACCCCGCAGGCGGCCGCGATCGTGCGGGCGCGCCAAAGCGCGCGTTTCGCCGCGGCTTCCTGCGCGCGGGTTGCCGCGAGCTGTCGCTCCATCGCGGCCGTCGTCTCGCGCTCGAGGCGCGCGTCGCGGCTCCGCCGGATGACCGGAGCAAGCACGTCGTGCGTGAATTCCACCCGGCGCAGGTCGAGGCGTTCCTCGACGCGGAGCAGGCGGCGGTCGACGAGCTTCGCCAGCGCGTCTTCCGGCGCCCTAGCCGCCGCGAAGCCCTTGCGCACGCGTTCCTCCGCGATGCTCTCGCGGTAGCCCGAGTCGGTGAGCAATTCGTCCTCGAGAAAGGCCCGCACGCCCGGGGTCTGGTCCGCCAGGACGCGCTCGTAGAACTCGTCGAGGATCGTGTCGCGTGAGCCGGCCAGCAGGTCGGCCGAGATCTCCGGTGCGCCCTGCGTGAGGCGCGCGTTGTTCAGCTCGCGGCAAACGAGGCTGAGCAACGAGGGTTCGACTTCTGTCTGCGCGAGCTCGCCGCCGCCGCCCGACACGAAACGCACGATGGCCGCGGCCACGTCGGCGCTCACCAGTCCGCGGCCCGGTCCCGTGACGGCCGCCAGCGCCTGCGTGCCGGTCATCCGGGCGAGCCGCATGCGGTTCTGGGTCACCGACGGCATGCGGGCCTTCAGGCCCTCAAGGTGGGCGAGATAGTCTTCGCGCAGCGCGATCAGGATGCGGTAGTCCGAGCGGCTGAAATCGAAGTGATCCAGCCCCGCCTCGTCGCGTTCGAGCCGGGCCTCGAGGGCCCGCGGCGCGCGGTTTTCCACCAGATCGGCGAGGTCCTCCATGAACTCGGCGGCGCGCCGGCGTCCCGCCTCGTCGCCTTGGGCGAGGGTGAAGATCTCCTCGAATTGATCGAAGATGAGCAGCGGGAGCAGGGTGCGGCCGGAGGCGTCGCGGAGCAGGTCGTCGCGGTGATGAAGAAATTCCCAGAGGCTCTCGCCGCCGTTGGCGACGCCCGGGCGCGTCCAATGCCCCGCGGCGCGGGTCGCGCGGATGATGGCCTGCTTGATTTGCTCGGACGGCGGCGGGGTGTCGGGTCCGTAGTCGATGCGGACGTACACCGGGCAGTAGCCCTCGGGCCGGAGGCGCGGCACGATGCCCGCGCGGAGGATGGACGTTTTGCCCAGGCCCGACTGGCCGAACAGCACGGTGAGCAACCGGCGCTGCACGCGGCGGGCGAGCTCGGCGACTTCCTCCTCGCGGCCGTGGAAATAATCGCGGGTCTCCTCGGTGAACGAGGCGAGACCGAGCCAGGGGTTGCGCGGGTCGACGGCGTGTCCGTCAGTGGCGGGCGGGTTGCTCATGCGCGGCGGGCGTTGCAGAGATCCTGGAGGCGGGCGGCAAACTCGGGCGAGATTTCGCCGCCGGGCAGGCGAGTGAAATGGACGGCCTTGAAGCGTTCGGGCACCAGTGCCGCGGCCTCGGTGGTGTCGTCGATGCAGATGGGCAGGATGAAGACCGCGCCCTCGGCCATGTTGCGGGTGCGGTCGACGGCATAGCTCCACTCGCGGCGGAAGTAGGCCTCGAGCCGGCGCTGGGTGGTGGCCGAGACGACCGGCAGAAAGAAGGCGCAGCGGCCGATGTTCTGGCGGATCTTGCGGTCGTAGTCGTCGCCGCTCTCGAGCCGGTCCATGTCGAACCACGTCACGACGCCCGCGGCGTCGAGCCCGGCCTTGAGGCGCTGCACGGCGGGCAGGTCCTCGCGCGCGTAGCTGATGAAGACGGCGTTTTCCGGCATCTCGCGTTGCGGGGACAGGAAGCGCACGGGGGCGGCGCCGGCGGCGGGCGCGGGCGCGGCGGACGCCCCGCGACGGCGCATCCAGCGGGCGTGGAGCTCCTCCACAAAACGCTCCGCGCCGGAGAGCACGCGCGTGCGCACGCTCACCTGCTGGAGGAAGGTCATCAGCCGGCGGTCCTGATGCGACTGGCTGTCGGCGACGATCTCGCCCACGTCGCGCGGATCGGAAAGCCGGCGGCGTTTGGCCATGCGCAGGAAGAGGCGCGCGAGCCAGTTGGAGAAATTGCTCCCCAGCAGCAGCAGGTGGTTGTGCTCGAGCTCATGGAAGAGCTTCTCCGGGGTGAGATGCTCGCTCTGCAGCGCGCAGACGAACTCGAGCGTGTCCTCGTCGGAGATCACGTACGTCGGCGACGCGGAGAGCCGGCCGAGCAGGTGGTAAATGACGGGCCGCTGCTGCTGGTCGCGCTCGACGGTGAGGTCGGCCACGCGGTTGGGGGAGTAAGCGATGACCTCGGTGGTCGTGGCGCCGCCGAAGCGCTCGGCGTTGAGCGCCTGCTCCAGCAGCGGGTCGAAGGTCGTGGTGATGAAGAGATCGAAGTCGGTGATCTGCGCCAGCTGGCGCAACGCGGGCGGCACGCTGAAATTGGTCTCGCGCAGGATAGAGCGCAGCCGCGTGTAGGCCTCCTCGCGGCGGCCCCGCGCGGCGAGATACCAGCACACGACGTCGTTCAACGTGCAGGGCTGCGGGAGCTGGCGCAGGTCGACGGAGAGTTTCGCCGCCAGCTTCTCGGCGAGCCAGTCGTAGAGCAGCCGCGGACCGGCGTCGGTCTCCACCCGCAACAGCTCGGGGCCGACGATCGGGATCACGCGCTTCTCCTCGATGTAATTGAGCAGGTCTTCCCAGCCATCGTCATCCAAGGCGGGCAATCCGGGGGCGGCGTCGGTGTCGGGCGAAACCATGGTGGGTGGGGAGGCGACGCGGGCGCGTTTTCCGGGCGCTCCACGGAACGGTCGGAACCTTTACCAACGAAACGCCGCCGTCGAGACTTTCGAGGTCCACAACGGCGGCGGCGCTGTTCAGCCGGCTGACGGTCGGCTACGCGGTGACGTCCTCCCGGGCCGGAGCCCGAAGCACGTGTGCGTTTTTCTGGTTCCGGGCGATGTTGGCGCCCGCGACGTATGGTTTTTTGGCCATGAAGAGGAGCGGATCGGGAAAAACGCGGCCATCGCCCCCGGAACGCCGCGCGACCGTGGGGGTGGCCGCGCGGAAAGCGATGGGATTGACGCGACTCTGCGCCCCGCGGCTGTAAGGCGCTCGCGGGCCAGCCGATTGCGGCGTTTATTTCGCGCCGCGATCCTGGGAAATCCGCGGGTAAAAAACCGTTGGCCACCACGAAACCCACGAAAGGCACGAAATGGGGAGCGGTTGGCCCCCGCCTTCGCCAAGCCTTCCTCCTTCGCCAAGGCTACGGAGGACAAGACGGAGGGCAGGTCGGCCGACGCGACCACGGCATGGTCCGCGGCAAACAGCCGCGGCTACACCGAACCCGGCCCTTGCGCCTTATGCGCCTCTTGGCGGCTATGCCGGAAGTTGGCCGCGAAAAGGCGCAAGAGGTGCAGGAGCGGGGAGGCGCGTTCCGCGTCGCGGTTGAGGTTGGATGTTTAGGTTTAAGTGACGGGCACGGTAACGTTTCCACCCCGCTTTAACCTAAACCCTCAACTTAAACTCGGTCGCCACCGGCGACCGTTATCTCCTGTTCCAACCCAGTCCACCAACAGGAGCCAACGGAGGGAACAGAGGCTCGGGCCATTCGTGTGCCTTGGTGTTCCTTCGTGGTTGTCCCCGGCTGGGTGGTTTAAACCGGAAGGCCGAGAAGCGATCGGACGTTTCCTCCCCCATCTGCGCCATCCGCGAAATCCGCGGTCAACTCCGACGGGCTCCCGACGAAAGTCTAGACGGCGCCGCGGTCGCGCGCTTTGCTGCGCGCACTCGCCCCATGTCCAGCAGCACGCAACGCCTCGGCGTCGGGATCATCGGCAGCGGTTTCATGACGCGTTTCCACCTGCAGTCGTGGGTGGCGGTGCGTGACGCCGATATCCTCGGCCTGTGGAGCCCCAACGCTGCGCACGCGGCCGATACCGCCGCCTACGCCCGCTCGCTTGGCGTGGGCCCGGTGCGCGCCTACGGCTCGATCACCGAGATGGTGGCCGACCCCGCGATTGAGGCCATCTGGATCTGCGGCCCCAACCACAAGCGCGTCGAGAACCTCGAGGAGATCGTGGCCGCGCTGGAGTCGGGGCGCGGAAAACTGAAGGCGATCGCCTGCGAGAAGCCCCTCGCGCGCAACGTCGCGGAGGCGCGGCGCTGCGTGGAGCTCGTCCGCCGCGCCGGCGTGTTGCACGGCTACCTGGAGGACCAGTTGTTCATCCCGGCGCTCGTGAAAGGCCGGGCGCTCGCCTGGGCGCGCGGCGCCTCGATCAGCGGGCGGCCCTACCTCGCGCGTTCCGCGGAGGAGCACAGCGGCCCGCACATGCCGTGGTTCTGGCAGGGAAGTCTCCAGGGCGGCGGCGTGCTCAGCGACATGCTGTGCCACAGCGTGGAGGTCGCGCGCAGCCTCCTCACCGATCCGGCGAAGCCGCGCTCGAGCGTGCGGCCGGTGAAGGTCACGGGCCACATCCACAGCCTGAAGTGGTCGCGCCCCGAGTACGCCGAGCAGCTGCGGAAGACGATGGGCCCGGAGGTGGATTACACGCGCCGCCCCGCCGAGGATTTCGCGCGGGCGACCGTGGAGTTCGTCGACGACGAGGGCCGGCCGTTGATCGCGGAGGCCACGACCTCGTGGAGCTTCGTCGGCCCCGGCCTGCGGCTGAGCATGGAGCTGCTCGGGCCGGAGTATTCGTTCTCCTATAATTCGCTGAATGCCGGCGCGCAGCTCTTCCTTAGCCGGCGGGTGACGGGCCGCGCGGGCGAGGACCTCGTCGAGAAACAGAACGCCGAGCAGGGATCCATGCCGCTCGTCGGCAACGAGGCCGCCGAGTACGGCTACGAGGCGGAGAACCGCCACTTCGTGCGCTGCTTCCGCGAGGGCCGCCAGCCGGAGCTCGGCTTCGAGGCCGGCCTGGAGGTCGTGGAGTTGCTGATGACCGCCTACATGAGCGCCGAGCAGGGTTGCACGCTCCCGTGGAAACCCGAGGGCCTTGAGACCTTCTTGCCCGCCGTCGCGCGCGGCACGTGGCGGCCCTGATAAGCAGCGCGTTTCGGTACACGCCGGCGGTTCTTCGCCGCGGTCGGGACCGCGGTCCGTTGACCCCTATGGTTCCCTCGGACCGCGATCACGCGCGCGGGAGGCGCCGCCGCCAAACCGGCTACGCTCCGTACTTCGTGATCTTCGGGGTGTAGTACACCGCAGCTCGTGATCCGTCGGAGATTTGCTGGGCCGTCGGCAGCAAATCCGCGATCCACTCGAATCGGTGCGTGACGAAGTGCGTCCACTCGTGGAGCGGAACCTCGATCACCTTCCCCTTGAGGGCGATGAACTCCATGCCCTCATCGCGGAGCTCGCGCTTCAAGCGTTCCACGGCCACCGGGGCCGATTTGGCGAAAAGAAAAGCGTAGAAGATGGAAGTCTCCCGCGGTTTTTCCCCGGGTTCGGCCCGTTTCATGGCGGCGACGGGCACCGCGAAGATGGGCTCCTCGGGCGGCGCGGGGCGGGACGACCGGGCGGCGTCGGGCCGGAGGAAATCAAACAGCCCCATGGGCGGCGCGCGTCATTTCTCGGGGGGATAGGTCAGCGTCCGTCCGAAGGAGGCGACCCGGCCCTTCACGAAAAGCTCCGAGACTTTCACCGGGTCATTCGGCAGCATGAACTTGTCCCGCAGCCCAGCCGTCCCCCACGCGCCGATGTCGTGCTGGGTGGCGACATCCAGGGAGTGGGAGGCGTAGCCGGCCTTCACCAGCAGATTGAGGGTCACGGATTTTTTCCCGGCCCCATCCTCCATGAAGTAGCGCTCCTTGGCGTTGTAAAGCTGGCGGAGGGTGTTGAGGACGAGCTTCTCCTCCGACTTGCTCTTCACGTGCAGTAGCGCGGGCACGGCGATCGCGCTCAGGATGCCGATGATGAGCACGACGGTCATGATCTCGACCAACGTGAAGCCGGCGAGGTTGCGGGCGCGCGTCTTCATGCGGCCTCCTGCTTCGGCTTGGAGGTGAAGGCGAGGTAGAGCCCGGCCGTGATCAGCGCCACGGTGAAGATGCGCAGCGCGACCATGGGCAGATTCACGGACCACTCCATCGGCACCTGCCAGGCGTAGTACAAATTGTGCTCGAGGCGGCCGCGGGTGGTTTCCTGGTACACCGGTGGGTGGATCCAGATCCATGCGATCGCGTTGCAGCCCATGCAAAGGATGACGCGTTGGGGAATGGTCATGAGGAGGGTGGGTGCGGAGGCTCAATCTCTCGCCGGCGCCGCGCACGAGAATTTTCTCCGGTTGGCGCGGCGCGTTTTGGGTTCGTGTCCGCCGGCCGCCCCGTGCACACCGGCGCACTTCCCCGTTTAAATCATGACC
>JBJTCH010000083.1:0-5727 GCA_046091745.1 Opitutaceae bacterium
CCGCCGCGGAACCCGCCGCTCCGGCCTCCGCGGTCGAGCCGCCCGCGCCGCCCACTCCGCCTCCCGAGCCAGCGGCCGCGCCCGCTCCGGCGCCATCGATCCGACTCAAGCCCAAGCTCTCCGCACCGGCTCCCGCGCCGGTCGCCACCCCACCGGCTGAACCGCCGCCGCCCGCCGCGCCGGCCCCAACCGCTGTCGCGCCTTCCTTCCCCGCCGCCGAAATCGCCGCCGCACTGGCATCCGCCGACCCCGGCGCGAAGTTCAAATTGAAGCCGCGCAACGAAGTCGCGCCGGCCGCCTCCGCGCCGACTCCGACCGCGCCCGTTGCCACCGCCGCGACCCACACAAAGACCCCGCCGCCCTTCCCGGTGACGGCACCAGCACCGGAAGCTTCCGCCCCCGCGCGACCGATCGTGCTGACCTCCGGTGAACTCGCGGAACCCAAGGACGTGATGCAGGGCAAGCGCACCGTCTTCATCGTCGCCGGCTCCATCGGCCTGATCCTCTTCGCGGGCGGCCTTTACTTCGCCTACTCGGTGTTCTTCGCCTCCGAGCCACCGGCACCCGTCGCGAAAAAATCCACCCCGGTTCCCGTCGCCGCCAAAACCGCCGCAGTTCCCGCGACCGCTCCCGCACCCAAAACAGTCGCGGCTCCCGCGCCGGCAGCGCCTCCCTCCACTCCCGTGGGCAAGGCCAAGGCAGTGACGGAAACCCGCGCGCAAGCCGTGGCGGAAACCGCCGCCCCCATCGCCGCCGCCGCTCCGGCCGCGACCAACCCGGCGCCAGTTCCAACCGCACCTTCCGTCGCCGCAGCCCCGAGCACGCCCGCCTCACCGGCCCCGGTTGCCGCTGTGGCACCTGTTCCCGCGACGGCGCCGAAGGCCTCCACGGAAACCGCCACCGCCCGCACCACGATCGCCAAGGGCGTCACGGCGACCACGACCCTCGAACAGGCCGGGACCGACGCGAGCGTCGAGTTCCGCACCTTCGTCGCCAACGCGAAGATCAGCGGCGTGTTTCAGGGCACGCCGGCCCGCGCGGTGATCAACGGCCGCCTCGCGCGCTCCGGTGAAACCATCGATGCCGCGCTGGGCATCGTCTTCGACCGCATCGACGCGGACCGCCGTCACATCGTTTTCCGCGATCGCACAGGCGCGACGGTCACCCGCCGCTACTGAGGCCGCGGCGCGACGCTATTTACCGAGATCCGACACCGGCTCGCCGACACGGAGCTCGCGCTCCCCGGCTTTCCGGTAGAGCCAGCCGGCGCCGGCGATGAGCGTGAGCTTCTCATCCCGCCAGCGCACCATCGAGGCGTCGGCGATCCCCAGCACCGTTTCGCCGGGGTTGTAGCGCAAATAGGAGCGGATCTTGCCCGCCCGCACCCGGAACTCCGCGGCGGCGGACGCGGGCGGATGGTGCGGATTGACGGAAACGGGCACCAACCCGAGCGCCGTGCGCGAGGGAATCTCGGCGACGGGAAAATCATTGGTCGTGCCGATCACGATACCGGCGACGTTGGCGCCGGCGCTCGATCCGGCGTAGGGTACACCTGCCCGCACCCGCGCGCGGATGACCTCGAGCAAGCCCTCGCGATGCAAGGTGGCGAGCAGGACGAAGGTCTCCCCTCCCACGATGAAGATGCCGTCGGCCACGGCGAGGCGCGCCCTCCTCGCGGCGGGATCAAGCCGGTGCAGCGACTCCGCCGCCGCGCCGAGATCGCGAAACGCGCTCACCAAACGCGCTTCCATCGCCGCGCGGTCGTCGGGGTACACCGCGTCGAGCAGGAGCGCCACCCGGCCGCGGCCGTGGAAACTTTCCCGCAGCGCGGGACGCAGGGCCTCGGCGAAGAGCGCTCCCTCCATCGAGTTTCCGCCCAGGAGAAAAACCGGCCCGTCGGCCGCGGAACACGGCGCCGCCGCGGCCGACCACAGGAGCAGCAGGGCAACGAAAATCCGTCTCATGGTCAGGAACCCAGCATCAGCGCGCCCTTGAAGACGAGCAGCACCACGCCCACCAGCGCGCAGCAGGCGAGGAAACCGAGCCCGTCCATCCGGTCCCATTTCGTGAACTCCCAGTTTGAACCAGGGAAAAGCTTCAAGTGGTCGTAACACGTCGGGTTCGCGTAGCTGTCGGAGACGCGCCGCGCGTCCTCCTCGAGGGTGGCCGCAACGGGCGTCTTCATCCGCGCGTAGAAGCGAGCCACGCGTTCCGGTTCAGTCGGCCGCGTGAGCAGGCTGACGCCGAAGATGAGGAGAATGGGGATGAGCGCGTCGACGAGGTAGCGCGTGGTGAGCAGCTGCGCGGACGAAAAACCGGCGACGTCGACCCCGAGCGACGCCAGCAGGTAGACCTCGGTGCGGAAGAGCCCCTTGCCGGTGCGTGGTGAGGAAGGATCCCTGGGGTCGACCCGCACCACGCCCTCCTCGAAATAGAGGGAGACCGGCTCGATGCGCCGCGTGACGGAGATCTTTTCCCCGACGGCCTTGGCGCGCCCGGCACTGACGTCGGCCGCGGAGGCCGTCACTTCGGTGGTGACGACGCGCTCGCGCGTCATCGCGGTAAGCGTCGCCGACCGGGCGAGCGAGGGGATCGATGAGACGACCGACGGGATCACGGCGATGAGCAGAAGCGTGACGAAGACCTGCACGCGCACGGCGGTCTCGGTGACGCGCCGCCAGAGGAACAGCACGGTGATCGGCACTCCCCACACGAGGAGGAGCACGATCGCGAACTTGAGGATCACGACCACGCTGTTGAGGAACAGCCCGACGAGCACGCCGGCGGCGAGCAGCAGCGGCACGGCCAGGCGCGCGACGACCACGTAGTGGCGCTCGTCGCGGCCGGGGAAGAGCGGCTCGTAGAGGTTCTTCACCACCAGGCCGGAGAGCACCACCGACTGCGCGCCGAGCACGGCGACCTTACCACCGAGGATACCGGTGATCATGATGCCGATCAGGCCGATCGGCAGCAGCTCGCGCGTCATCAGTCCCCACGCCTGGTCGGGGTCGGAGAGGTTCGGCCCGAACAGCGCCAGCGCGATCAGGCCGCAATAGGCCCAGGCGATCGTGACGAAGCGCTTGCTGAAGCCGCCCGTGACGGCGCCGATCCGCGCGGCCGTCTCGTCCTTGGCCGAGCCGGAAATGGCCATGTTGGCCTGCGTGCCGGCGATCCCGATCAGCTGCACGAGCAGCAGGGCGGCGATCGAGTACCACGTGTACTCCGACGCGATGTCACCGCCGAAAAGGTTGAACATCACGTCGGGGATCTTCTCGTGCAGGCCCGCGGTGCCGCCGATCCGCGAGAGTCCGAACGGGATCAGGATGATCGAGATCAGCACGACCAGCATCGCCTGGATCGCGTCGACCACCGCCGAGGCCTTGAGGCCGCCCAGCATGATGAAGATCGCCACGATGCCGGTGGAAACGAGGTAGAAGGTCACGGGCTTGAGGTACGTGACGTACGGCTGCAGTTCGCCGCGTTTGTAGTAGTCGCCCAGGGTTTCGTAACGCGCGGCGGCTTCCGCCGGCAGCGCGCCCGCCTGCCGCTGCTGCTTGAGCCGCGCGTACTCGTGGTAATCGGCGACGCGCTGGCGCTCCTCCGGCGTCCACACCGCCTCCTCCTTCACCATCAGGGGCTGCAGCGTCTTGAGCGCGGTGACGTTGCCCGCCGCGATCACACCGATCACGGCGATGATGAGCATCGTCACGGCGTAGAGCGTCGCGAGGAAACGGCTGCCGAAACGGTCCGCGAAAAGATCGGCCATCGTCGTGAGCCGCACGCGGCGGAACCACACGTTCATGAACCAGTAGTACGGCGTGAGGAAGAGCGTGATCAGCGCCAGCCACGCGCCACCCGCGCCCTGACGGTAAACGGAACTCGAGGTCGTCGTCGCCTGCCCGGGATCGGTCATGTTCCCGAAGCTCAGGAAGAACTGCAGCCACCGGCCGAGGGAACGGCCGCCGAGGAAGAAGTCCCCCTCGCCTTTCACCCCGCGCGAAAGCGCCTTCCCGATCAGCAGGACGGCCACGATGTAGCCGAGCAGGATGGTGACGTCGACCCAGTGCAGTCCGAAAAATTTCATGGGGTGGGAAAAACGGGGCCGAGCAAGCGGGCGGGCGGACGGCTTGGCGAACCCGTTCTGGCACGCCCACGCCGGCTTCCCGGCAACTCCGGCCCAGCGGCCGTCACTTCTCGCTGTTCGCGCGTTTCTTCCCGCCCTTCTTCTTCGGCGCCGGCGGCGGCGCGGGGTCGGTGTTTTTCGCCGGCATGGGCGCCTTTACCGACGCCCGCCACGCCACGAGGCGCGCGTGCAACTCGCGCGTCTTTTCCGGAAGTTCCGCGGCGAGGTTGCGGCTCTCGCCGATGTCGTCGCGCAGGTTGTACAGCTCCAGCCGGCCATCCTCGAGGAACTCCATCAGCTTCCAATCGCCGGCGTGGATGAGGCTGACGGGCGTCGTGCGCCACTGGCCGGGGCCGGCGCCGAGGTAACCGGGGAAGTGCTGGAAGAACGCGTCGCGCGCGAGCCGGGCCCGCGGATCGCGGATCAACGGCAGCAGGGTCTCGCCGTCGAGCGTCTGGCCCGCGGGAAGGACCGCGCCGGCGACCGCGGCGAACGTCGGCAGGACGTCGACGTGCACGGTGGGCGTGTCGCACGTGGCGCCCGCCGGGGCGCGGCCGGGCCAGCGCACGATCAGCGGCACGCGCGTCCCGCCCTCGGAGAGGCTGCCCTTGCCGTTGCGCAGCGGGGCGTTGTCAGTGACGTCGTCCTTGTTGCGCTCCAAGCCGGCGCGCGCGTAACCGCCGACGCCGCCGTTGTCGCTCGCGAAGACCACGACGGTGTCGTCGGCCAGCCGCAACTCGTCGAGGAGGGCGGTGATGCGGCCGACGCTTTCGTCGACGCTCGCGATCATGGCCGCGTACACGGGGTTCCGGTGTCCGCCGACGCCCGGCTTGTTCCGGAACCGGGCGACGAGCTCGTCCTTCGCCTGGTGCGGGGAGTGGACGCCGAAGTGCGGCAGGTAGAGGAAGAACGGCCGTTCGCGGTTGCGGCGGATGAAGTCGACGGCGCGATCGGTGAGGAAATCGGCGAGATACTTTCCTTTCGGTACGTCGACCGCGGGGTTGGTGCGGAAATCGAAATGCTGGCCCGCGCTCTCGATCGCCTCGTCGAAACCGCGCCGCGCGGGATGGTACTCGCCCTGCTGGCCGAGGTGCCATTTGCCGAACATCGCGGTGGCGTAACCGGCCTTCTTCAGCACCTGCGGCAGCAACACGCGGTCGAGCGGGAGATTGGTGACATTGTCCACCGGCCGCAGCGGACGCGACGCCCACTCGAAGCGGTTGATGTTGCCCACCGTGTAGATGCCGGTGCGCGGCGCGTACTGGCCGGTCATCAGCGCGGCCCGGGTCGGCGCGCAATTCTGATGATGATGGTGGTTGGTGAACCGCACGCCCTGCGCCGCGAGCCGGTCGAGATGCGGCGTCTCGTAGTAGCGGCTGCCGAAGCAGGCGACGTCGGTGTACCCGAGGTCGTCGGCGAGGATGAAGACGATATTGGGCGGTCGCGCCACGGCGGCGGAAACAAGGGCGGCCACCAACGCGAGGCACGGGAGCGCGCGGAAGCCCCGCGCGGAGGAGATTTCAAGGGGCATGCGGCGAGAAAAAGTCTCCGCAGCGCGCCACGCCAGCCGCAACCGACGGCGGACTCCCTAAGGGGTCAGGGCG
>JBJTCH010000084.1:0-3323 GCA_046091745.1 Opitutaceae bacterium
CGGCCGATCCGATCGTGCTTTCCCCCTTTGAGGTGGTCACGGACCGTGACGTCGGCTTTGCGCCCGCGGTGGCCCTGGCCGGCGGACGGATGTCCACCAACCTGAGGGACACCCCGCTGGCCTACTCGGTGCTGACCCAGGAGTTCCTCGAGGCCCTGAACCTCACCGACACCGAGAAGGCGATGGAGTGGGCGGTGAACTCCTACGAGACCCGGGGTGACGGCACCGATCGCATCGCCAACCTTGATGCCGGGACGCGGACGGCCTCGCGGGGCGTGAAGCCGAAGGTGCTGCGCAACTTCTTCGAGCTCGGCCGCTTTGGCGACACCTACAACCAGGACCGCATCGACTACGCCCGCGGCGCCAACGCCCTGCTCATCGGCAACGGAACCCTGGGCGGTGCGCTGATCATGCTGACCAAGCAGGCGCAGATCGGGCGGCACTTCGGCAACGCGGGCCTCAACCTCCAGAGCTACGACCAGAAGCGGGTGACGCTGGATGTGAACCAGCCTCTGGGTGACCAACTCGCGCTGCGGTTCAATTTCCTCTGGCAGGACGCGGGGTCGTGGCGTGATCGCATCTTCGACCGGCGGCAGGGGCTTTACGTGACGACGACGTACCGGCCCTTGCCGCGGACCAAGGTGAGGTTGGACTACGAGACCTACGAGCAGCGCGAGCTCGTGGCGGTGAGCTACCTCGCTGACCGGGTCTCGGGCTGGGATGGCCGGACGGTCTTTGCCGCGCCGGCCGCCACCTTGCCGAATTCCAACGCGCTGGGGGTCGAGCGCGTCGGATCCGACACGACCGAGCACCGGATGATGATTCCCGGCGCCAGCGAGGGCATCGTGATGAACTGGGCCAATACGTGGCGGACGATGGGCGGCGGCCAGACCGCCGCGACCCCCATCAATGGCGTGCTGCCCCTCTCGACGGCGAACATCGGTGCGGCCGGGTCCTATATGTTCGGCGTGGTGAACGAGCCCGCGAACCGCTACACCCTCGCGACCGGAAACTCGCGGTTCCAGGTCCCCGGCCCGCAATCGATGATCGGACCCGATTACCCGACTTTCATCCAGTTCCTCGACAACGTCTCCGCCTACCTCGACCAGCAGATCGGCGAGAACATTTTCCTGCAGGCCGCGTTCAGCTCGACCCGCTCCGGACGGCGCACGGAGACGATGGTCAGCGCGCTGGCCCAGATCTACATCGACCTCAACCGCTCGCTTCCGGACGGACAGCCCAATCCCCGCTTCCTCGAGCCCTACGGCGAGTCCGCGTCCACCGCGCGGAGCAACGGCATCGACCGGTTCGACGAGTACCGTGTGGCCGCCGCCTGGGTGAAGGACCACCCGCGGTTCGGGTCGTTCAAGTTCAACCTGCTCGGCGGGCGCACCACCCGTGACACCGACAACCGGAACCTCATCCGCGTGATGACCCGCAACCCGAGCCTGCGGGAACGGGGCTACACCGATTTCATCGGGCGCCGCTACTACCTCACCGAGGGATGGCGTCCGTTCCGGAACCCCTCGGAGGTGACCTACGTCGATCCCGTGGCCCGGACCACGCGCACCTACGCCGTGCAGGAGATACTCAACCTGGCCGCCGGCAATGTTTCGGCGAAACGCACGTTCGACTATGCCCAGGCCGCGGCGTTCGCGAAACTGTTCCGCGAACGGGTCGCTCTCCTCGCAGGAGTCCGGCAGGACCGGTTCCGGTTCGCCACGCGCAACCAGGTCACCAACCCGCGCACGGGCTACCCGGCCGACTGGGACGGCATCTCGTTCGTGGAGGCGCCAGCGGCGCCGCCCAACTACTGGGATCTGGGCAGCAACGCCCGTGCCTCCTTCAGCCCGCCCGAGATCAACCAGACGGTGAGCACCCTGTCCTACGGTTCCGTCCTGCACCTTTTCCGCGGCGCGAGCGCGTTCTACAACTTCGCGCAAACCTACGACACGTCGCGCGCGGTGCAGGAACTCAGCGGGGCCCTCGTGGCCCCGGTGCGGGCGGAGGGCTGGGATGCCGGGTTGCGTTTCAGCCTCCTCGGAGACCGGGTCAACGTCTCGCTCGCCACCTACGGATCCCAACAGACCGCAACATCGCGCAAGGCCCGGGCTTCCTGCAGACTCTGGTCGAGGCCAACGTGGCCGGTGACCTCAGTGAAACGGGCCGGAACCGTCGCGGGCTCGCGCAACTGCCGTCCTCCTACTTCGACTATGTCGACCGGCTGGCGGATGGGTATGAGGTGGAGGTTGTCGGCAACGTCACCCGGAACTGGCGGCTGACCGCCAACCTCGGCCTGCCGCAGGTCAAACAGTACAATTACTTCACGGACACGTGGTCCTACATCCGCCAGTATGAGGCTCTCCTGCGGCAGATCGCGCTCGACGCCGGCGCGGTGATTGACGCCGCGAATGTGGCCACGACCAGCCTGCCCGCCAGCGAGGCTCGCGATGCCGCCGGCGCGGTCTCCGGCTGGAACGCCCTCCAGGCCTGGAAACTCAGCAATGACCCTAATCGCCGGACCACGAACGCGACCTACAAGTTCACCACCAACCTCTTCACCGACTACCGCTTCCCGGAGGGCCGTCTCAAGGGCCTGCGTTTGGGGGCGGGTATCCAGTACCGCAGCCGGATCGAGATCGGGAACCGGGCGGGGGACACGATCGTCAATCCCGCCAACCCGTTGGCGGCCATCGACGATCCGACCGTCGATGTGAACACCCCGGTCCATATGCAGCCGTGGTATCTGGTTACGGCGACGCTCGGCTACCAATTGCGGATGAAGGGTAACCGGACCTTGAATCTGGATCTCCGGCTTTCGAATCTCCTGAATTTTCGCGATCCGATCTACAACGGGGCGAGCCTCCGTCCCCCCGGAGGCGACATTCGCTCTCCTGCCCGGATTTCCGGCGGCGGAACGCATTACTACCTCGATCCGCGGTCGCTTTCGTTCTCCAGCCGGCTGGGGTGGGAGCTGGGATGGGGGAGTCCGGCCTAGCCAGGGTCTCAGTCGACCCGGGCCGAGAACGGTGGGGCGGGTAAGCCGGCCGCGTTGAGGAGCCATCCGGCGGGGAGGGCCTGCCACCCGTGGCGCACCCGCGTCGGCCGGCCGATTCCCGGCGCGGACACGCGCAGCCGGTTGCCGGGGAGCACCACGACTTCACTCGCCGCCGCGAAAACCCCATCCGGCCCCGCCACCTCGAAGGCCCGCCCAGGTTCCCCGGCCAGACTCAGGCCGCCCTCCGCGTGCACGAACTCCAACTCGAGGACTGCGCCCCGGCGGTCAACGGCGGACAGTTCGGGACCGCGGTCCGCGACTTAAC
>JBJTCH010000085.1:0-18248 GCA_046091745.1 Opitutaceae bacterium
CATCGAACCCGGCAGCCCGTGGCAGAATGGCTTTGTGGAATCCTTCCACGGACGCTTCCGTGACGAGTGCCTCAATCGCGAGCAACTGTGGACGCTTACCGAGGCCCGGGTCGTCATCGAGGACTTCCGGGTGAAGTACAACCAGAAGCGGCCGCACAGTAAGCTCGGGTACCAGACGCCAGCAAGCTTCGCGGCGAATCAATCTCCATCCCTGGCTCCGGTCAGGCCCGCCGTGCCGGGCCTTCCCTCCGCCAGGGGTGGACAACCAGCGTCAGTCGTATCAACCTCAACCCATCACCCAGACCGAACTTAGGGGTGGCTCGAAAATCCGTACCCCGTCACTACAATCGCAACGCCAATTGAAAACCGGTGAATGCGAAAATCCGCGCCAAAGTCCGCGCGGGTTTCGTGTGATTGCCCGGTAGCCGGCGGGGGGTGGTGGGGTCTGGGGTTTCGGGACTCTGATTTGGCCGGGCACGGCGGCCCCCAGTCCGATTCCAACGGGGCTGCATTCGGGCCTACGGCGAGGTGCGAATACTTACGAACAACGGCAAACGCGCTGTAACCTGTGCTGTAACTCGATGGTCCCGGAAAAGCATGAAGCCCAAGATCTCGTTGGAGACCATGGGCTTCGGAAACTGGCGGGATGGACGGGACTCGAACCCGCGGCCTTCTGCGTGACAGGCAGACGCTCTAACCAACTGAGCTACCACCCCGGATGGGAAAGAGCGGCGAGAATCTGTTCGCGAAAAGACGAGTCAAGCGGTTTCCCGATTTTTCCGAAGCGGCGCGGCTCAAACCTTGATGCCTTTGCGCTTCAGGCCGGGGCGGAGGAGCCGCACGAGGTTTTCGCGCAGGATGAGGCGCTTGGCGGAATCGGGGATGTCGGCGCCGAGCACGCGGCCGAGTTGCGAGCCGAAGCTGCGGCCGCTGACGTCGCTGCCGTAGAGCACGCGTTCGGCGCCGAGCTCGCGCACGGCCATTTCCACTTGTCCGGCGACGGGGTCCCCGCCGCCGAGGTCGCCGTGGAGCTCCTGGCGCGCGCGGATCGCGCGGATGCCGAACGCCCATTCGGCGCCACCGGTGTGCCCGCAGACCATCGGCACGCCGGGGTGGCGGGCGGAGAGCTCGGCGAGTTCCATCGGCGTCGATTCCTGCGGCAAATTGCCCTTCCCGCGCTGCTTGATCCACGTGTGTTGGAAAATCAGAGCGTCCAACTCGACCGCGCGGCGCACGATCGGATCGAGTTCCCTCCGGTGGGCGCGGGTGCCGACCCAGAGCTTGATGCCCACCATCGGCCCGTCGGCCACGCAGCGCTCGAGCTCGGCGAGTGATTCCTTGGTGTGCACCGGATTGAGGTAAACGAACCCGAACGCGCGCGATCCCCATTCTTTGAGGATGGCGAGCACGTCGTCGTTGCTGCGGCGGAAATCCTCCGGCTTGGGCTCATGCTGCCACGGCGGGCTCATGAAGATGCACATCCGCTCGACGCCCACGCGGTCGGCGATGCGCACGAGCGCCTCCATGCGTTTCGCGGGGTTGGGGCCCGGGGTGCCGACGTGCGCGTGCACGTCCCACGCGCCCAGCTTGCGCAGTTCGTCGCTGCCCCACGCGGAGGCGGCAGGTTCGGGGGAGGCGGCGCGGGCGGCCGGCAGGGTGAGCGCGGCGGCGGCGCCGGTGGCGAGGAAATCGCGGCGGTTCATGCGCGGGCGAGGGCGAGTTGGGCGTTGGCGTGGCGCACCGCGGCGGCCTGCGCCGGCGTGAGCTCCGACTCCTGGAGTTTCAACAGCGCCGCCTCGAAGACGAAGCAGGGCGAGTGGGAACCGAAGCAGAGCCGCGTCTTGGGCGCGCGGCCCAGGAGGTTCTCGATGCCGGCGACGCCCTCGAGCGTGGCGATCTCGAGGAACACCCCGGCTTGGGCGAGGCGCGCCACCAGCGGTGTGCCGGAGAACACGCGCGAGGTGGCGTTGAGGAGCATCACGCGCGCGCCCGGCGTGCGGGCGAGCAACTCGGGGAGGGCGGCGACGTTCACGAACGGCGCCGTGAGCACGGGGTTCTGCGCGCGGTCGTCCTCGATCGAGAGCACGATCTGCACAAGCAGGCCGCGTTGCGTCGCCGCGGCGAGCAGCCGCGCGAAGATTTCGTCCTCCAGTTTGTAAGCGTGATAGCCGGGAAAAATCCGGAGGCCCGGCATCGCGTGCGTTTCCGCGCAACGCCGCACGTCCTCCTCCCATTCGGGCGCGAGCGGATTCACTGTTCCGAATGGCCGCAGGATCGTGCCGGCGCAGGCGGCGGCGAGGCGTGCATTCGCGCCGGCGAGATCCGTGTGCAGCACGCCCTCCACCGAGCCGGCCCACGCGGACGTCACGCCGTGACGCCGGAGGCGCGCGAGCAACGTGGCCGTGGAGTCGGCCCAGGAGCGCCGCACGACCCAGTCACCGATCGTGACGTTGACGTCGACGAGCGGCTCGGCGGCGGAGGCGGCCGGCGAACTGGCGGCGAGAAGAGCGGGGAACGGGAAAAAGCGTCGGCGTTCCATGGGGCGGGGCGAGCGAAGGTCCGGACCGGATGCATGGCAAGCGGCGAGGAGGCGCGCGGAGCTGGCGCGCGGGGTTTGGGATTGCGCGGCCCTGCGGCACGCACGGAACGTGAACGCGCGGCGACCGCGCCGCTTCACCCCATGCTCGTTCGATTCGTTCTCCTGATGGCCCTTGGTGTTCCGCCGCTGCTCGCCGCCGAGCCTTCCGTCGTGCTCCGTGTCGGCGCCGGTCGCGCGGACATCACTCCCGGCACCGACGTCCGGAACTGGGTGACCGGAAAGCCGTACGGCGAGGTGCTCGACCCGCTCGCGGTGCACGTGCTCACGCTCGACGACGGCGTGACGCGGGCGGCGGTCGTGCGCTGGGACCTGACGGACGTCTCGGAGTCGTCCCGCGACGAAGTGCGCCGCGTGATCGAGGCGGCGACGGGAATCCCGGGCGGCAACATCCTCGTCAACGCGAGCCACACCCACTCCGCGCCCTGGTCGCCGGTTTATCGCGACGGCTATCGCGGGCGGGAGCGCGACAATTGGTGGGCGCTGCGTTACATGCCCGCGCAGAATGATCATCCGCCGTTCCGCGCGTGGATGCAGCGGTTGCTCGACGCCAGCGTCGAGGCGACGAAGGCGGCGTTGGCCGCGGCGCGTCCGGCCTCGGTGAGCATCGGGCGCGTCTCCGTGGCGGAGTACCTCTACAATCGTCGGCCGCGCGCGCCGGGCTGGGGTTTGGCGGAGCCCAAGGCGGTGCGCACGATGGCGGCAAGCAGTCCCGACTGGAACGCCGCGGTGCTCACCGGCGGCGCGACGTTCGGCCCGATGGACCGCACGCTTTCGCTCCTTTGGCTGCGGGCGGACGACGGCCGTAATCTCGCGACGGTTTATCACGCGTCGGTGCATTCGGTTTCGATCTATCCCTCGCATCCCGGAATTTCCGCCGACTGGCCGGGGCCGGCTTCCGCGGCGCTGGCCGGCGCGTTCGGCGGCGAGGCGCTGTTTCTCCAGGGCACGTGCGGTGACATCACGCCGTGGCGGCGCGGGCCGCAGGCCGTGGCGGAAATGGCGGAGGCTTTCACGCGCAAGGCGCGGGAGGCGGAGAAATTCGCGGTGCGGCTGGCGCCCCGGGCGATTCGGACGGCGCGGGCGACGATCGATCTTCCTCTAACAACGGAGGCCCGGAAGCGCACCGGCACGGGAAGCGTCGCCGCCGAGGTGCAGTTGATCGTGTGCGGGCCGCTCGCGTTCGTCGCCTTGCCCGGCGAGCCGCTGACCGATCTGGGCACCGCGATCCGCGAACATTCGCCGTTCCCGCAGACCCTGGTGCTCGGTTACAGCAACGGCATGGGTGTGCACTACGTCGGCCTGCCGGGTGAAAAGGCCCGCGGAGGCTACGAGGCCGGCGTGGCGGGCGCGGGCACCGACGAGTGCGGACGCCTGCTCGTCGCGGCCGCGGTCCGGCTCCTGCGCGAAACGTATTCCACGCCGGGTTATCCGGGAAAATCATGAGCTCGATTTCGCGACGCACTCTTCTCACGGGCGCCGGGGCGGCGGCGGTGCTGGCGGCGACGCGCAGTCGGGCGGCGACCGCGGGCGGGGGTTTTCACATCGCGCCCTTCCGTTTCGACGTCACGCCGCCGCTCGGGCACGCGTGCTGCGGCGGGTGGATCAAGCCCGTCTCCGCCGTCGATGACCCCCTCGAGGCGATCGGTTACGTGCTGCTCGGGGCGGGTGCTCCGGTCGTGGTGTGCGCGGTGGATTGGACCGGGATCCTGAACGAGGCGCACCTCGCGTGGCGGGTCGCGTTGGCGGAGGCCGCGGGCACTTCGCCGGATCGCGTGGCGGTCCATTGCGTGCACCAGCACAACGCCCCGCTGGTGTGCCTCGACGCCGACCGCCTCGCTTCGGCGCACCCGGATCTGCCGCGGGTGGTCGATCGCGATTTCCACCGCCGGTGCCTTGACGCCGCGCGTGCCGCCGTGACCGCGGCGCTGCGGAGTCCGCGGGCCGTCACGCACCTCGCGCACGGAGCGGGCCGGGTGGAGCAGGTGGCGTCGAACCGCCGGATCGAACGTGGAGCCGATGGCCGCATCCGCCGCATGCGCGGGAGCTCGTGCCGAAATCCGGAGCAGGTCGCCTTGGAGGAGGGCCTGATCGATCCGTGGTTGCGGACGATCGCTTTCTACGAGGGGAAACGCCGCGTGGTGGCCTGCCATTATTACGCCACGCATCCGATGAGCTACTACGGCGACGGACGGGTGAGCAGCGACTTCTGCGGGCTGGCCCGCAAGGCGCGGCAGAAGGAGGATCCGGATTGCACGCACCTCTATTTCACCGGGTGCGCGGGGAACATCGCCGCGGGCAAGTACAACGACGGAAGTCCCGCGGCGCGCGAGGTGCTCACCGCGCGGATGATCCGCGGCATCGCGGCGGCGGAGGCTTCCCTGCGACCGGAACCGCTGAGCCGCGTGACGTGGAGCACGCGCGAATTGCGCCCGACGGCGAATCCGGAGCTCGGCCCGGCGGCGTTGCGGGAGCTGATGGAAAAGCCGAAGGACTCGCTCGTCACGCGGCTGCGGCCGGCGTTCAAACTCGCCTGCCTGCGGCGCGTCGAGCGCGGCGATCCGTTTGTGCTGTCGGCGCTACGGCTCAACACGACGACGGCGCTGCACCTGCCGGCCGAGCCGTTCGTCGAATTTCAGCTCGCGGCGCAGACGATGCGACCGGGTGAGCCGGTGGCGGTGGCTGCGTACGGGGATGAGGGACCGTGGTACATCCCGACGCGCGAAGAGTTCCCTTCCGGCGGTTACGAGGTGGAGCATGCTTTCCTCGCGCCGGGCACGGATGTTCAGATCCGCGCCGCGATGCGCGAACTGCTCGCGTGAGGGAAGTTCGCGGGGAAGCCGCTGGTCATCCAATCAACGGACGCGCCCCGCGCTGCCTTCGCGTGGCGAAGGCTCGCGGCTGATCAACGCGACTCCAGCAATTGCCGCGCGCCTGGATGCGCGGGATTGGCGCGGAGGGCTTTCTCGGCTGCGGCGCGCGCACCCGCGCGATCCCCTTGCTGCCAGAGGATCGTGGCCCGCGCGTAGGGATAATCAGCCACCGCGGGTGCGGTGCGCTCGGCGGTCTCAAGCGCCTGGACGGCCTCGGCGCCGCGGCCGGTTTGCGCGAGCAGCAGGCCGAGGTTGTACCAAGCGCGGTCGAAGGACGCGTTGCGCTTCAGGGTTTCGCGCAGCGCGAGTTCGGCGTCGTTGAGACGCCGGGCTCCGGCGAAAGCGAGCGCGGCGTTGAACGCCGCCTGCGGGTCCGCGGGGCTCAGTTGCGCGGCTCGCCAGAGGGCGGCGGCGGCTTCCGCCGGCCGGCCCATTTCGTTGAGGAAAATGCCGAGGGTGTCGTGCAGCCCGGGCGAATAGGGGTCCCACTCGGTCGCCTTGCGGAGGTGGACCTCGGCCTCGGCGTTCATGCCGCGGTTGAAGAAATCCTGCCCGAGTCGCATCCGGCCCGCGGGCTGGTCGGCGCTCGCGGAGAGGTACTCGTCGAGTTCGCGCCGCACGCGCGAGTTGGCGGGCAACTCCGCCGAGAGCGGCCAGGCGGCGTCGAGCCGCACCAGACGCACCGGGTCCTCCAGCATCGGGCGCAGCGTGGCGGCCTCATTCGGCAGCGCCGCGAGAACCTGCACCGCCGCCGAGCGCACGAGCGGATCCGTGTGCTTGAGGTGATCGCGCGCGGCGGCGATCACGCGCGGATCGCGGGCCGCGAAGGGACGCGTCAGCAGGAGCAGCGTCGCCCGCCACGCGGGCACGTCCTCGTTGGCGATGAAGGACAGGAGCCGGTCGGCGGCGTCGGGCGCTCCGGCCTGCGCGGCGGCGACCACGCGGGTGCGCTGGCGCTGGCGGGAGTCGAGTTTGGCGCCGTACCACTTGTCGGCGGCGGCGATCGCCCAATCGGTGTCCTTGTCGGTGTGACAGCGGTTGCAGGCGTTCGGGATGCCCAGCTCCTTTGTGAGCAGCGGATCGGGTTTGAGAAAGCCGTGGTCGTGCCGCGGATCGCGCTGCATGTACGTCGTCGTGGGCATGTGGCAGCTCACGCATTGGTTGCCGGTGCTGCCGGGCAGGTGGCGGGAGTGCGCGACCGGGTCGATGACGGGTGCGTTGCCGCGCGGCGAGGGGCCGTGGCATTGCAGGCAGATCGAGTTGTCCTGCACGGGCAGCTTCATCTTCCCGCTGTGGGGCTCGTGGCAGTCGAGGCACGTCACGCCCGCCTTGCCACCCATGCGGCTGGTGAGGAGCGACGTGTAATTGAAGTCCTCGTCGCGCACCTGGCCGTCCGGGTAAAACACGTTCGCCTCCGTGGGCAGCGTGAGGCGGTAGAAATCGTGGTAATGTCCGCCGGGCTCGAGGCGCCCGGTCAGCAATTCATTGCGCGCGTGGCACGGCGCGCAGGTCTCCGACGCCCGCTGGATCTCGGCCGCGGTGAGACCCTTGCCCGGGCCCTTGGCGGGACCGCGGGCGGGGTCGAAGTGACTCGCCGGCAGGTCGCCGTGACATTGGAAGCAGCCGACGCCGTGCTCCCGCCACGTGGTCGTGTAGAGATCTTTCACCGGATCGTAGTTTTTCCGGTAGTCGGTCATGTGGCAGTGCGCGCACATGGAGTTCCAGTTCATCCCGCGCCCGCGCCAATGGCCCCACTCGCCGGGTCGCCGGCGTTCGTCGCCGAAGACGTTGAACCACTCCTTGCGGTGGGGATCGTACGCGAGCTCGGCCGCCTGATGCCGGCCGCCACCGATCGGCACGAGGTACTGGAGCAGGGGAGTGTGACCGAGGATGAAGTCCGCGGAATAATTGAAGGGTGCGTCACCGGGGCGCTTCTCGGTGAACTGCGGCTTCCCGTCCTTCCACTCGACGCGGTAATCGACGCCGTGCAGCGAGAACTCCTGGGGCTGCGCCAGCTTCGCGCCCTCGATCGCCGGATCGACCGCCCGCTGGGCCTTGGCGTGATGGGAATCCATCCATGCCTTGTGCACGTCGGCATGGCACGCCTGGCAGTCGGCCGACTTCGCCGGAACGGTCGCCACCGTGGCGGAGTTTGTCTTCTCCTCGGTCTTTTCGGCCCGCCGACAGCCGCCCGCCACGCCGAGCATCATGCCGATGGTCCCCGCCGTCGCGGCGATGAGGGCGGTCGTTCGCAAAAGGCGGCGCGGACGCAGATCCTTCATCGCGTGGAAAACCGGTAGATTGTCGTCGAGCGCAGCGTGGCGCCCGGCCGCAGGATCACCGACGGGAAGGCCGGCTGATTGACCGAGTCGGGAAAATGCTGCGTCTCGAGGCAGAAGCCGTGCCGGTGCCCGTAGGCCCGGCCGCTTTTTCCGACCAACGTACCGTCGAGGAAGTTGCCGGTGTAGAATTGCATACCCGGCTCGGTTGTGAGCGTTTCGAGGACGCGGCCCGAGCCGGGATCAAAAACTTCCGCCGCGAGTGTCGGCGCCGCGGGCGGCCACGCGGGATGATCGATCACGAGATTATGGTCGTAGCCGAGCCCGAACCGGAGCTGCTCGTGCGAGTCGTCGATGCGCGGGCCGATCGGCGTCGGCGCGGTGAAATCCAGCGGCGTGCCCGCCACCGGCGCGACATGCCCGAGGGGGATGAGCCCGGCGTCCACCGGGGTGAAGCGGTAGGCGTGGAACCGCGCGACGTGGCCGAGCACGTTGCCCGCACCCTCGCCGGCGAGGTTGAAGTAGACGTGGTTCGTCAGCGCCACCGGCGTCGCCCGATCGGTGCGCGCCTCGTAGTCGATTCGCAGCGCGCTATCGGCCGTCGCGGTGTAGGTCACCGTGACGTCGAGGTTTCCCGGAAAACCTTCGTCGCCGTCCGGGCTGCGGTGCCGCAGGCGAACCGCGGGACCGGCGGGCGTTTCGGCCGCCTCGGCCGACCACAACGCGCGGTCGAAACCGACGCGGCCGCCGTGCAGGCAGCAGGGGCGGCCGGCGGGCGCGTTGTTGGTGGCGAGCTGGTGCGCGCGGCCGTCGAGCGTGAACCGTCCGCCGGCGATGCGGTTGCCGACGCGCCCGATCACGCAGCCGAAATACGAGGTGTGCGCCGCGTAGCCGGCGGCGTCGTTGAAGCCCAGCACCACGTCGGCGGCGCGTCCGTCGCGATCCGGCGCAAGGATCCGCACGATAGTCGCCCCGAGATCCGAGATGTCGGCGCGGAAGCCTTTCCCGTTCTCGAGGGTGAAGAGTCGCACGGGGCGTCCGTCGGGGGTCTGGCCGAAGCTGGCTGGCATGGGTGCGTCGAGGGAACGCATGCGGGGGCGGTTGACAATGCCGGCGTGGCGGCCGGCGCGACATCCGGTTTGCGCGCCTCGCGCCCGCGCGTGACGTTCGGGAATGGAAATCGACCTCGGGCCGCTCAAGCCCCGCGACGCCTACGCCCTTTTGATCAGCGTCATCCTCCCGCGGCCGATCGCTTGGGTCTCCACGCTGTCGGCCGACGGCCGCGGCAACCTCGCGCCCTTCTCGTTTTTCCAGGGCGTGACGGCGAATCCGCCGACCCTGCTGTTCGTGGTCGCGAACACCCGGGACGGTTCGAAAAAGGACACCCTGCGCAACGTGGAGGCGACGCGGGAGTTCACGGTGAACCTCGTGCCGTTCGCGCTGGCGGACGCGATGAACGCCACCTCGGCCTCGTTGCCGCACGGTGAAAGCGAATTCGAGCGCTTCGGGGTCAGGGCCGCGTCGTCCTTGCGCGTAAAGCCCCCGCGCGTCGCGGATTCACCGGTGGCGCTGGAGTGCGTGCTCGACCGGATCGTGACGGTGGGCGAGGGACCGCTCGCCGGGAATGTCGTGTTCGGCCGCATCCTGCATGCGCACGTCGACGACGCCGTGCTGGGCGCCGACGGTCGTCCCGATCCCGCGAAGCTCGACCTGATCGGGCGGCTCGGCGGCGGGGGCTACGTGCGCACGCGCGAGCGTTTCGATTTGCGTCGGCCGGAGTGAGAGGGCGAGGGGAGCGCTTGCCTCGAAGTGGGCGGCCTGTGTTGATCGTCACAACCCCTCATCCCCATGCACAACGTCTCCCGTCGTTCCTTCATCCGTACCGGCGCGCTTGCGGCCGGCTCCATGGCCCTCATCAGCGGCACCAGCTCGTCGGCGCGCGTCATTGGCGCCAACAATCGCCTGCGCATCGCGGTCGCCGGCTTGAACGGTCGCGGCAAGAGCCACATCGCCGGCTGGCTCGAGCAGCCCAACGTGGAGATCGCCTACCTGATCGACCCCGACCAGAAGGTCCTCGACCGCACCCTCAAGTCGCTGGCCGAGAAGACCACCGGCAAGTACACGACGAAGGGCGTGCGCGACGTGCGCAAGGCGCTTGAGGATCCGACGCTCGACGCCATTTCCATCGCGGCGCCGAACCACTGGCACTCGTTGATGACCATCTGGGCCGCGCAGGCCGGCAAGCACGTCTACGTCGAGAAGCCGATGAGCCATGATGTCGCCGAGGGACGGGTCGTGGTGGCCGCGCAGCGCAAGTACGGCGTCGTGATCCAGCACGGCACGCAGCGCCGCAGCGACGCCAAGCTCGCTGGCCTGCACGCCGCGATCCAGGCCGGCAAATTCGGCCGGCTGAAGGTCTCCTACGGCTATTGCTGCAAGCCCCGCGACACGATCGGCTTCAAGCCTGCCGGCGCGGCGCCGGAGGGTCTGGATTGGAACCTGTGGCGCGGACCGGCGAAGACCGATTTCCACGCGAACCTCGTCCATTACAACTGGCACTGGTTCTGGGCGACCGGCAACGGCGACATGAACAACCAGGGAACGCACCAGCTCGATGTCGCGCGCTGGGCGCTCGAGCCGAAGCTCACGAATCCGGTGCGCGTGATGGCGCTCGGCGGCCGTTTCAAGTGGAACGATCAGGGCGAGACGCCGAACACGATGTTCGCGTTGGCCGAGTACCCCAACGGCCAGCAGGTGTTCTTCAACGTCCGCAACGTGAACCACCCGGGCTACGTGCACCAGGTGAAGAACGAATACTACTTCGACGACGGCGGGAAGATCATCGACGGCACGTACTTTGCGAAGGGCAGCTCCAAGGGCGAAAAGCTCAACCTGCCTCCGGGTAACGTCACCCCCGGCGGCAACTGGGCCTCCTTCATCGCCGCCTGCCGCGCGGGCAAACCCGAGATGGCCAACGGCAACGCCGAGGAGGCGCACTACGCCAGCGTGCTCGGTCACCTGATGAACAATTCCTACCGTCTCGGGAAGAAGGTGCCGTTCAACGCCAAGGCCGCGCGCTTCGGCGACAACGCCGCGGCCGCCGAGCACTTCCTGAAACTCCATGAGATGATGAGCGGCGGTGCCGGCGTGCCCGAGAACGGCGCCGAGTACATCGTCGGCCCGTGGCTCACCTTCGACCCCGCCGCCGAGCGTCATACCGGCGAGTTCGCCGCCGAGGCGAACGCCTTGCTCAAGGACGCCAACGCGCCTGGCTTCGAGGTGCCGTCGCCGTCGAAGGTGTAGTCTCCGCGATCGCGGAGACCCTGATGAATGGCCTGCGGTGTAGCCGAGGCTGCAGCCTCGGGATGGAAGCATGCTCCTAATGCCGGATGCCGTTCTGAATCCTTCCGGGTTTCCGCCACCCAATCCGGCGACGCCCTGATCTCCGGATTCGCTCCGTCGTTGGTCGCCTCCATTTGCACCCGTTTCCGGCTGGGTGTGATCGGCGCGATCACTGCCTGCCCCGTCTCCCAAGTCTCCGTCGTCTCGCCGGTCTCTCGCGTCTTCCTCAATGCGGTTGCGCCGCGCCGGCCGACCTCCGAAATGAATTCCATGTCCGTCCGCCGCGCCTTCCCCTTCGCCGCGATCGCCTGCGCCCTGCTCGCCCTTCCGCTCGTCGCGGAGGACCGGCCGCAATGGGGTGAGCGGTTCACCCGCAACATGGTCTCGCCGGAGCGCGGACTGCCGGTGTCGTTCGACCCGAAGACCGGCGAGAACATCCGCTGGACCGCGCGGCTCGGCAGCGACACGCACTCGACGCCGGTCGTCGCCGGCGGCCGGGTGTACATCGGCACGAATAACCGCGTGCCGCGTGATCCGCGCCACGATGGCGACCGCGGGGTGCTCCTCTGCCTCGACGAACGGACCGGCGAACTGATCTGGCAGCTGGTCGCGCCCAAGATCACGACCAGCAAGTTCTGGGACTGGCCGTTCATGGGCATCTGCTCGCCCGCGACGGTCGTCGACGGCCTCGTGTACATCGTCACCAACCGAGGCGAGGTCGCCTGCCTCGACCCGAAGGGCATGGCCGACGGCAACCAAGGGCCGTACACGGACGAGGCGAGACACCAGACGCCCCCCGGCCAGGAACCGGTGGCGGTCAGTCCGACCGATGCCGACATCCGGTGGCTCTTCGACATGGTCGGAACGCTCAAGGTGCGGCAGCACGACTCAGCGTACGCCTCGATCCTCGCGCACGGCCCGTTCCTGTACGTCAACACCTCCAATGGCGTGGGCGACACGCACCGCGAGATCGAGTCTCCCGATGCACCGAGTCTGATCGTGCTGGAGCGCGCCACGGGACGGCTCGTGGCGATGGACGACGAGCACATCGGCCCGCGGATTTTCCATTGCACGTGGTCCTCGCCCTCGGTTCTCCGGCAAGGCGACCGCGAGACGATCGTCTTCGGGGGCGGTGACGGAATCGTCTACGGCTTCGAGCCGCTTGCGGCGGTGCCGCCGGCGGGCGAGGTGCGGAAGCTGCGGAAGCTTTGGCAGTACGACGGCGACCCGAACGGGCCCAAGACCCAGGTCCACCGTTTCACGACGAACCGCCGCGAGAGTCCCAGCAACATCAAGGGACTGCCCGTGATCCACGGTGGGCGCGTGCACGTCGCGCTGGGAGGCGATCTGTGGTGGGGCAAGAACGAGGCCTGGCTGAAGGTCTTTGAGCCGCCGGCCGCCGCGGGCGGGACGCCGCGGGAGGTGTGGTCGTATCCGCTGGTGCAGCACGTGATGAGCAGCCCGGTCGTGCACGACGGCATGGTCTTCATCGCGGACACGGGCAAACGCCTCCACTGCATCGACGCGGCGACGGGCGCGGGGATCTGGACGCATGATGTGAAGGGTGAGTCGTGGGCGACGCCGCTGGTGGCCGACGGGAAGGTGTATTTCGCGACGCGTCGCGGGGAATTTCTCGCCTTCGCCGCCTCGCGCGAAAAACGCCTGCTGGCCGAGGTGAATCTCGGGGCGGGCGTGAGCGCGACGCCGGTCGCCGCCAACGGCGTTCTTTACGTGGCGACGATGACGCATCTGTACGCCGTCTCGGTGCGTTGAACCCTGGATCGAAGCGAGATCCCCGGCATTCCGTTCCAATCATCCGCTTATGAACCGTCGTAGCTTCCTTGCGCACTCCCCGGCCGCCGCGGCCGCCTTCGCCGTTTCCCGTGCGGGCGCCGCCGAGCGTCCGGCCGCCGGGCCCGGTCCCTACGCGCCGGCTCCCAAGCCGGTCCCGGTGGTGAAGCCCGGCGAATTCGTCTTTGCCGCCGCGCATTTCGACCACGGCCATATTGCCGGACAATGCTCGGCGCTGGCCGAGGCGGGGGGCACGTTGAAATGGATTTTCGAGCCCGACGCCGCGAAGCACGCCCCGTTCCTCGCGAAGTATCCTGGGGTGAAGGTCGCCCGCTCCCTCGACGAGATCCTCGCCGACCCCGCGGTGAAGCTCGTGACCGCGGCCGCCGTGCCGTCGGAGCGAGCGGCGATCGGTCTGCGGGTGATGGACGCGGGCAAGGACTACTTCACGGACAAGACGCCCTGCACGACGCTCGCGCAATTGGAGCACGCCCGCGCCGCGGTGAAGCGCACGGGACGCAAGTATTTCGTCTATTTCAGCGAACGCCTGCACTCCGAGGCGGGCATGTTCGCGACCCAATTGGTCCGGGACGGCGTGGTCGGTCGCGTCGTTCAGGTGCTCGGCCTCGGCCCCCATCGTCTGAACAAGCCGACGCGTCCGCAGTGGTTCTTCGAGAAGGCCCGCTACGGTGGGATCCTGTGCGATATCGGGAGCCACCAATGCGAACAGTTCCTCACCTACGCCGGTGCGCGCGACGCGCGCGTGACTCACGCGGCCGTGGGCAACTTCGCGAATCCGGACACCCCGGAGCTGGAGGACTTCGGTGAGGCGTCCTTCGTGGCCGACAACGGCGCCACGAACCAGATCCGCGTGGACTGGTTCACGCCGGCCGGCCTGAGCAATTGGGGTGACGGCCGTACCTTCATCCTCGGCACGAAGGGGTACATCGAGCTGCGGAAGTACGTTGATCTGACGCGGGACCGCACGGGCAACCAGGTGTTCATCGTGGACGGCAAAGGGGAGTACCAGGTGAACGTTGCCGGGCGCGTGGGCTACCGCTTCTTCGGCGAGTTCATCCTCGATTGCCTGAACCGCACCGAGAACGCGATGACGCAGGAGCACGCGTTCAAGGCCGCCGAGCTCTGTCTGCGCGCCCAGGCCGCCGCGGTGCGACTGGCCTGACCGAAGGGTGGAACGCGGCTCCGCCGCAGCCGAAGGGGAGTTGAGGGTGGAACACAGGGGGCACAGGGTCCGGCCTGAGTTCACCGAGTCCGATCCGCCAGACCGAGCCTCGGGTCGTAATACGCTCCCGCCCCGCTCCGCGTGGTTGAATCACGAATACTCACGAAGCGCCACGAATGATGCAGAACCGATTCCTTTCCCGGCCTTCTGTTCAGAAGCTGCCTGGGCGTGACGAATGTTCGACTCGCTCCGCGTTTTTTAAGCCACGGATGGACGAACAAGGAGGGCTCGGTGTAGCCACGGCTGGCTTGCCCGCCTGAGGAGGGCTTGTCCGACGTAGGCTTTGCTAAGGCGGGCCAGACGACCGAAGGCGCCTCCGATGGCAGCCACGGTTCAACGGCTAGCGTTCGTTCCGGTCGGTCGAACACGCCGAACGCCCTTGCGCTACCATGCCTCCGCCTACTCCCGCGGCTCGCCGTTGGCGCGGCGTCTCTTCGCGAAGGGTTCCGGCGCGCCGTTGATGGCCGTCCAGCTGGAGGTGAGCGCGGCGACGCGCGCGGGTTCCGCTTGGGCGAGGTTCCTCAGTTCGGTGCGGTCGGTCTCAAGATTGTAGAGCTCCCAGGGACCGCCCACGGCGGAAACCAGTTTCCACGGCCCGGTGCGGACGCCGCGATTCTGGCCGAATGTCCAGAACAGGGTGCGCTCCGGCAGCGGGCCGCCGGCGAGCACGGGCGCCAGCGAGCGTCCGCTGAGTGGGGCGAGGGCGCGTCCATCGTGCTCGTCGGGGCGTTTCGCGCCGCCGAGCTCCATGCACGTGGGAAGAATATCCACCAGATGGGCAGGGGTGGTGACGAAGCCGCCGCCGCGCGGGATTCCCGCCGGCCAGTGCACGATCATCGGCGAGGCGATGCCGCCCTCGTGGTTGTTCTGCTTGTACCAACGGAACGGGGTGTTGCTCGCGCCCGCCCAGGAGGCGTCGTAGGTCCAGTGTCCGCCGCCCTCCCACGGCGGGATCTCGTTCAGTTTGTTGCGGTCGAAAGGACATCCGCCGTTGTCGGAAAAGAACATGATCACCGTGTCCTTGCCTACCCCGAGGCGCTCCAGGTGGGCGACGAGGCGACCGATGTTCTGATCAAGCCGGTCCACCATCGCGGCGAACGTCGCCATCTTCAGGTCCTGCTCGTCCTTCTGCGCCCCGGTCAGCGCGTCCCACGGACGAACGTCGGCGGGCCGCGGACTGAGCGGCCAGTCGCGGCTGATGACGCCGAGTTCCAGCTGGCGCTGGTAGCGTCGCCGGCGGAGTTCGTCCCAGCCGATCCGGTATTTTCCTCGGTAGCGGTCGATGTCGGCCTTTGGCGCCTGCAGCGGATAGTGCGGCGCGTTGTAGGCGATGTTGAGGAAGAACGGCCTGCCCGGCGCCTTCGTCGCCTGGTCGAGAAACCGGATCGCGTAGTCAGTGTTCGCGTCGGTCGTGTAGAAGCCGGTCTTCGGCACCGTGAAAGGCTGGTCGTCGAGTTTGAACGTGTTGTCGCCGTGGAAGAAGTCGGTGGCGCCGCTCAGGTGGCCGAAGTAACGCTCGAAGCCCCGGGTGAGCGGCTCGCCGTCGATGTGCCACTTGCCTGTCATCAGGGTCGTGTACCCGGAGCCGCGCATCACCTCGGCGATCGTGACGGAATTCCGCCGCGGCTCGCTTTGGTAGAGGTTGTGCCAGAGTCCGCTCATGAGTGAGCGGCGCGAGGTCTCGCACTTCGCCGTGTTGTAGAACTGGGTGAAGCGCACGCCGCCGGCGGCGAGACGGTCGAGGTTCGGGGTGCGGATCTCGGAGCCGTAGCACCCGAGATCGGAGAAGCCCATGTCGTCGCACATGATCACGACGAAATTCGGCCGCGGGGCGGACGCGGCGACGACGGAACCGGCGAGCAGCACCGCCGCGAGCGCGGCGAGGGCGGAGCGGCGAATATGGGGAAGTTTCATGGTTTGAGCATCCCGGCATCGGTGAGCACGTGCGCGGACGCGTCGCGCACCCGAAGGTGGTTGAAGCCGCCTCGCACAAGCGGGGTCAGGTCGAAGCGGAATCCCTTCGCGCTGGAAAGGGTTCCGGCGCGCGCGGCGAGATCGGCGCGGGAGAAGTTCTCCTTTCGCGGCAGGGCGAGCAGGATGCGGTTTCCCACGCCGCGCACCTCGAGCAGGTAGAGGTCATCGAAGGCCTCCTGGTAGGTGCGCACCATGGAGTCGTAGAGACGGTTGTACTCGCGGCTCCAGATGTTGCCGACCGCTACGCCCGAGGGCTTGAGCGCCTTCCGCACGGCGCGCAGGAACTCCACGGTCGAGAGCGGCGGCGGCATGCTGTCGGCGCCGAACGCATCGAGGAAGATGATGTCGTAAGGCTCCCGCGTCTCCTCGATGAACTTGCGGCCGTCGGCGACGATCCCGCGCATGCGGGCATCCTCCCGGAATCCGAGGAAGCGCCGGGCGGCGTCGACGACATCCGGGTTGATATCGACGCCGTCGATCACGGCCTCGGGGTAGTAGTGGCGGATGAACATCGGCAGCGTGCCGCCGCCAAGGCCCACGATGAGCACGCGACGCGGCGCTTCGCAGACCGAAAGCCCGGTGATCGCGACCGGCGCGTACGGCAGTTCGAGGTGCGCGGGATCGCCGATCTTCACCACGGTTTGCCGCGCGCCACCGCGCTCGAATTGCAGCGTGCGGAGACCATTGGCCTCCGTGACGATCACCCAGCCGAAGGGGCCCTCCTTCTCGAAAAGGGTGACGTCGGCGGCCGTGGCGACGAGACCGGTTGAAGCGAGTAACAGAGACAGCAGGAGGAGGCGCATCGGCGTGAGGGGAAAATCAGTTCCGCGACTTGAGGAACGCCACGAGGTCGGCCAGCTCAGCGGCGCTCATGATCACATCCATGCCCGGCGGCATGAGCGAAATCTCGCCCTGCTGCAGCTCGGCGATGTCGGCGCGTCCAATGCGCACCTCGGAGTCGGGGCCGGTGGCGAGGACGACCTCATCGGGCGCGTCCTTGCGCAGGATGCCAGCGTGCGAGCCTCCGCCGCGCAGGTTTACGGTCACGGGTTCGTAACCCCGTACCAGCGTGGCGCTCGGGTACATGATGGCCTCGAGCAACTCGCGCTCGTTGCGGATGCGGCCGATCGAGGTGAGATCGGGGCCGAGCAGGCCGCCACCGTAGCCGATTTTGTGACAGAGGATGCAGGCGGCCTTCGGACTGTTGAAGAGCTCTTGTCCGCGGCGGACATCACCGCCGGTCAACGAGGCGGCGACCTCGGCGACCCGCGCGTTCTGGCGTGCCGCGTCGCTGTGCAGCGTGGCGACGAGCGCCTCGGCCTCACGCTTCAACTCGGGTGAGCAGCGCGCGAAGGTCACCCTCGCGGTGTCGGCGCGGAAGGCGGAGCGGCCGACCGCCGACTCGATCGCGGCCAGGAGGCGTCGCGCGATCGCGTCATCGGCGTTGCGGTCGAAGGCGCCGAGCAGGCGCGGCAGCTCCAAGGCTCCGACCGAGCGCACGGTGGCGGTGAGCGCCAGGAGCTGATCGCGGGTGAGCGCCGAACGCGCGAGGGTTTCGGCGGCGTTCGCGCGGTCTCGCATGGGCTGGTCGGGCAGCACCGAGCGCGTGAGAAACGCGAAAAGCTCCGGCTCGACTGGTCCCAGCGAACGCGACGCCAGGGATAAAGCCTCAAGGCGGGTGGCAGCGGGCTCCGCGTTCGAACGTCCGACGCGGCTCAGTGCCGCCAGCAGCACAACCGGGGGATTCTTCGGCAACGTGAACGCGCGCGCCGTGGCCACGGCCTGCTGACGGAGCGGCGCGGACTCCGCGGCCAGCGATTGGGTCAGCGCGGTCAGCCACGCGGCCGGAACTTCCTTCAACGCGGCGGCGGCCATCACGCGCAACGCCACCACGGCTGGATCGCCGCCGCGCTCCGCCGCCTGGGCGAGCACGCCTTGAATCGCGGCGGAGCGGGCGAGGTCGCGCAACTGGCCCTCGAGGCGGGCAAGCTCATCCGAGGAAGTCGGAACCCGGCGCAGGCGTTGCTCAAAATAGCCCGCCAAGGCAGCGCCCCAATCAGGCCGGCGTGCGGCGATCCATCCCGCCGTGCGTTGGACCAACGGGGACGGCGAGGCTAGGAACGGTAGAACTTTGGCGGCGTCGAGTCCGG
>JBJTCH010000086.1:0-4382 GCA_046091745.1 Opitutaceae bacterium
CCTTTATAGTGAGAAGGTTTCAATTACCTTGAACAGGGTATTCCACCCATTCATCTCACGGTCCAAGCCCCTAATTACCATCCCATGAACGCAAAAAACACCGCTGTCATCCTCGTCGGCTACCAAAACGACTACTTCGCCAAGAACGGAATCCTGCGCGGAGTGGTCGAGGAGCCGAACCGCGTCGATGAGGTCCTCAACAACTCACTCGAGTTCATCCGCGAGGCCGCCCAGACCGAGATGTCGATCATCTCCACGCCGATCGTGCTCGAGCCCAATTACCGCGCGATGGCGAACGCCGTCGGCATCCTCGACAAGATCAAGCAGTCCGGCGCTTTCAAGTCGGGCACCACGGGCGCCGACACCATCCCGGAGCTCCTGGCCTTCGGTAAGCGCATCGACTACGTGACGGGCAAGGTCGGGTTCAACGCGTTTTCCGACACCACCCTGGATCAGGTGCTGAAGCAGCGCGGCATCCGCAACGTGCTCGTCGCCGGCATGGTCACCTCGCTCTGCATCGACTCCACCGGTCGCGCCGCCTATGAGCGCGGTTTCGCGGTGACGATCCTTTCCGACTGCTCCTCGGCCCGCACCATGGGCGAGCACGACTTCTACTGTAAGAACATCTTCCCGCTCTACGGCCGCTCGGCCACGAGCAAGGAAGTCCTCAAGGAGCTCGTCCGCACCGCGGCCTGAGCGCCCCGGCTCAGTCCATGGCGGAGAGTCCGGCCGGAGGTTTCTCGACGTCGCTTGCGACGGACCTCCATGTCGAGGCCACGAGCCGCCTGACTGAGGCTTTGATCGAGGCGGAGAACCGGATGCGGCGGCGCATCCAGATTCTCTCCGAGATCGTCTTCGAGACCGACGCCGACGGGAAGCTGGTCTTCCTCAACGACGCCTGGCAGCGGATGTCCGGCGTTGCTCCGGACGCCGCCACCGGCCGGTCCCTGCTCGACTTCGTCCACGAGCCCGACCGGGCGGTGATGGAGCGGCTGGTCTCCGGGCCGGCCGCCGGGGGCGGTTCGGTCTACCCGCAGCTCCGGGTGCGGCGCGGGGATGGTTCCCTGCTTTGGGTCGAGGTCTCGATCGGCCGCATCGCCCATGGCGGATTGGTGGGCGTGATGCGCGACGTCACGCGCCAGAAGGAGGCGCGCGACGAGTTGGCGAAGCTCTCCCTCGTGGCCAGCGCGACCGAAGACCTGGTGATCATCACCGACCCCGAGCAGAAGATCGAGTGGGTGAACGACTCGTTCACACGACGCACCGGCTACACGCTCGACGAAGTGCGGGGCTTGAAGCCCGGCCGCGTGTTGCAGGGGCCGAAGTCCGATGCCGCCGCGATCTCCCGCATCCGCGACTCCCTGCAGCGCAACGAGTCGGTGCGCGAGGAGCTCCTCAACTACGCGAAGAACGGCGAGCCCTACTGGGTTTCGGTGCATATCAGCCCGATCTTTTCCGAGGAGGGCGCCCTGCAGCGCTACGTTTCGGTGCAGGTGGATGTCACCGACCGCCGGCGTTACGAGGAGGAGATTCTGCGGCAGAAGGCGCTGCTCGAGGACCGGGTGCGGGAACGCACGGCCGAGCTCGCGCGCGCCAAGGAACTGGCGGAGTCGGCGACCGCCGCCAAAAGCCAGTTCCTCGCCAACATGAGCCACGAGATCCGCACCCCGCTGAACGCGATCATCGGGCTCTCGCATCTTTGCCTTCAGACCGGCCTCGACCCGCGGCAGCGCGACTACCTCGTCAAGACCCAGCGTGCGGCCGAGAACCTGATGCAGACGGTCAACGACGTGCTCGATTTTTCCAAGATCGAGGCCGGCGGGCTCACCCTGGAGGCGCGGCCGTTCGATCTCCAGGCCACGCTCGCGTCGGTCGATTCCATCATCGGTTATCTCGCGCGCTCCAAGGGCATCACCCTCGACGTGAAAACGGCCGAGGGCGTGCCGCGGGTGCTCGTCGGCGATCCCTTCCGTCTGGAGCAGGTGCTGCTCAATTTGTCGGGCAACGCGGTGAAGTTCACCGCGGCCGGCGGGGTGGCCATCGAGGTGCGCCAGGCCGGGGGCGACGCCGCTTCCGCCGACCTGGAATTTTCGGTGCGCGACACCGGCATCGGCCTTTCCCCGGAGGAGCGCGACCGGCTTTTCCGGCCGTTCAGTCAGGCTGACACGTCGACGACCCGCCGCTTCGGCGGTACCGGTCTCGGGCTCTCGATCTGCAAACGCATCGTCGAACACATGCACGGCCGCATCTGGGTGGAGAGCCAGCCGGGCCGGGGCAGCACGTTCGCGTTCCAGGTGCGCTTTCCGGTCGCCGCCGAGTCCGCGCTCACCGCGACCCGCGCGCGGGAGGCGCCGGGTCAGCCGGCGCGGCTGCTCGGACGGATCCTCCTGGCCGAGGACAACGAGTTCAACCAGCAGATCCTCGTCGAACTACTGCAGGCCGCCGGCGCCACCGTGCAGGTGGCGGGCAACGGGCGCGAGGCGCTCGAGCTTTTGCGGGCCACCACGGTACCGTTCGACCTCGTGCTGATGGACGTGCAGATGCCGGAGATGGATGGTTTCGAGGCGACCCGCCTCATCCGCGCCGATCCCTCACTGGCGGGCGTGCCGATCCTGGCGATCACCGCCAACGCCGGCGAGGACGACCGCCGGCGCTGCCTGGAAGCGGGGATGGATGGCTTCGAGAGCAAGCCCATCAACCCGGCCCGGATCTGCACCAACCTCGCGCGCTGGCTGACGACGGTGCGCGCGCGGACGGGGGCCTGACTCCTCGCCGCCGGCGAACAGTTTGCGCCGCTCAGCGCAGGGCGACGGCGATTCACCGGACCGGCGGGGCCCAGCGTTCCGTTTGGGTGCGGTCGACGACGACGTTCGTGTCGTTCGAGGCGCCTCTCACCGTCCGGCTCGCCCCGGCGGCCACGACCCGATCTAGACCGACGCGCAGGCGGGAGACCTCATCCGGCCGTTCCTTCGCCAGGTCGCGAGCCTCGGCGACATCCTCCCCGAGATGGTAGAGCTCCGTCACACGCGGTTTTCCCCGCGACTGCGCCAGCTGCCCGGCGTTCCGCAGCACCAGTTTCCACGGCCCCTCGCGGTACGCGAACTCACCGTGGTTGGAGTGGTTCACCAGGTTGGTGCGAACCGCGCCCGTCGCCGGACGACCCAATGCGGCGGGCAGGAAACTCAGGCTGTCCTCCGCCGCCTGCTCCGGCAGCGGTGAGCCCGCGACCTCCGCGAGGGTGGCGAACACATCGGTCAGGCAAACCAGCTGGGGGCTGGTGGAACCGGCCTCGATGCGGCCGGGCCAGCGGACGATGAAAGGCACACGGTGGCCCCCTTCCCAGATATCTCCCTTGGCCCCGCGGTGTGGGCCGCTCGGATGATGGCCGGCCGCGACCAATTGGTTCCAGCCCGTGTACGGTGCGTGGCCGTTGTCGGCCGTGAAGATCACCACGGTGTCACGCGCCAAACCGGTTTCATCCAGCGCCCGCAGCACCTCGCCGACGGCCCAGTCGGTCTCCATCAGGAAGTCGGCGACCGGCGCGATGCCGCTGCGTCCGCGGAATGCTTCCGAGGGGGAAACCGGCTCATGCGGTGAAGTGAGCGCGAAGTAGAGGAGGAACGGTGTTTCTCGCCCGGCCATGTCGCGTATCTCCCGCGAGGCGTGGGCGGCGAGCTCCGGCAGGATGCGGTCGAATTTCCATCCGGGAGCCATCGGCGCGCCGGCGAACGCCTTCGGCAACACGACACCTTGGCTGTCGTCGGGCGTGTAGCGGGCGCTCGGGGCGATCTTCACCCGGTCGTTCTCGATGTAGGTGAACGGGGGGAAATTCGGCACATCGGGCCCGAAGTAGTGATCAAACCCCCGTGAGGTGGGCCCGGAACGGATGGGCTGCTCGAAATCCCAGTTCAGGTTCTTCTGGCCATTCTGAACCGCGGTCATCCTGCCTTCCTGGGGCCCGGGCCAGTCCCAGCCGAGGTGCCACTTGCCGATGCAGGATGTCCGGTAGCCGTGCTGGCGGAGAAATCCGGGCAGGGTGGGGCGGTCCGCCGCGATCAACGGCGGCTCGTAGACCGCCAGCACCCATTCCTGCAGGCGGGTGCGCCAAGAGTAGCGGCCGGTCAACAGCCCGTATCGCGAGGGCGTGCAGACCGCCGACGGGCTGTGGGCGTCCGTGAAACTGCGTCCCTCGCGCACGAGGCGGTCGAGCGAGGGGGTCGGCACCTTGTTGGCGGGATAATGCGCCTGGATGTCACCCACACCGAAATCATCCGCGAGGATCAGGACGACGTTGGGTGGCGCTTTCGCGGCGGAAAAGGCCGGGCCGGGGAGGAGGCCGAGGAACGCGAGCAGGAGGACCGAGGGGCGCGCGGTGGGGAAGG
>JBJTCH010000087.1:0-4257 GCA_046091745.1 Opitutaceae bacterium
CGCCGCGTGCAGGACCGGTCCTTCCCGGTGCGTGGCCCCGGGGGGGACATCTATCGCGCGACCGGCCTCGTGATCGATGTCACGGAGCGCCGCAACGCCGAGGCCGGCCGCATGCAGCGCCAGCGGCTTGAGGCGATCGGCAACCTCGCGGGCGGCATCGCCCACGACCTCAACAACACCCTCACGCCGATCACCCTCGGCCTCCAGCTGCTGCGCCGGAAGCACCCCGGCGAGGAGGAGGTCTACGCCCGCCTGCTCAAGAGCGCCGCCCACGGCAGCAACGTCATCCGCCAGCTGCTCACGTTCGCCCGCGGCGCCGGCGGCGAGCGCTCGCGGATCCCCTCCGCCGAGCTCCTCGATAATCTCGCCGCGCTGATCACCGCCACCTTCCCGCGCAACATCCGCCTGCAGGCCCGCTGCGCGCCCGACGTCTGGCCCGTCTTTGGCGACGCCGGCCAGCTCCAGCAGGTGCTGCTCAACCTCTGCGTGAACTCCCGCGACGCGATGCCCGAGGGCGGATCCCTCGAGGTCGAGGCCGCCAACCTCGTCGTCGACGCCGCCTACGCCTCCGGCGCGGTCGACGCCAAACCGGGCCGTCACGTCGTCTGGCGCGTCACGGATACGGGCGTCGGCATCCCCGAGAACGCGATCAGCCAGATCTTCGAGCCGTTCTTCACCACCAAGGGCCCGAACCAGGGAACCGGGCTCGGGTTGTCCACCGTCGCGCGCATCGTCCACGACCACGGCGGCTTCGTCACCGTGTCCTCCGAGCCGGGCCGCGGCGCGACCTTCCGCGTGCACCTGCCCGCGGTCGAGGCGGGTGTGGAGACCCCGGCCGCTCCCGTCGCCGCCAAGCCCGGCGCGACGACCCCGGCCGGCGCCGGCCGGCACATCCTCGTGGTCGACGACGAGGCCTCCGTGCTCGAGAGCCGCGGCGCGACCCTGCAGGCCATGGGCTACCGCACCTCCGCGGCGGCCGACGGCACCGAGGCGCTCATCCGCGCGGCCGAACAGCGCGCCGCGCTGCAAGGCATGGTGACCGATATCCACATGTCCGGCATCGACGGCCTGAAGCTCATCCGGACCTTGCGGCACATGCTGCCCCGCCTGCCGATCGTGGTCGTGAGCGGTCGCGTGGACACCGCCCAGCAGCGCGAGCTCGCGCAGGCGGGCGTCGGCCAGATCATCCTCAAACCCTTCACCGAGGAGCAACTCGCGGCCGCACTCGAGCGCGCCCTGGCTGCCCCTCCCTCTTGAACGGAGTCCACCGGACCCGACCCCCATGACCGAAGCACTCACCGCGGCGCTGCTGCGCAACCTCGACTACGCCAGCTTTGTCCTGCTCGTCGCCGCCGGCGTCGTGGCGCTCCGCGCCTACCTGCGCCGCCGCACCGGCGTCCCGCTCGGGCCCTGGCACTACGCCCTGTTCACGACCTTCACCGCGGCCTGCTGGTGGCCGGTGGACTGGGCGGGGGAGCGGGCGCAGGAGGGCATCCGGAATCTGCTGGTCGACATGGCTCCCCTCATCGCGGACCAACTTGAGCGGGGCGGCCACCACCGGGTGACGATCGCCACGCCCCCCGACGACCCCACGTACCTCGCGCTGATCGAGACCCAGCGCAGGCTGCTGCGGCTCGCCTCACACGTGAGCGACATCTACACGATGCGCCCGGCAGCCGACGGCAAGGCGGTGTTCATCGTCGATTCGGAAACCGACTACGACCGCAACGGCCGGATCGAGGGGGAACGCGAGCAACGCACCCCGATCGGCAAACCCTACCCCGAGGTCACGCCGGAAATCCTGCGCGCCCTGCGCGGGGAGGCGGTCTTCGAGTTTGAGCCGGTCACGGACGAATGGGGCACCTGGATCACCGCGTGGTTCCCGCTCCACCGCCCCGACGGCTCGTTTGACGCCGCGATGGGAGTCGATTTCTCCGCCAACGACTGGGAGGACGCCCGCGGGAACGCCCGCCTCACCGCCCTTGGTGTGCTGGCCGGTCTGCTGTTGCCGATCGGCCTGGGCTTCGCCGCCTATCACCGGCTCCGCAACGAGGTCACCGCCCTCGAACGGGCGCAGGCGCAGGTGCGCGACGGCGCGAACCGCACCCGGCAGATGCTGGAATCCGCCCTCGAGGCCGTGGTGACGACCGACGACACCGGCCGGGTGGCGTTCTGGAACCCGCGCGCCGAGGGATTATTCGGCTGGAAGGCCTCCGAGGCCGTCGGCCGCGATCTCGCCGAACTCGTGGTCCTGCCCGCGGAACGCGAGCGTTTCAGCGGGGAACTCCGCGGCCTCATCGCGACCGGCCCCGACTCCGGGATCACCCGCCGGATGGAGGTGAAAGTCGTGCGCCGCGACGGCGTGGAGATGCGGACGGAATTCTCGCCCACGATCACCGAGGTGGGCGGGAAGCGCGAATTCAGCGCGTTTATCCGCGACGTCACCGAGCGCCTCCGCGCGGAGGTGGCGCTGCGCGAGAGCGAGGGCCGGTTCCGCGAGCTCTTCGAGAAGGCGGGCGTGTCCATCATGCTGCAGGACGCCGAGACCGGGGCGATCCTGCAGGCCAATCGCCGGGCGATCGAATCCTACGGGCTCAGCACGCTCGCGGAACTGCAGCGCTTCGATTTCTGGATGGAGCCGCCGTACTCGGCCGCCGACGTGCTGCGCGTCGTGCACCGGGCCGCCCGGGAGGGCGCCACGCGTTTCGAGTGGAAGAACCGCGACCGCCTCGGCCGCGTCTTCTGGGAGGACGTGCTGCTCGACCGCATCACGGTGGACGGAGTCACGCGCGTGATCGCGATCGCGCACGATATCACCGAGCGCAAGCAGGCCGAGAGCGAGATGCGCCGGCTCGCCGAGCGCCTCGCCCGTTCGCAGGAGATCGGCAAGCTCGGCATCTGGGAGGTCGACCTCGCCACCGGCCGGATCGACTGCTCCGACCAGGCGCTCGCCATCTTCGGCCACGACCGCTCCGGCCCCCAGCCGGACCGCAACCTCTTCCGCTCCCTCCTCCACCCCGAGGACCTGCCCGGCCACGCCGCCGGCGTCGAGCAGGCCGTCCGCACCGGCCAGACCTACCTCAATTCGCTCCGCATCATCCGGCCCGACGGCGTGCTCCGGAACATCCAGATGCGCGGCGAGATCGTCCACGACGCGGCCGGGCGCGTCACCGGCCTCTCCGGCACGGTGATCGACGTCACGGAACTCGTCGCCGCCGCGGCGGCGCGGCAGCGTTCGCAACGGCAGTTCGAGACACTGTTCGAGTCGGCCGTTTCCGCCCTGCTGACGATCGATGACTCCGGCCGCATCCAGCTGGTGAACCGGCAGGCCGAGGATATCCTCGGCCAAGGCCGCCCCGAACTCGCGGGCCGCATTTTGCAGGAAACCCTGCTCGCCGCCGGCCTGCTGCCGCCCGGCGAGGTGCTTCCGTCACCCGGCGACGCGGTGCGCTCCGTGCGCCTCTCGGGCCGCCGGAAGGACGGCGCCGAGTTCCACGGCGACCTGCACCTGCAGGCGATCGACGCGGGGCCGGGCGGCGGGCTGGTGGTGCAGATCGACGACGTCACGGAGCGCGAGCGCGCGCGGCGCAACGAGCTGCGGGCGCAGCGCATGGAGAGCATCGGCACGCTCGCCGGCGGCATCGCCCATGACCTCAACAACGCCCTCGCGCCCATCGCCATGGGCCTGGAGCTGCTCCGCGCCCGCTACCCGCAGAACGTCTCGCTCATCGACACGATGGAGAAATGCACCCGCCGCGGCGCCGGCATGGTGAAGCAGCTGCTCACCTTCGCCCGCGGTTCCGAGGGCGACCGCCGCAGCCTCCAGCCGCGGCGCATCATCGACGAGATGGCCCAGATCATCCGCAGCGCCTTTCCCAAGAACATCACGCTCGAGGTCGAGCTCACGCCCGGGCTCTGGGACGTGCTGGGCGACGCCACCCAGCTCCACCAGGTCCTGCTCAACCTCTGCGTCAACGCCCGCGACGCCATGCCCGACGGCGGCACGCTTTCCATCGAGGCCCGCAACGCCCCGATCGACGAGACGTTCGCCAGCGGCACCGAGGGAGCGCGCGCCGGCAACTTCGTGCGCTGGACCGTGCGCGACACCGGCACCGGCATGCCGCCCGAGGTCATCCAGCGCATTTTCGACCCGTTCTTCACGACCAAGGAACAGGGCAAGGGCACCGGCCTCGGGCTATCCACCGTGATCGGCATCGTGCGCAGCCACGAGGGCTTCCTGCGCGTCGAGTCCACCCC
>JBJTCH010000088.1:0-13647 GCA_046091745.1 Opitutaceae bacterium
AGAGGTGGCGGGGCCGCCCCGAAACCACCCGCCCAACCATCCGCCTCCCTAACGGTTCCGGGCGTACAATGTTTCGGCGCCCTTTTCAGTGCGGCCCCCGATTCAAACATTGACCCCCCTGACCCCATGGGGTCGCCCCCCGCCCTGCAGGAAGCCGGCGGCAAGGTCCTGCCGTGAGCTGGTAAGAGGTCCGGCGGCTTTGGCGGATCGGGATTTCGCTTTGCGGGCCGGAACGAAACGGATTTGCTACACGAATGGAATTGGAACGGCCGCTGCTTGAGCAGGCGCGCGAGGCGGGGATCGATCTCGATCTGATCGAGACCAATCTCGCGCTCAGCGTGCAGGAGCGCTGGCGGCAGCATGACGGGGCCCTCCGGTTGATCCTCAAGCTCCAGCAGGCCAAGGCCGCCCGTGACGCCGGACTTCAGCCAACTCATCGCTAGGCTGGCGGACTCCGGCTTCGAGTTCGTCCTGATCGGAGGCTATGCGGCGGTCACGCACGGATCTTCCCAGGTTACCCGCGATCTGGATGTCTGCGCGGTTCTGACGAACGAGAATCTGGAGCGCCTTCGCCGTGCACTGGCAGGGTGGAACCCGCGTCACCGGCTGACGCCGGAGCGGCTCTCGTTTCTGAGTTTACCCCGGCCAGGCGAGCCGGTGAACAACCTATACTTGGAAACCGACGTCGGCGTTTTGGACATCCTTTCCTCCGTTCTGGGTGTCGGCGACTTTGAGCGCCTGAAGCGGACCGCGGAGAGGTTGGAGGTTGATGGACGGACCTGCTGGGTCATGTCACTGCCCGACCTGATTGCCGCCAAGGAGGCCATGGGCCGGGGCAAAGACCAGCTGACGGCGGTGGAACTCCGGGTCATCGCCGCCAGGAGGAAGTCGTGAACGTGTGACCGGCGAGAGCCGGCGCTGGCTACCGCACGCGAGCGACCCAGTTCGCCGCCGAAGATCAACGGCTCCTACCGCTAAGCTTATTACTCTGCGAAGGCAGGAAGGACGCTAACAAATAACGCCCTGACCCCATGGGGGGCGTCTCAGCGGTTGAGCGCGGCGCGCGCGGCCTTGGCCATCGCGGGTGCGGTGCGGGTGGCGGGAATGCCGCTCCAGATCTCGAGGGCCTTGGCGCCCTGGTGCACGAGCATCGCGAGGCCGTTGGCGGTCGGGATTCCGCGGGCCGCCGCGGCCTGCAGCAGGGCGGTCTCGGGCGGATTGTAGATCATGTCGAACACCGCCGCGGGTGGCGGCAGCGTGGCGAGGTCGACCGGCAGCGGGTCGGTCGTCTTCAGGCCGGCGCTTGTGGCATTGATCACCAACGTGCCGGGGGGCACGAGCCGTGCGAAATCGGCCGACGCCGGATCAAGCCCGGTCACGGGAATGCCTCCGGCCAGCGGCGCGAGCAATTCGAGCAGTGAGTCGAGGTTGGCGCGCGTGCGGATGATGAGGGAGAGTGACGCGCAGCCGCGCTGCAGGCATTCCACCGCTGCGCCGCGTGCGGCGCCCCCGGCACCGAGCAGCACCACTTGGGCGCCGGCGAGTTCGCGACCGAGATTTTCGCGCAGCGCGGCCGCGAGGCCGTAGCCGTCGGTGTTGAAACCGTGCCAGCCGTCGGCGCGGCGGAGCAGGGTGTTCACGGCCCCGGCGGGGCGCGCCGCGGGGTCGATCGCGGCCATGCGACCGAACGCGAGGACCTTGTGCGGCACGGTGAGGTTCACGCCATGGAAGCCGCCGCGGTGCAGCAATTCGAGCGCGCGGAACAGGTCGTCGGGGTGGACCTCGAATCGGAAATAGCGCCAGTCGGCGAAGCGGGCGTCCTCCCGCGCCATCTCCGCGAGCGCGGCGTTGTGCATCGCCGGACTCACCGAGTGGCGGATCGGGTGACCCAGCACCGCCAGGGAGACACCGGGACGCGACCATTTCGCGAGGTCGTCCAGGGTGAGCACAGGGTCGGCGGTCATCGGGCGCCGAGTGACGGATGCCGTCCGCGGGATGTCAACGGGCCCGCCCGAACGTCGTCGCGGGCGTCAGGCCTGCTGGCGGGAATGCGCGGCCTCGAACTCGCCGACCAAACTCGTGAAGAGCTGCGCGCGCTCGGGCTCGAGCGACGCCTCGTAGTGGCGCGCGAGGTTGCGGCAGCTGCGGCAAAGGACCTCGGCGACGCTGGTCGGCGCGAGGTCCGACGGCTTGAGTCCGCCGGGTCGCGCGGAAAGCGCGTCGAGCACGTCGGCCGCGCCGCGGAAAACCCCGCCCTCGAACGCGTCGACGAAGAACGGCAGGCCGTCGGCGAAGCAGCCGACCAGGAAGTGTCCGGGCAGGCCGACCGGCTCCAACTCCACTCCGGCGCGAGCCGCGACGAGCAGGTAGACGATGCTGAGCGAGATCGGCAGGCCGGTGCGCCGTTCGAGCACCTGGTCGAGGAAACTGTTGCGCGTATCGGTGTAGTTCTCGGTGTTCCCGTGAAAACCGCACTCGTGGAACAGCACGCGGTTGAGCGCGCGGCATTTGTCGCGGGACGATGACGGGTCGGCGATGAGCTCGCGGCAGCGGGCGGCCATCGCGTCGAGTTGCGCGCGGCACGCGGCCTCGTCGACCCGCGGGTTGGCGATGCGCGCGAGGAGCAGGCTGCCGGTCTCGAGTTCGTAGCGGCGGCCGCGGATGTAGGCGCGGAATTCGGCGACCGGATCGCACAGGCCGAGTTGCTCCAGATACTCCAGCGCGTGGCGCGCGAGCCGGCGGTCGTCGGCGGCCGCCACTTCGCGGAGCATCAAACCGGCCGGCTCCCCCAGCGCGGTGAAACGCGCCCCCAAGGCGCGGCGCACCGCCGGGCTCGGATCGTCGAGCAGCGCGATCAGCGCGGCGCGTTCGGTCGCGGTGAGGACGGTCTTTTCCACGCGGCCAGCCGAAATTCCTTTTTTCCCCGGCGCAACGGGGAAACCGCGATTCAACGCGCGCCGAACAAAGCCGTGCCCACGCGCACGATCGTGCTGCCGGCGGCGACCGCCGGCTCAAGGTCACCGGTCATGCCCATGGAAAGCTCGGGGAGCGGTCGGCCGAAGCGGGCGGCGAGGTCGTCGCGGATCGTCCGCAACGCATCGAACGTCCGGCGCGCCAGCTCCGCGGTTTCCTCCGGCGTGGCGCCGAGCGGCGCGATCGTCATGAGGCCGTCGACGCGCAACGCGGGTTCGGCGAGGGCGGCCTCGAGCAGCGAGGGAGCATCGGTCGTCTCCGCGCCGAACTTCGCGGGATCATGGCCGGCGTTGATCTGCAGGAGCACGGCGAGAACGCGGTGGTTGTCCGCGGCGGCGCGGGCGAGGTGGCGGACGAGTTTCACGCTGTCGACACTCTGGATGCGGTCGAAGTTCTCCGCGGCCAGGCGGGCTTTGTTGGACTGCAGGTGACCGATCAGTTCCCAGCGCAGCCCGGGCGCGGCGGCGGCGCAGGCGGCGCGTTTGGTGGCGCCCTCCTGCACGCGGTTCTCGCCGACGGAGCGGAGTCTTTTCCCGGCGGCGAGCAAGGCGGCCTCCGGCGGGTGCGTCTTGGTGACGGCCATGAGTTCCACGTCGGCCGGATCGCGTCCCACCTGTTGGCAGGCGGCCGCGATGCGGGCGCGGATCGCGTCGACACGGGCGGAGAATTCCTCGGCGGAGGGCAGCATGGAGGTGAAGTTCGGCGCGAGGCGGTGTGTTAAGCCCTGCTAATTGGCGTTTGCGGAATCAGGCGGGTTTCTATCCTTATGGCGTTAAAGCGAGCTTATCATGCAGATCGAGAACTTCAAAATCTTCGCGGACCTGGTCGAGACGAAGAGCTTTTCAAAATCGGCGAAGCTCAACGGCATCACCCAGTCCGCGGTGAGCCAGCAGGCGCGGGCCATGGAGCGCCACTTCAAGACCCTGCTGATCGACCGGAGCCAGAAGCAGTTCCAGCTCACGCGCGAGGGCCAGCGGGTCTACGAGTCGGCCAACGAGATTCTTCACACCTACGAGAAGCTGCTTTCCGAGCTGCAGGAGATGAAGAAGGTGATCAGCGGCACCATCCGCATCTCCACCGTCTACTCGATCGGGCTCCACGAGCTCCCGCCGTTCATCAAGAAGTTCCTCCACGACTATCCTTCGGTGAACGTGCGCATCGAGTACCGCCGCTCGAACCTCGTGTACGAGGACATCCTGCACAACTCGGTCGACTTCGGCCTCGTCGCGTTCCCGGTGAAGCAGCGCCAGATCGAGGTGCTGCCGTTCCGCAACGACCACCTCGTGCTCATCACGCACCCGCAGCACCCGCTCGCGAAGCGTCCCGAGATCGATATCCGCGACCTCGCCGGCCAGAAGGTGATCGGCTTCGACCCCGACATCCCGACGCGCAAGGCCGTCGACGCCATCTTCCGCGATCACAACCTTGAGATCGAACCGGTGATGGAGTTCGACAACATCGAGACGGTGAAGCGCGCGGTGGAGATCGACCACGGCGTCGCCATCGTCCCGCAGGCCACGGTGGCCCAGGAACAGAAGCAAGGTACGCTGAGCGTGATCCGTTTCCGCGGGAAGGACTTCACCCGCCCCCTGGCCATTCTCCACCGCAAGGGCCGCGTGCTCACGCCGGCCATGAAGAAGTTCATCTCGACCCTCGGGGTGGAGATCCCCGAGACGTCCCAACCCTGAGCCCCCGGATTTACCGCCATGACCACCCGCTCGCTCGCCCGCACCGCCGCGCTCGCCGCCGCCGCCTGCCTCGCTTTCGCCTGCTCCCGCTCCGGCGGTGACGCCGTGGCCGCGGAAAAACCGGCCGCCACCGCCGCGGCCCTGCCGCGGATCGCGCCCGCTCCGGCCTGGACTCTCAAGGATCTCGACGGGAAGCCGGTGTCATTCACGCAATTCAAGGGCAAGGTGGTCGTGGTCGATTTCTGGGCCACGTGGTGCCCGCCGTGTCGCGCCGAGATCCCCGGCTACATCGAGATGGCCCGCAAGCACGGCAAGGACGGACTCGTGATCGTCGGCATCTCCCTCGACCAGGGCGGCCCCGGGGTGGTGAAGCCCTTCGCCGCGAAGACCGGCATCAATTACCAACTCGTGATGGGCGATGACGCCGTGGTCGCCGCCTTCGGCGGCGTCGAGGGCATCCCCACCACCTTCCTCATCGACCGCGCCGGTATGATCCGCGACCGCAAGGTCGGCGCGGAGGAAGCCGAGACCTACGAGAAGAAGATCCTCGCGGTGCTCCGCGAGAAATCCTGAGCCGCAGCGGGTGACCCGCGCCGCGCTCAGGCGCGCAGCAGTTGCGCGGACGCGCGGTCGACGTGGAGCGTGGCCTCCGGGTGCAGCCGGAGGATCGACGCCGGACACGCCGTCGTGATCGGACCCTCGATGGTCGCCTGCACGGCGGCCGCCTTGCGGGGTCCCGGCACATGGATGCTGAGGCGTCGCGCGCGCCGGAAGATCGAGACCGTGAGGCTGAACGCGTGCCGCGGCACGGCGTCCAGGTTCGGGAAGCAGCCGTCGTTCACCTGCTGCTGCCGGCAAGCGTGGTCGAGCTCGACGATCTTGATCAGGTGCGGGTCCGCGAAATCGGCGACCGGCGGATCGTTGAACGCGATGTGTCCGTTCTCGCCGATGCCGAGGCAGATCAGATCGATCGGCTTCTCGGCGAGCAGCGCGGTGTAGCGGGCGCACACGCCCGCGGCGTCCGGCTCTTCGGCCGGGATAGGGTGGAAGGCACCGATCTTGACGTGGCGCAGCAGGTGTTCGCGCAGGTAGGTGCGGAAGCTCTGCGGGTGCGTGCCGGCCAGCCCCACGTAGTCGTCCATGTGGAACGCCGTCACGCGCGACCAGTCGACCGCGGTGTGGCCGGTGCGCGACGCGGCGATCAGCGAAGCGAGGAACTCATCCTGCGACGGCGCGCAGGCGAAGATGACGCGGGCGTGGCCCTGCGCGGCGATGACGTCGTGCAGATGGGCGGCGGCGGCGCGGCCGGCGGCCTCGCCCATGGCGGGGCGGTCGGCGTGGATCTCGACCGCGAGGCGGCCGGCGGTGAGGTAACGGGCGGGCTGGGCGGACATGGCGGCGAAGCGGTTACGGTCCGGCCACGCTTCGCTCAAGGGTAAAACCGGATCGACGCCACCGGCGGCGCGTTTATCAGCGGGGCCATGCTGCCCCGCCTTACCCTGAGCCTCGTTCCGGCCGTGTTCGTCTCCCTGTTGACTGCGGCCGCGTTCGCCGCGGCGCCACGCCTCGATCGTGAGAACCTGCTCCAGTACCGCTCAGCCGACGGTTCGGTGCAGCCGGTGCGTTCGCCCGCCGATTGGGACAAGCGTCGGGCGGAGATCCGCGCCGGCGCCGAGAACGTCATGGGCCCGCTGCCCGGCGCGGCGAAGCGTGTGCCGCTCGAGGTGAAGGTGGAGCGCGAGACCGATGGCGGGTCCTTTGTGCGGCGGGAGATCACTTATCTCGCCGAGCCCGGCGCGCGCGTGCCGGCCTATCTGCTGATCCCGAAGGACGTGCTCGCGGGCCGCGCGGTGCGGCCGGGCGTGCTGGCGCTGATGCCGACCAACAACGTCGAGGGCAACCGGCCGGTCGTGGGGGTGGTTACCGATGCGACAAAGCCCAACCGCAACTACGGCGAGGAACTGGCGCGCCGCGGCTTTGTCGTGCTGGCCCCGCCTTACCCGCATCTCGCGGAGTACAAACCCGACCTCGCGGGCCTCGGTTACGCGAGCGGCACGATGAAGGCGGTTTGGGACAACATCCGCGGACTCGACGTGCTCGCCGCCACGCCGGGTGTCTCGCCGCGCGGCTTCGGCGCGATCGGCCACTCGCTCGGCGGGCACAATTCCATCTTCACCGCGCTGTTCGACGAACGCGTGAAGGCCGTTGTTTCGAGCTGCGGCTTCGACTCCTTCCTCGACTACTACCGGGAGAAGCAGGCGGCGGTGTGGAAGCCCGGGCAGGCTTGGGGCCAGGAACGTTACATGCCGCGTATCAGCGCCTATGCCGGCCGCCTGGAGCAGATCCCGTTCGACTTCCACGAGCTGGCCGGCGCGCTCGCGCCACGCGCGTTCCTCGCGATCTCGCCGAAGGGTGACGCCAATTTCAAATGGCAGAGCGCCGGCCGCGTCGTGACTGCCGCGCGACCGGTCTACACGCTCCTCGGCGCCCCCGACGCGATCGCGATCGAGCATCCCGACTGCGAGCACGACTTCCCGCCCGCGATGCGCGAACGCGCCTACGCCTGGCTCGAGCGCCACCTCGCGCCCTGAGGTCGGCGGAGGACGCGGGGGAGGGAAAGGACTAAAGGACCAAGGGACTAAGGGACTGAGGGACTGAGGGACCGGTTGGTGGAACTGTAGCCGGCCCCTGGCGGGGCCGGATTCAGTCGGCGCGATTTCCCGAATATTTTCAGCAGGAAGACCTGAATGCGCCGGGGCCACCGGGCCCCGGCCACAGCGAAAGGAACTGCCGCTCACCGGTCCGACTTGATTCGGGTAAGACTCGGAAACGGACCAGGTCCTTACGTTGTTTGCGCGCTTCTGCGCCTTTTCGCGGCCAGCACTGGATTTCGCCGCAAGAACGCGCAGAAGGCGCAGACGCCTGCGCGGCCGCCGGCTTTCATGCCCCTCGCGTTGTTCCTGGCGGCCTTCGGCCCGCGATCACTTCGCCGGTGCGGCGGCGAGGATGCGGCGGGCCTCATCGGCGCCGATCTCGCGGACGAAGATATTACGCCAGCGGATCTCGCCGCCGTGCGTCTGCAGCATGATCGGGCCCTTGGCGGGGAGCGGGAGTTTGCGGTCCCAGTAATTCTCCATGACGGCGCCGTCCACCACGAGCTTGTCGTTGAGCCACACCCAGGTGCGGGCGCCGATCTGGCGGATGCGGAAACGGTTCCACTCGCCGAAGGGCTTGTCGGCGAGGACGAGCGGATCGCGCCCGGGCGCGCCGGGCGTGTTGTTGAACAACCCGCCGGAACCGAGGTGCGGCTTACGGTCGGCCTTCTTCGGGTCGTACACTTGGTTCTTGTCCCAGATCTGCACCTGCGGCGTGCCGCGGAGATAGATGCCGCTGTCGGCCTTGGCCACGGTCTTGTACTCGATGAGCAGCTCGATGTCGCCGAAGTCCTCGGTCGTGTTGGCGTAGGGGCCGGTGCCCGGGTTGACCAGTTCCCCGTTCTCGACGCTCCAGTGCTTCGTGAAGTCGCCGCGTTCCTGCGCGATCTTCGCCGTCTTCTTCTCACCCTGCAGCTTGGCGAGACTGTGGGGATTCAGGCCGAACCAGCCGGTGAGGTCCTTGCCATTGAAGAGTGCGCGGAAACCGGGCGGCGGTTTCACTTCGGCGGCGCCGAGCGGCGCGGAGGCGAGCAGGCAAAGGGCGGTGAGCAACGACAGGGTCTTCATGGGGGTCGGCCCGGATCGCGCCAGCCCGCCGTGAAGGGCGCAACGGAAAATCCGGCGCCGCGCCACTCGCCGGTTGCCAAGCCGCCGGGGGCCGCGTTGTTCTGCGGCACCGCGGCGCGCCGCCGCGTGAAACCCCGTCCCTCGTTTTTCCCATGAGCAGCGCCCCCGCGATCACCAAACAGGAAACTTACGACGCGATTGTCGTCGGCTCCGGCATCAGCGGCGGCTGGGCCGCCAAGGAGCTCGCCGAGAGGGGCCTCAAGGTCCTGCTCCTCGAGCGCGGGCGCGACGTGAAGCACGGCGATTACCCGACGGCCATGCTCGACGCGTGGGATTTCGCCGGCCGCAACCGCATCACCGCCACCGCCGCCGGGCGCCAGGAAAAGCAGGGCCGCACCGGCTACACCACGCACCCTTCGTCGGCGCATTGGTTCGTCGACGATGTCGATCATCCCTACGCCGAGACGAAGCGCTTCGACTGGATGCGCGGCTACCACGTCGGCGGCCGCTCGCTCCTCTGGGGCCGCCAGTCGTACCGGTTTTCCGATCTCGATTTCGAGGCCAACGCCAAGGAGGGCGTCGCCGTCGACTGGCCCCTCCGTTACGCGGACATCGCGCCGTGGTACGATCACGTGGAGCGCTTCGCCGGCATCAGCGGGCAGAGGGAGGGCCTGCCGCAGCTGCCGGACGGCGAGTTCCTGCCGCCGATGGAGATGAACGTGCTCGAGAAGCACGTGAAGCGGAGCATCGCCGACCGGCTTGGCGGGCGCGTGATGACGATCGGTCGCGCCGCCAACCTCACGCGGCCGCACCTCGGCCGCGGCACCTGCCAGTACCGCAACCGTTGCATCCGCGGCTGCCCCTACGGCGCCTACTTCAGCAGCAACGCCTCGACGCTCCCCGCGGCGTTCGCGACCGGCAACCTCACGTTGCGGCCTTTCTCCGTCGCCGCCGAGGTCCTCTACGATGCCGCCCGCGGGCGCGCCTCAGGCGTGCGGGTCGTCGACACCGTTTCCCTCGAGGTCATCGATTACCGCGCGCGGATCGTTTTCCTTTGCGCGTCCGCCGTCGCCTCCACCGCGCTGCTGCTCAACTCCGTTTCCGACCGCTTTCCCAACGGTCTCGGCAACGACAGCGGCGAACTCGGCCACAATTTGATGGACCACCACTTCAAGGTCGGCGCCTCGGGGATCACCGACGCCTTCGCGGACCGCTACTACCGCGGCGCCCGGCCCAACGGCATCTACATCCCGCGCTTCCGGAACGTCGACGCGAAGTCGCGCCGCAAGGACTACCGGCGCGGCTTCGGCTACCAGGGCTCGGCGAGCCGCTCCGACTGGACCCGCGGCATCCGCGAACTCGGTCTCTTCGGCGGCGAATTCAAAAAGGCGCTCGTTTCCCCCGGCCCGTGGCAGTTCGGCATCGGCGCGTGGGGCGAATGCCTGCCCTACCACGCCAACCACCTGAAGCTCGACCGCACCCGCCGCGACCGTTGGGGCCAGCCGATCGTCGTCTTCGACTGCGGCTGGAAGGAGAACGAGCTCGCGATGCGCAAGGACATGCAGGCCTCCGCGATCGAGATGCTCGAGGCGGCTGGTCTGAAGGAGATCAAGGGCTACGACGACGTCGTGAACAGCGCCCCGGGCAATTGCATCCATGAGATGGGCACCGCCCGAATGGGCCGCGATCCGCGCACCTCCGTTCTCAACGCCTGGAACCAGGTGCACGCGGTGCCCAACGTCTTCGTCACCGACGGCGCCTGCATGACCTCCAACGGCTGCGTCAACCCGTCGCTCACCTACATGGCGCTCACCGCCCGCGCGTGCGACCACGCGGTCGGCGAGATGCGCAAGCTGAACCTCTGATCCCCGTCCCGATGATTTCCTCCGAAACTTCCTCCGCTTCCGTGAGGCTGAGCCGCCGCGAGGCCCTGCAGCGCGCCGCGGTTGTCCTCGGCGCCGCGCTTTCCCCGTCCATCATCGCGGGCGTTCTGCGCGCCCAACCCGCGGCCGGTGGAACCCGGCTCTCCGCCGAGCAGGACCGCGCCCTGGCGGCGCTGGCCGAACGCATCCTGCCGCGCACCGACACGCCGGGCGCGGCCGATGCCGGCGTGCCCGCGTTTTTGGGCCGGATGTTCGCGGAGTTCCTCACCGCTGCCGAACGCGGCACGCTCACAGGTGGTGTCGCGTCGCTCGACTCGGCCTGCACCGCGCGACACGGGCGGACGTTTGCCGCGCTCGAGGGGGCGAAGCAGGATGACGAGATCCGGCGTCTGATCGGATCGAAGGACGCCGCGGAGCGCGAATTCCTGCGGCTCACGCGCGAGCTCGTGATCGGCGGCTACTTCACGTCGGAAAAAATCGGCAAGACGCTGCTGCGTTACGATCCGGTGCCGGGTCGCTACGACGCCGATATCCCGCTGTCCGAGACCGGCGGCGCCGCGTGGAATCGCCCGTGAAGACGTGGCCGCTGCTGGCGGTTGCGCTGGGCGCCTTGGTTCCCTTCGCCGCGATGCAGGTGCCTGCCGTGAGCGCAGGGCTCTTGATCGATCATGACACCCGGCCCGACGCCGGGCTGCAGGCCACGCTCGAGCGCGTCGATGGCGCCCTGCGGGAAAGACTCGGCCTTCCCGCCGACACGGTGGCGGTGGGTTTGGTCGATCTGCGGACCGCGCGCGTCGCCTGGCTCCGGCCCGACGCCGGTGATTACGCCGCCAGCGTGCCGAAGATCGGTATTCTGCTCGCGTGGTTTGTGACCCATCCCGCGGCCGCGCGGGAGATGGAGCCGGACGTCCGGCGTGAACTCGGCGAGATGATCAAGCGGTCCAGCAACGAGGCGGCCACGCGGTTTTCCCGGGAGCTGGGCATCGCGCGCGTGCAGGCGGTGTTGGACGCGCACGGGTTTTACGACGCGTCGCACGGCGGCGGGATCTGGTTCGGGAAGCATTACGGACGCGACAGCGAGCGCGTGCGCGATCCGGTCGGCGGCAACACGCATGCCGCCACGGTGCGGCAGCTGTCGCGTTTCTACCTGCTGCTTGAGCAGGACCGGCTGGTCTCGCCCGAGGCCTCCGCGGCGATGCGCGACATCTTCCGTTCCCCCGGAATCCCGCACATCGACGACCGTTTCGTGAAGGGTCTCGCGGGCCGTGAGCGGGAGATCCGCCGGAAATCGGGCTGGTGGGAGCAATGGTCCCACGACACCGCCGTGGTGACCGGCGGCGGCCGGCACTACATTTTGGCGGCGCTCACGCGCCATCCGCAGGGTACCGCCTACTTGGAGGCGCTGGCGCCGGCCTTGGACGACGCGCTCGGCGCGGATGCGGGCGCGGCGCGCTGAGCCTCGGCCGCCGCGGCTGACTGTAGGCGGCGGTTGATGGCGGACATCGGATCAGCGGGTACGGGCCGGCCGGCGGTGAAGCGCGCGACGTCGCGCAGCGCGATGACGGTGCAGCCGGCTGCCTTGAGCCAAAGCATGTACTCCTCGAAACGTTCGCGCGGCGTGTTCACCCACGGGTGTTCGCCGTCGGGCACGCCGTGGAATTGCAGCACCGCGATACGGCCGTCCCGCGCCGGCGCGACCGCGACCTTCACCTGATCGAGGGTCCACACCGGTCGCGCGTCGGCGGTGGTCGGGATGAGCAACGGGTGGTCGACGCCGGGCTCGTAGGGCACGCCGCCGCCCTTGGCGTAGGGCACCTCGGGTTCGCCGCCCCGGCGGGCGAACCGGATGCCCGCGGCTTCGAGCACGGGCAGGGCGTTCGCGTGGAACTTGTTTCCCGGCCAGGCGAAACTCACCGGAGTTGGGATGCCATGCTCGCGGCAGCGGGCGGCGATGGCCTCCAGCTGTTCCGCGAGCCGCGGGACGTTCTTCTCGGTGATGCCGAGGTGGTCGCGGGTGTGGTTGCCGATCTCGAAGCCGTCGCGGTGCAGCTCGGCGATCTGCTCCCACGTGAGGTAGTCGCGCTTGTTGGTGCGGAACGTGAAGCCCTCGGTGATGAAGAACGTGGCGCCGAAACCGAGCCGCTTGAGCAGCGGCCGCGCGACCCCGTGATGCGAGGCGGAGGCGTCATCGAACGTGAGCACCACGACCTTGGCGGGCACCGGAGCAGGCGCGGCGGCCGGCGCGGTCAGCGCAACCAGAACGTAAAGGAGGGCGGCGAGGAGTCGGCGGGGCACGCGAGGATTGAGCGGTGACACGCCGCGCGGGGCGAATCGGAAAAACGATCCGGGCGACGGGCAACCGCGCGCTTGCGTGCGCACGGCGGCGGCGTGAAGCGAGGGGCATGAAAACGTTTCCCCGCGGCCTCGCCTTCACCGGGTTTCTCCTCCTCTGCGCGCTTGCGGCCCGCGCCTCGGAGGTGCGGCGCGACATCGAGTACGGCCGCGCGGGCGGCGAGGCGCTCCGGCTCGACGCCGGCATGCCCGATGGTCCGGGGCCGTTTCCGGTGGCGATCCTCGTGCACGGAGGTGGCTGGACTCGCGGCGACAAGGCCGGCAGCGACCGGCCGGGCGACGGCGCCGACATCACGCCGTGGTTCAACCTGCTCAACCGCGGCAACTACGTCTGGTTTTCCATCAATTACCGTCTTGCGCCCAAGCACCGTTGGCCCGCCTGCCTTGAGGATGTGCAGACCGCGGTGCGCTGGGTGAAGGCGAACGCGGCGGGTTTCCGCGGCGATGCCGGCCGCATCGCAGTCTTCGGGCATTCCGCCGGCGGACACCTCGCGCTGATGCTCGCGACGATCTCGAAGCCCGACACCCGCGTGCAGGCGGTGGTCGGTTTCGCGGCGGTGGCCGACCACGAGCACAAGCTCGCCGCGCGAGGCGGACTGGGCGATGGACTGCAGGCGTTGCTCGGGCGGCCCAAGGAAATCACGCCCGAGGCGTTGCACGAGTTGCGCGCGATCTCACCGATCAATCGCGTGAAGGCGGGGATGCCGCCGGTGCTGCTGCTGCATGGCGATGCCGACAAGACCGTGGCGATCGAGCAGAGCGTCGCATTCCAGCGCCGGGTGAAGGCGGCCGGGGGCATTTGTGATCTCATCACCCTGCCCGGTGCGCCCCACGGCCTGCGCGATTGGGCGAAGGCGGCGCCCGACCACGAATCTCAGCTGCTGGCGTGGCTGGAGCGGATGTTCGCCGCCGCCGGCGCGGCGAAGGAACGACCCAAGGACTCTGTGAAGTCGGCCCCGTAAGGGGTCAGGGCGTTCGTTGTTCAAAATCCTGCGGTGGGCGAACATTGAACGCCCTGACCCCTTAGCC
>JBJTCH010000089.1:0-12020 GCA_046091745.1 Opitutaceae bacterium
TTCGGGGCCTCGGGCGGGGGCGGATCGGTGAAGGCCAGCGCGGTGGTCTGCTCCATCTGGCGTTTCCAGAGCGCCTCGAGTTCGCGGACTTTCTCCGGCTGCGCGGAGGCGAGGTTGCGTTGTTCGCCGCGATCGCGGGACAGGTCGTACAGTTCCCACGCTCCGCCCTTCAGCGTGACCAGCTTCCAGTCGCCCACGCGGATCGCCCGGTTGCCCTCGTGTTCCCACCAGAGAAAATCGCGCGCGATGTTCGTGTCGGCCGCGAAGGCGGGCACCAGGCTCTTTCCTGGCGAGGGCGGAACGTCGGGGCCGCGGACGGCCGCGGGTTTGGTGACTCCGGCGAGCTCCAGCAGGGTCGGGGTCACGTCGATCAGATGCACGGGCGTGTGGCGCAGTTCGCCGCGGGCCTTGATGCCGGCGGGCCAGTGCGCGATGAGCGGCGTGGAAATTCCGCCCTCGTGCACCCAGGTCTTGTGGCGGCGGAAGGGCGTGTTGGACGAACTCGACCAGCCGGGCCCGAGGCAAAGGTAGGTGCGCGCCGATCCCGGCGGGGCGGACGGATCGTGGCCGTCACCCCGCACCATGATCTCGGCGCTGGCGCCGTTGTCGGAGGCGAAAAGAATCAGGGTGTTCTCGAACGCGCCCATCGCCTTGAGCTGGGCGATCACGCGTCCGATCTCGCGGTCCATGCGGTCCACCATCGCGGCGTGGATCGCCATCTTGTCGGCCTGGAACCGCCGCTGCTCGGGCGTGAGCTCGGTCCACGGGAGCGGGCGGTTGATTTCGCCGGCGCCGAGGATCGGGAACGCATCCGGAAAATGATACGGAGGCCCCACGTCGCGCTCCATCGGCGGCCGGTCGTGGTTGACCAAGCCCAGACGCCGCTGCCGCTCGTGACGCGCGGCGGCGATCTCGTCCCAGCCTCGCCGGTAGGTGTCGCGATGGCGCGCGATGTCCTCGGCCGGCGCGTGGAGCGGGAAGTGGGGCGCGGTGAAGCAGAGGTACTGGTAGAACGGCCGCCCGGGGAATTTCTCCGCGTGCTCCCGCAGGTACTTGATCGAGCGGTCGGCGGTCGCGACCGTCACGTAGTAGTCGGGCGTCTGGACATCGGGCACGCCGTCATCCGTGTTGCCCGGCGCCTTGAAGAAATTGTTCTGCCCCTGCCCGATCTCGAAGCTGTGGTCGAAGCCCTGGTCGAGCGGGCGGCCGTCGATGTGCCATTTTCCCGCGTGATGGTTCCGGTAGCCGGCGGGACGGAGCAGTTCGCTCACGAGCGGGGCCCAGGACGGACGCACGCCGCGGCCGCCGCTGGCGATGCCCGGCACGAGGTCGCGACGCACCTGCTGCGCGTAGTAACCGGTGGTGATCGCCGCGCGGGACGGCCAGCAGCGCGCGGTGTTGTAGGCCTGGGTGAAGCGCAGCCCGTCGCGCGCGAGGGCGTCGAGGTTGGGCGTGGGGATCTCGCCGCCGTAGCAGCCGAGGTCGGACCAGCCGAGGTCGTCGGCGAGGATCACGAGAAAATTCGGCGGCGCGGCGCGGGTGGGGACGGCGAACGCGAGGAAGGCGGCGAGCAGGGCGGGGATTCTCATGCGGGGCGTCGGCAGTGAACGGACCCGCGCGGGCGGATGGCAAGCGCCGCGGGCCACGGCTTGCGTGTCTGCCGATACGCGCGGAAAGTTGGTCGTGACCATGCGACTTTCGTTTCCGTTTTTCGCGGCGTGTTGCTTATCCGTCATTTCCTCCGTCGCGGCCGCCGCGGTGCAGCGGGAGGAGGCCGTGGCGCTGCCGGACGGGCGGCGGGTTTCGATCGCGGTGCCGGCCGGCTGGAGGTTCGAGCAGGCGCGGAACGAGGGCGGGGCGCCGCACGCGGTGCTGAACGCCGCCGACGGCCAGGCGAGTCTGGATCTTTCCTTTCTCCCCGATCCCGACGGCAAGGCGCGGCGCCTCCGCGGCCGCAACGAGCTCATGGTCGAGTTTTTCCAGGAGGTCGTCGCCGGCTCCGTCGAGAAGGCGATGGAATTCCAGGAACTCTCACCCCGGCGCGGCGCGGGCACGTACTGCGTTTTCACCGACGCGGCGTTGTTTGGTAAGACCGAGCTGCCCCCGAACGAGTATCACCATCTCACGGTGGGCGTGAAGGCCTGGGAGGGCGTGAGGGTGGTGTTCCGGCTTTTCAGCCAGGACGTGAAATCCGAGGCTCACCTCGCGGCGCTGCGCGTGTTGCGCGAAAGCGTCGAGGAGCGGCCGGTGCCGTTGCGCTGAAGCCGTTGCGGTTTCGCCGGCGCGGCGCTCAGAGCTTGCGGACGGCGTAGGCCATCGCGTCGGCGATCCGGTCGAACTGCTCCTCGGTGTGCATCGCGGAGATGGCGGTGCGGACGAGGTCCTTGCCGGCGGGCACGGCGGGGGCGATGGACATCACCGTGAAGACGCCCTTCTCCATCAGGGCGCGCCAGAAAAGGTAAACCCGCTCCTTGGAGCCGAGGACGATCGGGACGGCCGCCGTCTCGCTTTCCCAGGTGTCGAGCCCGAGGGACTTCAGCATCGCGCGGTAGCGGCGGGTGTTGGACCAGAGTTTCTCGAGGTGCTGCGGCTCCTGCTGCATGATCTCGAGCGAAGTCTGGGCGATGGCGGTCTGGCTCGGGCTGATCGCGGCGGAGAAGATCGTCTGCTTCGAGTGGGAACGCAGGTAATCGATGATCTCCTTCGAGGCGGCGATGAAGCCGCCGGTGCTCGCGAGGGACTTCGACATGCTGCCGCAGATGACGTCCACCTTCTCGTTGAGATTGAAGTGGTCGACGGTGCCGCGGCCGCGCCGGCCGAGGACGCCGAAGCCGTGGGCGTCGTCGAGCACCGTGAAGCAGCCGTGCTCCTCGGTGATCTCGGTGAGCTCAGGCAGGCGGGCGATGTGGCCCTCCATCGAGTACACGCCCTCGATCACGAGCATCTTCGCCGCCTCGGAATTGAGCGTCGTCAGCACCGAGCGCAGGTCGTCCGGGCTGTTGTGGGAGAAGCGCTCCACCGTCGCCATCGACAGCCGGATGCCGTCCCACAGGCACGAGTGGATGTTCTTGTCGGCGAGGATGAGGTCACCCTTCTGCGCGAACGAAGCCACGCTGGAGAGACAGGAAAGATACCCCGCGACGTGGATGTGGCACGCCTCGCGGCCGAGGAACTCGGCGAGTTTTTCCTCCAGCTCGACGTGGTAGGAGCGAGAACCGTTCGACGTGCGCGCGCCGGTCGTGCTGGTGCCCCATTTGCGCATGGCCGCCTGACCGGCCTCGATCACCTTCGGGTGGAACGACAACCCGAGGTAGTCGTTGCTCGAAAGCATGATCATGTCGCGCCCGTTCAGCCGCACGTTGGTCCCCGACTGGGCCTCCATCGCGTGGTAATACGGCGCGTACTTCAGCCGCATCTTCGTCGCGTAATCGTCCTGGCAGCGGGAGAGCAGGGCTTTCCGTTTGCGGGTGAAGAGGCTGAGCGGCATGGCGCGCGAACCGTGGTTCCCGCCTCGGGCGATTGCAAACGAAAGTTCCCCTTCGGTCCTACCGCCGCGCGGCGCGCAGATCCGCGATCCACGCGGTGAGTTCCGCGGCGTGATCGCGCCAGTTGCGGATCGGCCGGCGGCGGGCCTGCGCCGAAAGTTCCGCGAGCGTGGCGGGCTCCGCCAGCAGGCCGCCGATCGCGCCGGCGAGCTCGGTCGCGGTCACGGTGGAAAGGGTGAGACATCCACCGCCGGCGGCAGCCTCGCCGAGCGCGCCGCGGCCGGAGCAAACGCAGGGTTTCCCGTGGGCGACGCTCTCCAGCACGGGCAGACCGAAGCCCTCGGCGATCGACGGATACACGGTGAACGCGCACGTGGCGTAGGCGGCCGCCACCGTCGCGTCGTCCGCGGTACCGTCGTGGATCACCGGGCGCCCCGCGGACCGCAGCTCCGCGATCCGCGCGAGGGCCGCGGCGCCGGTGGCGGGTTGCGCCAGCCCGATCAGGCGCAACTCGAAGCGGAGCCCGCGGACCCAGAGGCTCTCGGCGGCGTCGAGCAGCGCGAGGTGGTTTTTGCGACCCTCGATGCTGCCGACGCAAAGCACCAGCGGGAGATCACGCGGCGTGGCCGGGGCGGCCGGGGACGGCGTGAAATCCGTGCCGAGCGGAATCGCGCGCACGGGTGGGGTTCGGGCCACGCCGAGCCAGCGCCAGTATTCCACGAGGGCGTCGCGTGAGTCGGCCGACACCGCCGCGATGCCGTCGAAAGCCAGCAGTTCCTGCAGGTAGGCGGGGAAGCGCGCGACGGTGCCGGCGGGGGTGAGCTCGGGCAGGCGCAGGGCGATGGCGTCGTGAAAAATCGCTACCCGCGGGCCGCCGGTGGCCGCAAAAATTTCCGGCAGCGCGGCGGCCATCGCCGGGGAAAAGATCTCGGGCACAACCAGCCCGGCGTTGTCGGGCAACGGCGGAGCCTTCGGGCCGAGGATCCGCCGCAGGTTCCCCCGCCAGCGCCGCGCCAGCGGCCAGCGGGCGCCGCGTCCGCGCGCGCCGCCCGGATGATCGAGGTTGGCCCGCTCCCAGTTTTCCAGTGTCCGCCAGACGCGTTGATGGGGATCGTGCGTGACCGCGACGGCGCCGGAACCGAGGGCGCTCCGCAACGAGCGCGCCACGCGTTGCACCCCGGTGCGCGCCCGGGTGTGGCAGGTGTGGGAAAGATCGAGCAGCAGCGGGGCGGTCATGGCGGGGCGAGGCGCCAAAGGCCGACGTTGCCGGTGCGCGCGACGCGGGTCCAGTTACCCGGGCATCGCCGAAAGGCCTCCGCTTCCTCCGACTCGAACAGCACCGCGCCGATTTCGCGGCCCGCCCCTTGGAGACGCTGCGCGTGACGGGTGAAATCCTCCGCGCCGACCTGATCCGAGCGCAGCACGGCGAACGGGGTATAATAGTAGAGCGAGCCGCTGAAGGCGGAGCACACGACGAGCGCGTCCGGTTTGAAGCGGGCGAGGGCGGCGGCCGAGCCGTCGGCGTACGCCTGTTCGTAGCGGCGCATCTCGAACACGGCGAGGCGCGGCGCCCAGTGGATCGCGGCCACCACAGCCCAGAGCGCGATCACCCCCGCCGCCACCGGACGAAACGCCCGCGGCCAGCGTGCGCCGGGACCACGCGCCAGCGCCTCCACTCCCAGCAGACCCGCGAGGATGAGAGCCGGCACCGCGGGCAGGATGAAGCGCAGGCACCACCAGACCTCGTGCGAGACCTCGTAGAAGGCGTAGCAGACCGTGATGGCGAGAAAGGCGAGTCCCAGCGCGGCGAGGCGCCGGTCGCGGAACTCCCCGCGCGCGACCGCGGCGAAGGGCAGCGCCAGCAGCAGCGTCGGCAGCAGCAGCGCCAGCCACTTCGCGAAATGGACCGCGGTGGGTGCGCCGTGGTGGACCGCGAAGGCCGCGCCGATGTTGCCGTAGCCCGACGCCAGCGGGTGCCCGTAAAGCGCGTGGTTGTACCAGGCCAGCCACGCCGCCCCGGGCAGGCCGCCGGCGGCGAAGGCCAGCAGCCGGCGCGGCGAAAGCCCGACGAGCAGGAGGAGGGCCGGGGCGAGCAGGAGATTGGTCGGCCGCACGAGCGTCGCCAGCGCGAAGGCCCCGCCCGCCGCCGCCGCCCAGCCCGCCGAGCGACCGGCGCGCAGTCCCGCGACCAGCGCCGCCAGCGTCCACGTGGTGGCGAGCGTGTCGCTCAACGGCTGGATCGAGGTGAAAAGGAAAACCGGGAACGCCGCGAGGGTGACGGCGCCCGCGGTCGCGATCGGCCGCCCCAGCCCGAGGTCGCGCGCGGCGCGGTACAGCAACGCGACCGCGGCGGCGGCGGCGCCGAGCAGCACGGCGAACGTGCCGGCGCGCGGACCCAGCGTCGCGTGCGCGGCGGCGAGATGCAGGGGCAGACCCGTGGGGTAGGTGGGGTTGAGCAGCCCGCGTTCACGCGAGGGGAAGAAGCCCTGCGGCAGGAAATGCATCGCGTCGAGCGACGCCGCGGGACCGAGCTCGGACGGCGCGCGCAACGCGGCCTGCAGCCGGCCCTCGAGGAGGAGCCGCGCGCTGTTGAGGTAGCCCGACGAATCCGCGCCGCCCGCCACGACCGCCGCGTGCCGTCCGAGGAACGCCGCGTAAAGGGCGAGGGCGGCGAACCCCGCGAGCAACCACCAAAGCGCGCGCGCGCGGCCGGGGGGGGGATTCGGATTTGACATGCCGCGGTCGCGTTTTGGGATTCGCGCACCCTGCCTGTGGCAAAAACGGAATTCAAGCGCCCGCGCGGCCCGCGGTCCTCACCCCCGCGGCGCCGGTCCGCCCGCCGCGCATGACACCTCCGCCCGCCGAGGCGCCCCGGGGTTTTTTCCTGCGTTGGCTGCGTTTCCGTCCGCGCGTGGCGCTCGCCGGAATGGTCGCCCTGTTCCTCGTCGCGGTGGCGGAGTTCCACGACCGCGACCGCGGTTTCACGAGCCTGCTCTCGATCGGCGACATCCTCGGCGAGACCAAGGTCACGGCGCTGCGCGGGGTGCCGCATCATGTCTACGAGGGCTCGGCCGGCTACGACGGCGCCTACTATGTGCAGCTGGCGCTGAACCCCTCGCTCGACAACCCCGAGCTGCTCCGCGCGATCGACAATCTTCCCTACCGCGCGCGGCGCATCCTCACGAGCTGGGCGGCGTGGGCGCTTGGCGCGGGCCGGCCCGCGTGGATCGTGCAGGCGTACGCGCTGCTCAACGTCGGCTGCTGGCTCGCGCTCGGCTGGGTGCTCCTGCGCTGGTTCCCGCCGGACAACTGGGGCAACGTGCTCCGCTGGGGCGCCGTGATGTTCTCCCACGGGATGTGCATGAGCGTGCGCCACTCGCTCGTCGACGGACCGGCCCTGCTGCTCGTCGCGTTGGCGATGCGCTGGCTGGAGGACGGGCGCGGGGTCGCCGGCGGTGCCGCGCTGGCGTTGTCGGGTCTCGCCAAGGAAACCAGCCTGCTCGCCGCGGCGGGACTGCGCCTTGACCCGCGCGCGCCCCGCACCTGGCCCGCCGTGGCCGGGCGCGTCGCGCTCGTCGCGCTGCCTTTGTTCGCGTGGATGGCCTACGTGCGGGTCCGGTTCGGTCCGGCGGAGGATCCCGGCCTGGGCAACTTCACGTATCCGTTCGCCGGTTTCATCGAGAAGGCGGCGGCCGCGCTCCGGGACGCCACGGCGCCCGACGCCCAGCCGCTCGCGTGGGCGACGCTGGCCACGGTGCTGGCGCTGGCCGTGCAGGGAGGGTTCCTCGCGTCGCGCCCGCGGCTGGACGACCGCTGGTGGCGCATCGGCGCGGCTTTCGCGGCGATGATGGTGTTTCTGTCGACGCCCGTCTGGGAGGGATTTCCCGGCGCCTCGACCCGCGTGCTGCTGCCGATGACGCTCGCGTTCAACCTCCTTGTGCCGCGCGGCCGGCGCTGGCTGCCGGTCCTGCTGGCGGGAAACCTCACGGTCGCGGCCTCGGTCTTCGAGTATTCGCCGCCGCGCGAGTTCTTCGCGGTGCGTGTGGAGGAGACGGTGCGCGACGCGGTGCGGGTGTCGCCCGGCAAGGGCTGGCACGGCCCCGAGCGCCACGGTCGCAACACCTGGCGCTGGAGCGCGGGCAAGGCCGAGCTGCGGTTGCAGAACGCCGCCCGGGTGCCGTTGAAGGTGGCGCTGAGCGGCCTGGTGGGGGCGGGCTCGGGCGAGCAGCGCGTGCGGGTGACCGCGGGCGAACGGATGCTCTTTGGTGACACCTTCGGCGTGAAACCCGGCGAGATGCGTTTCGGTTTCACGCTCCCGCCGGGCGAGACGGTGCTGGTCTTCGAGGGCGATCAGCCCGGCCGGCGGATCGGCACCGACCCGCGCGAGCTGGCGTATCAAGTGATGAACCTCGAGATCAACGTGCGACGCTGAGGTGAGGTGCTGCGGAACGTGCTCCTGAATCGCTCCGCGGGTGAGTAACCACGGATGAACACGGAGGAACACGGATAAATGCGGTTCGCCTGTAGCCGGGGTCCGGCGACCCCGGCCGATGCCGGCGATCGTACCGCCGACTTGTCCTCCGACTCGTCCTCCGTAGGCCCGGCGAAGGAGGAAGCCTTGGCGAAGGAGGAAGGCCCGGCGAAGTGGTTTCGTGCGGCCTGGGTTTCGCTGCGGGTTTTCGAGCGAGACGGAGCTGCTCCGGGCGTTCCGCGGGTCACCTGGATCGGTTTCGTGAATTGGTTGGGTTTGGGGGTGAGCCTCGGTTTGCCCGGCGCGGGCGGGGTTCGCGCGGGGTTGCGCTCCGGTCCGGAAACTGAAGCATCCGCGGGCTTTCGCCGATGAGTTCCCTGCTCGAGCCCTTCCTCCGTTTGTTGCCGCCGTACCGGCGGGCGGCGCGGGAAAACGAGCGGCTGCGGCGGGAGCTGGCTGAACTGCGTTCCGCGCAGGCGGACTGGGCGCGTTTTTTCCCGCCCGGTCATTTCTACTCGCCGCTGCCCTCGCGGGAGGAGACCGCGGAGGCGTTCGCCCGCGGCGGGTTTGGCCCCCCGTTCGGAGGCGTCGACCTCAACGAGGCGGGTCAGCTGGAGAGGCTGGAACGCTTCGCCGGCTGGTACGCGGAGCAGCCGTTTCCCGAGGAGCCGGCGCCCGGCCGGCGTTTCCATCTCGCGAACCCGTCCTACGGGCACTTCGACGCGATCATGCTCTACTCGATGCTGCGCGAGGCGCGGCCGCGGCGGATCATCGAGGTGGGATCCGGTTTCAGCTCGGCGGCGATGCTCGACCTCAACGACCGCGTGCTCGGGGGCGCGGTGCACTTCACGTTCATCGACCCCGACATGCGGCGGCTGCGTCCGCTGCTGCGGGAGGGTGACTCCGGTCGCGTCACGCTCATCGAGCGCCGCGTGCAGGAGGTGCCGTTGGAGACGTTCGCCACGCTCGGCGCGGGGGACGTGCTGTTCATCGACTCCTCGCATGTGAGCAAGATCGGGAGCGACGTGAACCGGCTCTACTTCGACGTGCTGCCCGTGCTCGCCCCCGGCGTGCTCATCCACATCCACGATGTGGCCGGAAACCTTGAGTATCCGCGCGAGTGGTTCGACGAGGGCCGCGCGTGGAACGAGCAGTACCTGCTGCGCGCGTTCCTGATGCACAACGCGGCCTACCGCATCGAGCTGTTCACCGGCTGGCTCTTCAACACCCGGCACGCGTGGTTCCGCGAGCGCATGCCGCTGTGCGCGCGCGGCGGTGGCGGTCAGCTCTGGCTGCGCAAGCTGGCGCGCTGAGGCTTCAGCCGGCCGGCAGCAGGATTTTAAACACACTCCCGCGAGGTGCGGCGGGCTCGTGGCTCAGGGAGCCGCCGAGCACGCGCAGGTAGGCCTTGGTGATGGAGAGCCCGAGGCCGAAGCCGCCGCTCGTCCGGACGCGCGAACGATCGGGGCGGTAGAAGCGCTCGCTCAGCCGGGCGCGGTCCTCGGCGGCGATGCCCGGACCCTCGTCCTGCACGCTCACCTCGACGCTGGCTCCCGCGCGGCGCACGCGCACGCGGATGACCGTCTCCTCGGGCGAGTACTTGATGGCGTTTTCGACCAGATTGTGGAGGGCCTGGCGGAAGAGCACCGGATCGGTCGGCGCGTTGCAGTCCTCGCCGGTCACCTCGATCCGCTGGCGCTTCTGCTCGGCGAGCACGGCGAGATCGGCCGCGCATTCGCGGGCCGAGACGAGCAGCGGCACGGGGCTGCGTTCCGCGGACTGGCCTCCTCCGGCGCTGGCGAGCTCGAGCAGGCGTTCGACGAGCTGCTGCAGCCGTTGGGCCTCCTCCAGCATGGAGGCGATGATCTCGCGATACTCCTCCACCGTGCGGCCTTTGCGCAGGCCGACCTCGCCCACGCTGCGCAGCGTCGTCAGCGGTGTACGCAACTCGTGCGACGCGTCGGCCACGAAGCGGTCGAGCGCCTCGAAGGAATGCTGGAGTCGGTCGAGGGTGACGTTGAAGATCTGGCCGAGGCGCCCCAGTTCGTCCTCCGGGTTCTCGACGGGCAGCCGCCGGCCAAGTTCGTCCGCCGAGATGCGGTTGGCTTCCGCCGCCATGCGGTCGAGGGGCAGCAGCCAGCGGCGGGTGAGGAGATGGCCGCCGAGCACCAGCAGCGCCACGGCCATCGGGAGCGTCACGAAGATGATCAGGCGCAGGTCGGGCAGCGCGTCGGCGTGCGGTTGGTGGATCCGGATGATGCGGACCATCCAGTGCGTCGGGAGTGCGGACGACCCGAAGGGCACGATGAGCGTGCGCAGGCGCAGGTCGGGGGCCACGTTGAACACGCTGATGAAGCCGTCGCGCCCGATCGTGCGACGCGGCGCGCCGGGCAACGAGAGGTTGCGGTTCTCCGAGAAAGGCCAGACGCGGCGGACCAGCTGGTCGTTCTCGTCCCAGATCTCGAACCACGGGTAGTCGGTCATCCACGGCGCCGTGCGAGCCAGGGGTTTTCCCTTCCAGAGCAGCGCGCGTTTCGCCGACACCGTGAGGTTGGTCTCGATCAGCTGGAGATCCTGCCGCAACTGGTGGTCGAGCGGCCGGGCCAGCCGGACGGCGACGTAGGAATAGAGCGAGACCGCGAAAAGCGTGAACAGCGCGGTGCCGCCCGCGGCGTACCAGAGGGCGAGGCGGAAACGGATCGTGCGCCGGCTCCACCACGCCGAAAAACCTCCGGAAGCGTTCTTCAAGGCCCGGGCTCCCCGATGCGGTAACCGATGCCGCGCTCGGTGTGGATGAGGCTATCCTCACCCGTCAGGTCGACCTTCTTGCGGAGGCGCATCACCTGCACGTCAATGACGTTGTCGAGGGACGTCAGCCGGCGTGGCTGTTTCCAGATGTCGCGCTCCAGCATCTCGCGGCTGACCGTGTGGCCCTGGTTGACCATCAGGTACTCGAGCAGATCCACCTCGCGGGGGGTAAGCGCGATCTCGCGGCGGGCGCGGACGGCGACCCGCGCGCGGGTGTCGAGCTGCAGGTCGCCGCAACGGAGCACGCGTGGCGGGTTGCGGTCGGAACGCCGCAGCAAGGCGCGGCAGCGCGCGAGGAGTTCCGCGAACGCGAAGGGCTTGGTGAGGTAGTCGTCCGCGCCGCCGTCGAGCCCTTGCACGCGGTCCTGCAGCGTGCCGCGGGCGGTGAGCATGAGTACCGGCGTCGTGTCCCCGTCGGCGCGCAGCTGCCGGACCAGATCCACCCCGTCGCGACCCGGCAGCATGCGGTCGAGCACGCACAAATCATGGCCTCCGGCCGCGAGGAGGCGCGCGGCTTCCTCGCCAGCACCGGCCTCGGTCACGATCCAACCCTCAAGGGCCAACCCCTCGCGGATTGAGGCGCGAGTCTTCGCCTCGTCCTCGACCAGCAGGATGCGAGGCGGCCGGCTTGTGTCCGTGGAGGCCATCAGGGTTTTAACCCTGCCTAGGGTGCTCCGGCGGCGCCGGAAGGCAATCCGGCTCATAATCCTGTCATCCGCCGCGCCGCGCGTGCGAAGGCCGAAGGCGAGGTGGAAAAGCTCTGGCTGCGAGCAACCACGAATGGAAACGAAGGGACGCGAATCGGGAGGCCACCACGAAATACACCAAAGGCACGAAAGCGATCGAAGCGGGGATGGATGAATTCCCGAAAAGAGGCCACCCACGGAAGGCTCGGAAAACCCGGCGCGGCTCCGCCGTAACCGAGGCGTCTTTCGGGATCGCTGTTCGAATCGCTCCGCGGGGTTTCAACCACGGATGAACACGGTGGGGCGCGGTTGAGGACTGCGGCGCTCGCCGTAGCGGCGACCGGACGGCAGGCGGGCGAAAATTTTCGCAGTGAAGTGGCCCACGGAACACGCGGAAGCCACGGAACCGGTCGAAGGCCGAGAAGCCTTCGGTGCCACGAAGCTCAGACGTCAGAGCGCGGCGAGCACCTCGAGCCGGCGGCGGTAACGCGCGCCGACGACCGCCGGGGCGAAACGCTCCGCGATGGTCGCCTGCGCCGCTGCGCCGAGGCGGGCGCCGAGCGCCGGGTC
>JBJTCH010000090.1:0-5060 GCA_046091745.1 Opitutaceae bacterium
GAATCCGAACTGCGAGTTCGAGGCGAACCGCCTCGCGCTCGACACCTTCGCCGCGTGGATCGTCCGCGAAAACTACGATCCCGCCTGCGCTCACGACGCGGCGCGGTCGTCGGCGGTGGCGTGGCGCAGGGTGAAGTCGCCGATGTGCCGCGGGATCATGCGTTCGTGGGCGGATGGAAGCTGCCGTCGCTTCGCATGCGCAAGAGGCGCTGAAGATCCGCCGCGAGGCCGCCGCGGTAGGTGTGCGGACGATGTTCGGCGGAAAAGAAAGCGGTGCCGGGCGTGGACTTGCCGGCAGCCCAGTGCAAATACCCGAGGATGAGACCGGCCTCCTCCTTGAGCTCCCAGAGGTGGCGATAGACCGTGTGCAGGAGGTTGCGGTTCTCCAATCGGGTGAGGTGCTCGAAGAGCGCCGTGAGCTGCGCGCCGCCCGCGCGGGCGCGTTCGGCGGCGGCGGGGTCGCCTTGCAGGGCGGCCGCAAGGTCGCGTCGCCAAGCCTCCGCGCGGGGGCCGTGCGCGAACGGCAGGTGCAGGCAATCGCAGAGCAGCGCGAACAGGTCCGCCGGCAGCGGAGCGGTGCCGCCGTCGGCACCGCTGCAACGCCATGCCGTCCGCCAAGCCTCGCGCGCCGCGTCGTGAGCGCAGGCGGGATCGTAGTTTTCGCGGACGATCCACGCGGCGAAGGTGTCGAGCGCGAGGCGGTTCGCCTCGAACTCGCAGTTCGGATTCAGCAGCACGCCGTTCGTGGCCGCCCGCAGCGCTGCCGGGCGGCCCGCGTAGGGCCCGAGGTAGAGCCGCCGGAGATCGTAGTCGTTGGCGAAGAGGTTGTCCCAGATCACCGGCTGGCGGCGCAGCGTCGCGGTGAGGGCGCTGAGGTCCGCGGGTGTGATCGTTTCCGAGACGATCTCCGGTCCGGTCCACATGACGTCGATCGTCGGGTCCAGATGGGCGCCGAGGTGGCGGAGATAGCGGTTCGCGGCGATGTCTCCCGCCATGCGTCCGCAGTACGGTGTCGGGCAGAAAAGGAGGCGGGCCGCGGGTTCCTGGCCGCGCTGCAGCGCGGCCAGGCGGTGCGCGAACGCGATTTGCGGTGCGGCGTCGTGCTCGGTGGCGCCGAGCTGACCCGAGGCGGGTGAGGGGATGATGTCGTCGAACAGCACCGCAAAATGCCGCGCTCCGAGGGCCATGAGCTGCGCGGCCTTGCGCTCAAGGGCGGCGTAGCCGTCGGCGGAGGCGAAACCGGCGTCTAGCCCGGGCGCGAGCGCGTAGACAAACGTGACCTCCGCTTCGGCGCAGGCGGCGATGAGCGCGCGCAGTTCCGCCGCCTCGGTCTCCGCGTAGGGTTCGCGCCAGCGGGCGCGGTGCCGGAGGTCGTCCTTCGGCGCGTAGAGGTACGTGTTCAGCCCGAGGTCGCGCAGCCGGGAAATCAGCGCGCGGCGTTGCGCGGGTGTCCACGGCCGGCCGTAAAAACCCTCAACGATGCCGGAGAGAAACGGGGCCTGGCTCATGGCGCGGCGTCCGGTTTTTCGCCGGTGGCGAGCCGGCGGCGCTCCAAGGCGCGGGCGAACGGGAGATAGACGAGCACCGCGATTCCCAACGAGACGGCTCCCCAGACGGCCGCGCGCCAGTCGCCGCCGGTGGCGAGGTAGTGTCCGATCACCGGCGGGGTGGTCCAGGGGATGTTGACGACCGGCCGGGCGATGACGCCGGCGGACATGAGCAGGTAGGTGCCCGTGGTGAGCAGCAGGGCGTTGAGGATGTAAGGCACCATCAGCACCGGGTTCAGGACCACCGGGATCCCGAAGAAGATCGGCTCGTTGATCTGAAAAAACTGGGTGGGCAGGGAAACGCGGCAAACCTGCCGGAGCGCGGGATCGCGCGAGTTCCAGAGGGTGAGCGCGAGCCCGAGGGTCGCGCCGGTACCGCCGACGTTGACGAAGGTGGAGAAGAAGCCGTTGGCGGTGACGTGCGGCGCCGGCAGACCCTGGCCGAGGGCGGCGACGTTCGTGGCGAGGTACTGCAGGAACACGGGGGCGACGACGGCGTCGAGGGTGTTGTCGCCGTTGATGCCCACGGACCAGAGGAGCGTCACGAGCAGCGCGTAGACGAGAATGCCCGGCAGCGTGTCGAGGGCGAAGACCAGCGGGGCGAACGCCGATTGCACGAGGGCGTTGAGGTCGAGGCCGAGCGCGAAGCGGAGGGTCCAGAACCCCGCCACGAGCGCGATCATCGGGACCAACGACAGGAACGACTCGGCGACGACGGCCGGCACCTCGCGGGGAAGGCGGATGACAAGGTTACGCGCGACGAACCACGCCTTCACACGCACGGAGACCAGCGCGACCACGATGGCGGTGAACAGGCCGGCGGAGCCGAGCGCGGCGGCGTTGAGCGTCTGGTCCTTGGGGTTTAGCTGCAGCAGCAGGAAGCACAGCGTCGCGAGCACGGCGGAACCGGCGGCGTCGAGCGCCAGCCGGCCGGCGAAGTCGTGGGCGATCGCGAAGCACACGAAGACCGCGAGAAGACCGAAGGTGGCGGTGACGGGAACCTCCAGGAGGGGTTTCACCGCGGTGAGGCGCTCCTCCCAGCCGGGCAAAGGCAGATGGTTCAGTACCATGAACAGCCCGCCGATGATCGTGAGCGGCACGACGGCGACCATGCCGGCCCGCACCGCGGCGAGCGCGGGTATGTCGCCGAACGCGGTGAGACGCGGCAGCCAGCGATCGCGGAGCCGGACGAGGGCGGCGCTCATGGCTTGGCGATGTAGCCGTGGTACAGGCCCAGGTAGTAGGGCAGCAGAAACACGGTGCCGGAGCCGAGCACGTCGCCGCGGCCGCCGTAATCGAGCTGCCACGGGTCGGTGTTCCAGTGGTTGAAATGGCGGTTCTCCACCGGCAGCACGCGGCCGTCGCGGCGGTGCCCGCGGCCCTCGTTGCCGGGCTCGTAGAAATCGCGTGACTGCGCCAGCGGCAGGCGGACCACGTCGAGGCGGTGGGCGTTGCGAAGCGGCCAGTTGAGGCGGTCGAGCGGGAAGCCGCGGAGCGTCGCGAGCGAGTCCCCGCGCCAGTCGCCGTAAGGGGAGAGCGGGAAGGTTCCCCATTGGTTCAGCATGACACGTCCGTCGCAAACGGCCGCGTAGGCGTAGTTGAAGAACGGATTCATCTCCGGCGCCTCGTTCTGCCAGTAGGCGTAGAAAGCCGTGCGGACCACGTTCAGCAGGGCCTCGTCCCGCGAATAGCGCAGCAGGCTGTAGAAGCACATGAAGGCCATCTCGTCGTCGGAGTGGTTGCCGGAGCCGGGGCCCGACTGGACCTTCGGGTAGAGGAGGTTCTGCGCGAAACCGTGGCGATCGATGAGCTCGCGGGCGACGGCGTCGTATTTCGCGTCGCCGGTCACGTGGCGGGCCACGGCGAGATACGCGAGGAGGCTGAGCGAGTTGAGGCCGCGCTCGGCCCACCAGTTAGGGTCGCGATTCAGAACCTCGGGGCGGTACATGCCCCAGCGGGTGGGGCGCCCGTCGTGATCGGTGAGCGTGAAGCCGTGTGCGATGAGGTGGTCGGTGAGGTCGCGGACCACGGCGCGCACCTCGGCCCGCTCGGATTCCGATTCGGCGACGAGGTCGTGGTAGAGCGGATAAAAGAAATAATGACCGTCCAACTCGTCGCTGCTGGTGTCGGATTTCCAGTACCATGTCCCGTCGGCGCTGCGGGGCCAGCGCGGTTCGTAGACTTTCCAGAGGGCGTCGTCCTTTTGCTTCTCCCGGTCCTGGGCGAGGCGTCCCGTGTTGGGGTCGGCGCCGTCACCGGGCAGAATGGTGCGCGCCACATAACCGCGCGGCGGGGAATGCGGTCCGCCCTGCGTGACGGTCTGCAAGAAGCGCAGCGCCTCGAACGCCTGGCGCGCGCGCTGTTTCGCCGCGGGGTCGCGGGTGGCGCCGAATGCGAAACACTCGCCGGCGCCGTACATCGCCGTCCACAGCCCGTCGTTGTCCGAATCATGGCGGCCGGCGCTGGCGCGGTCGCCGGGCACACGGAGCGGCGCCTCGGCGATGTAGCCGTAGGGCGTGCGTTTGATGTGACGCTCGATCTCCGTCTCGTAGAACTCGGCCTTGGCGGCGAGGGTCATCCCGCGCCGCGCAATTCCGCCCAGGCCCGATCCGGTCGCAAACCACGCCGTGCCGTCGCGATCCACCGCCACGCCGCGCACGTGGTCGTCCGGCAGCCAGCGCGGTCCCTGCCGGTAATGAAATCCCGTTCCGTCCCAGCGGATCGCGCCGCGCGTGGTGCCGAACCACACGTCACCGTCCGGGCCGGCCGCAAGCGCGGTGAACTCGTTCCACGGCAGCCCGTCCTTACCCACGAAAAACCGCCAGCCGGCCGGCGTTTTCACCCCGACGCCGGCCTTGGTCGCGAACCAGAGCTGGTCGGCGGAGTCGAAGACGGCGCCCGCGACATTATCCGCCGCCCAGCGGCGCCCGAGCCCGTCGGAGACGATGATGTTTTCCCAGCCGGAGGCGCCGAGCCGCAGCAAGCCGCGGTCGGTCGCGGCAACCTTTTCACCCGTGCGGGAAAGGGCGAGTTGCGCGAGCCGGGTCCCGGCCGGCAACGGCGGGTGAGCGGGGGCGGCCGCAGGCGCCGAAGCGGCCTGCCAACGCGCATCGCTTCGCGCGTACCACGTCCCGCCCGCTCGCACGCGCACGGAGCCGTCGGTGGCGGTTGTCACCTCGTCGATCGCTCCGGCCGGAAGGCCGGTGGCGGACTCGTGGTGCAGGGCGACTTCCTGGCGGAAGGACTGCGGGGCGGGGACCGGCGCCGCGGACACGAGGCCGGCCGCGAACCAAGGCAGCAGAGTAGAAATGAACACGAAGCGGCGAAGGGGGCGCATACCAGTTGGGGTGTCCCCAGCGAAGCGCGCCTGGGCGTGCCGCGGCAAGGTTTTCGCCGGCGGTGGGTCGGGCTCGCCGCGCGTTGGCGATCAGGCGGTGACCGTGTCCAGCGAGCAGCCGGCGGTCTCGGTCGGGCTGTCCTCGCAATTGGGGCGGGCGATCACGCCGGCGTAGG
>JBJTCH010000091.1:0-8882 GCA_046091745.1 Opitutaceae bacterium
GTTCGGCGCTTCCGAATGACCGGAGCAAACGGGCGGAGTGGAACAGGAAGCCCGGGAAGTGCGTGAAGGCCAGCGGCGCCAGATCTGTGATATCTGAACTGCTATCCATGAAGATGCTTTTTCACGCGTGCCTTTTCAGGCGACGAGCTTGGTGAGCGGAAAAACTGGAGTGGTTCAGAACCGTATGCCGCGTCCAGGTAGGCGTACTCATCCGAGGCAAGCAGCCCCCGCCACACCAGCCGCCCTTCGCCCCTCAGTCCCTTGGTCCCTCAGTCCCTTGGTCCTTTCGTCCCTCGGTCCCTTGCCGCTTTTTTCTGGCGGGCGTGACCCCGCGCCGACCATCAAATCGCCATGGCGATGCGGTTCACGATCCTTGGCAGCGGCAGCTCGGGTAACGCCGCGCTGCTCGTCACCGAGGGCGCGCGCGTGCTGGTCGACGCCGGTTTCTCCGCGCGGCGGCTCGGCCAATTGGTGGAGGAGGTCGGTGAGTCGCTCGCGCGCGTCGACGCCGTCTTCCTCACCCACGAGCACGGCGACCATGCCGACGGCCTCGAGGGCCTGAAGCGCTTCCCGCACATCCGGATCTTCGCCAACGAGGGCACGCGCCGCGCGGTGCAGGCCGGGCTCACGTGGCGGGCCGACTGGAACGTGTTCGAGACCGGCAGTCGCTTTCGTTTCCGCGATCTCGAGGTCGACACGTTCGCCGTGCCCCATGACGCGCAGGACCCGGTGGGCTTCCGTTTCTCGCACGGCCACGAGGGCGACCTCGTCGCGCCGCGGCGTTCCCTCGCATGGCTCACCGACCTCGGCCACGCGCCGCTCAACATCCGCCAATGCATCCGCGACTGCGACGTGGTGGTGGTCGAGTCGAACCATTGCCCGCGCCTGCTGCAGGCCGACACCCGCCGCCCGTGGGCGACCAAGCAGCGCATTTCCGGGCGCCACGGTCATCTCTCCAACGAGGCGGTGCGCGAGCTGCTCGCGGACGTCGCCAGCCCGCGCTGGCGCCACATCTACCTCACGCACCTCTCGCGCGACTGCAATTCGCGCGCCGCCGTGGAAGAGGCGCTAGCGGGTGTGCGCTCCAGCCTCGCGTCGTGCCGGTTCTCGGTCGTCGAGCAGGGGCAGACGACGCCCTGGATCGATCTCGCCTGACGCGCCCTTGCGTGCGTCCTCGGCGGCCGGCACCCTCCGCGCATGTCCGCCGATCATTTCCGCCGCACCAAGATCATCGCCACGCTCGGTCCCGCCACCGAGGGCGAGGCGATGGTCGACTCCTTGATCCGTGCGGGCGTCGACATCGTCCGGCTCAACATGGCGCACGCCAGCCACGAGTGGACGCGCCGCGCGATCCGCCGCATCCGCGCCGCCTCGGAGCGCGCCGGGCGCGAGGTCGCGGTGATGATGGACATCAAGGGCCCGGAGATCCGCACGGGGGATCTCGCGGCGCCGATCGAGCTGCGCGCGGGCGAGGTGTTCGATTTCACCGTAAAGCCCGGTGCCGCGGGCCAGAGCGGCGAGGAAGTGCGCTCGGTGGACGTGAATTACCAGGGTCTCGTCAATGATATCCGCGTGGGAGACGAGGTGCTGGTCGACAACGGCCTGCTGCGCCTCGAGGTGCTGGAGAAGCGCGAGGCGCGGATCCGCTGCCGCGTCGTGATCCCCGGCGAGCTGAAGTCGCGGCGCCACATCAACCTCCCCGGCGTGAAGGTGAACCTGCCGGCGTTCACGGAAAAGGACCGGGCCGACGCGACCGTGGGCCTGGAGGAGGGCATCGATTTCCTCGCGCTCTCGTTCGTGCGCGAGGCGCGCGACGTCGAGCTGCTGCGTGAATTCCTCACGGAGCGGAAATCGAAGGTGAAGATCATCGCCAAGATCGAGGACCGGACGGCGATCGCCAACCTCGCGCAGATCGTCGAGGCGTGCGACGGCCTGATGATCGCGCGCGGCGACCTGGGCATCGAGTGCCCCTTCGAGGACCTGCCGGTGATCCAGCGCCGCGCCGTGCGCGCCTGCCTTTCCCAGGGCCGGCCGGTGATCGTCGCGACCCACATGCTCGAGTCGATGATCACCCAACCGGTCCCGACCCGCGCCGAGATCACCGATGTCGCCAACGCCGTGTACGAGCTGGCCGACTGCGTCATGCTCTCGGGCGAGACCACCGTCGGGAAATACCCCCTCGAGTGCGTGCGCATGCTCGACACGATCTCCCGCCGCATCGAGCGCGAGACAGCGGCGGAGGCCGCCGAGCCCGCCGTCTTCACCGGCGAGCGGATGAAGGTGCTGAACGCGGCGGTGGTGCTCGCGGGCCAAATCCCCGGGTCAAAGCTCGTCACGTTCACGCGCCACGGCTTCATGGCCCAGGGCATCGCGCTGCTGCGGCCCGCCCATTCGCCGATCTTCGCGTTCACGCCGTCCGTCCAGGTGCTGCGCCAGCTCCGGCTGCTCCGCGCCGTGGAACCGATCTTCCTCGAACTGGCCTCCGATCCGAACGCCACCATCGAGAACGCCCTCGCCCATCTCCGCCGCGCGGGACTCGCGGCCCCGGGCGACAAGATCGTCATCGCCACCGACATCGTGGCCGAGGATCGCCTGGTCGACGCCGTGCAACTGCGCACGTTGCGCTGAAGGAACGAGCGCGGTTGACCCGCGCCTGCTTCCGCTCAACCTCCGGCAGCAACCCCCCGCTGCCATGAACCCGCTGCTCCCGCGGACCGCCGCGCTCGTCGCCTCCCTCCTCTCCGCCGCCATCCTGCCCGCGCAGGAAACGCGCCTCGCCAACGTCTCCGCCCTCACCCGCGTCGGCACCGGCGACGACGTGCTCACCGCCGGCTTCGTCATCGCCGGCACCGCACCCAAGCAAGTCGTGATCCGCGCGGTCGGACCGACCATCGGCGCCGCACCGTTCAACGTGGCCGGCGCCCTCGCGGATCCGCAGCTCACCGTCTTCGGACCCAACTCCTCCACCCGCGTCGCCGCCTCCAACGACAACTGGAACGCCGTCGACGCCGCGACCTTCGCCTCCGTCGGCGCCTTCGCCCTCGCGGCCGGCAGCCGCGACGCGGCCGTCGTGGCGACCCTCGCCCCGGGCGCCTACACCGCGCAGGTCAACGGCGCCAACAACACCGCCGGCAACGCGATCGTGGAGGTGTACGAGGTCGGCGCCGGCGGAGGAAAATTCGCCAACCTGTCCACGCGCGCACGGGTCACCGGCACCTCGGTCCCGCTCACCCCCGGCTTCGTCGTCTCCCCCGGTTCCGGCACGCGCAAGTTTCTCATCCGGGCCGCCGGCCCCGCGCTCGGCGCCCTCGGGCTGGCCGACTTCCTCGCCAATCCGACGATGACCCTCCGCCGCACCGGCGGCACGGCCACCGTCGTGGCCACCAACGACGACTGGGGCACCCAGCCGGGCGCCATCACCGCCGACCTGCTACGCCAGACCTTCGAGGCCAACGGCGCCTTCGGCTTCCCCACCGGCAGCCGCGACGCCGCCATGATCGTCGATCTCGCCGCCGGAAATTACACCGTCGAGGTCACCGGCGCCGGCAACACCGCCGGCATCGCCATCGTCGAGGTGTACGACCTGACGCCCGCCGCCACCCCCGCCGTGTCCGTCGCCGCGACCAAAGCCAACGCCGACGAGTCGGGCGCCCGCAACGGCGAGTTCACGTTCACGCGCTCCGGGCCCGTCAACTTCCCGCTGGAGGTGCGCTACGGCGTCGGCGGCTCGGCCGTCAACGGCTTCGACTACGTCAATCTGCCGGGCACGCTGCTGTTTCCGCCGGGCGTGAGCTCCGTCGCGGTCCCGGTGAAGCCCAACCCCGACCTGCAGAACGAGGGCACCGACACCGTCGTGATCACCGTCGTCGCCGGCACCGGCTACGCGGTGGGCGCGCAACCCTCCGCCACCGTCTCGATCGCGGACAGCTCCGCCACCCTTTTCGTCGCCTCGGTCCGGCCGGAAACCTCCGCCACCGCCTCCACCGCCTCCGGCACCGCCACCATCCTGCTCAGCGCCGACGAGTCCGTCGCCGCCGTCACCTTCAACGTCTCGAACCTTTCGTCCTCCGTGACCTCGGTCCACCTGCGCATCGGGCCGACCGGGGACTTTGTCTTCACCCTGCCCTACGCCGCCTCCGGCACCGCCCAATGGCTCCTGCTCCCCACCGGTAATTACAGCAACGCCGCCCTCCTCGCCGCGCTCAAGTCCGGCAACATCTACGTCGGCGTCGACACCGCGCGCTACCCGGCCGGCGAGGTGCGCGGCACGTTCATCCAAGGCTCGGGCTCGAGCTCGTTCCGCGCCCCCGCCGAGCCGCCGGTGGTTTCCCTGTCCAACGTGACCGCCACCGACGCGGCCCGTCTGCTCACCCAGGCGACCTTCGGTCCGAAGAAGAGCGAGATCGACGCCCTCGCCGGCGGCAGCATCGACGCCTGGATCACCGCCCAAATGGCCCTGCCGTTCACCTCCCACCGGACGGCGATCGTCGATGATCGCACGCGCTTCGGCGGCAGCAGCAGCTTCACCAACTGGAACGCCATCCACCCGCCCAACCGCCAGTCGGCGTGGTTCAAGGTCGCCCTCACCGCCAACGACCAGCTGCGCCAGCGCGTGGCGTACGCCTTGAGCCAGATCCTCGTCGTTTCCGACATCGGCCTCGGCGACGACAGCCGCGCCGAGCCGCTCGCGAACTATTACGACATGCTCGGCAACGGCGCCTTCGGCAATTTCCGCACGCTGCTGGAGAACGTGTCCCTCAGCCCCCTGATGGGCGAGTACCTCAGCTCGCTGCGTAACGCCAAGGCCACCTTCGACACCGCCGGCAACGCCGTCACCACGCCCGACGAGAATTACGCCCGCGAGGTCATGCAGCTCTTCACCATCGGCCTCGTGCGGCTCCAGCCGGACGGCACGCTGATGCTCGGGTCCGACGGCCTGCCGATCCCCACCTACAACCAGACCACCATCACCGAGATGGCCAAGGTCTTCACCGGCTGGGCCTACCCCTCGACGAGCTCCACCGCGTTCCGCACCGCGAGCGCGAACTACATCAGTCCGATGCAGCTCTTCGCGACGTTCCACGACGACACCGCGAAGGACCTGAGCCCGGTGCTCGCCACTCCCATCCCCGCCAATCAGGGCGGCGTGAAGGACCTGCAGCTCGCCCTCGACGCGCTCTTCAACCACGCCAACACCCCGCCGTTCATCTCGAAGCTCCTCATCCAGCGGCTTGTCACCAGCAACCCGAGCCCGGGCTACGTCTACCGCGTCGCGCGGAAGTTCGAGAACGACGGAACCGGCGTCCGCGGCAATCTCGGCGCCGTCGTGCGCGCCATCCTCACCGACTACGAGGCCCGCTCCCCCGACCTCCTCGCCAATGTCGCCCACGGGAAGCTGAGGGAGCCACTCCTGCGACTCACCGGGCTGCTCCGCAGCTTCGGGGCATCCTCACCCAGCGGGCGTTTCCTCGGCTACCGCCACACCGTGAACGGCACGTTCATCACCTCATCCACCCCCAAGCCCGCCACCGCCGCCGAGATCGCCACCGTCAACTCCTCCACGCTGCCGTGGAACGCGCTCGGCAATCTTGCCCAGGCCGCCCTGCGCTCGCCCACGGTGTTCAACTTCTACCACTCCGACTACGTCCTGCCCGGGCCGCTCGCGAGCGCCGGTCTGGTCGCGCCGGAGTTCGAGATCACCGACGACAATTACGCGATCACCGTTCCCAACTACCTGAGGACGTTCGTGGTCGCCGCCACCCCGACCAGCAACGGCGTGCCGACCACCGCGGCCGACTACACCTTGACGCTGAATCTCACGTTCGAGGAAACGCTGTCCGGTAACGTGCCGGCCCTGCTCGACCACCTCAACTCCCTGCTCTGCGCCGGCTCCCTTTCCTCCGCCGCCCGCACCCGCATCACCACCGCGCTGACCGCCCTGCCCTCGACCACCTCGGCCAATGACCGGGTCAAGTCCGCGATCCTTCTCGTGCTCACCTCGCCCAACGCCGCGATCCAGAAATAACCGCCCGCCCCTCCACCTCCATGAGCAACCGCAAGAAGTCCGCCCCCGAGGTTTCCCGCCGCGAGTTCTTCGGCAGCGCCTGCTGCGCCGCCGTCGGCGCCACCGGTCTCCTTTCCACCCTCGGCGGCCTCCGCCTGATGGGCGCCGTCGCCAGCCCCGCCAACGGCCCTCAGCCGCCCTCCCGCGCCGGCGCCCACCCCGCCGACTACAAGGCCCTCGTGTGCCTGTTCCTCAACGGCGGCAACGATGCCAACAACCTCATCGTGCCCACCGGGGCCGGCGCCGCCACCGACGCCGCCAGCTACGAGGCCTACAAGGCCGCCCGCAGCAATCTCGCGCTGCCCAAGGCCTCGCTCCTCGGCATCACGCCGAGGTCGGCCGACGGCCGCACCTGGGGCCTGCATCCCGCGGTCACCGAGCTGAAATCGCTCTTCGACTCCGGCAAGGCCGCGCTCATCGCCAACGTCGGCACCCTCGTCTACCCCACCAGCAAGACCCAGTACAACGCCCGCAGCGTCCCTCTCCCGCCGCAGCTCTTCTCCCACAGCGACCAGCAGGTGCAGTGGCAACACAGCGTCCCCGACAAGCCCACCGCCACCGGCTGGGGCGGCCGCGTCGCCGACCTCGTCAACGCCCTCAACTCCAGCGAGCAGATCTCCATGTCGATCAGCATCGCGGGCAAGAACACCTTCCAGGTGGGCTCGACGGTCACCCAGTACGCCGTCGGCACCGGCGGAGCCACCACGCTCACCGGCACCACCACGTCCACGACCCCGACCACCCTCGACGGCATCCGTTACCGCGCCCAGCGCGACCTGTTCGGCCAGCCGCAATCGGGACTGTTCGAGGCCGCGTTCGGCTCCGCCTCTTCCGATGCTATCGTGAGCGCGGAACTCCTGAACTCAGTTCTTGGCGCGGCCCCGGTTCTTAAAACCGTCTTCCCCTCCACCACCGCCGGCAACCAGCTGAAGATGGCCGCGCGGCTCATCAGCGCTGCGCCGAACCTCGGCCTCAAAAGGCAGATCTTCTTCGTCCAGCTCGGCGGCTGGGATCTCCACGCCGGCCAGTTGGTGAGCGCCGATCCCGTGACCGGAACCCACGCCGGCCTGCTCTCCCAGATCAGCCAGGCCGTCAGCGCCTTCCACGCCTCCACCCTCGAACTGGGGATCGAGAGCCAGGTCACGACCTTCACCTCCTCCGATTTCGGCCGCACGTTCCGCTCCAACGGCGACGGTTCCGACCACGGCTGGGGCAGCCACCACTTCGTCGTCGGCGGCGCCGTGCGCGGCGGCGACATCTACGGCCGCATGCCGGCGCTTTCCATCAACGGACCCGACGACACCGGGCTCGGCCGCTGGATCCCGACCACCAGCGGCGACCAGTATGCCGCCACCCTCGCGACCTGGTTCGGCGTGAGCGCCACCGATCTCCCGATCGTGCTGCCCAACATCGGGCGCTTCTCCCGGGCCAACCTCGGGTTCCTCGGATGACCCGGCGGCGAGCGCTGCTCGGCGCCGCGCTCGCCGTCGTCATCTTCGCCCTCTGGTGGTGGGCGCGGCCGCAACCGCGGCGGACCGCCGGCGAAATCACCGCGATCCCCTCGAGCCGTCCGCTCGCGCCATCAACCGCCAGTCGCCCGGCTGGGTTCACCTCTAAGGATTCACCCGCATCGCCGGCCGAGGAATCCCGCCTCGCGGATGAACTCAACGCCCCGGGCGGCACCATCGAGGCGGACCTCCGCGTGGTGCTCGGCGTGCTCGAGGCTTTCCGCACGAGCTTCCCGCGCGAGGGCAACCCCGTTGGCTCCAACGCCGAGATCACCGCCGCGCTGCAGGGTAATAACCCCGCGGGCGTGGCGTTCCTCCCGCGCGGCCACCGCGCCGTGAACACCGCGGGCGAACTCTGCGACCGCTGGGGCACCCCCTTTTTCTTCCACGCTGAAAGCGCCCGCCGCATGGAGGTTCGCAGCGCCGGCCCCGACCGCCGCCTCTGGACCGAGGACGACGCGATCCTCACGCCCTGACGAGGGATCATGGGATCAGAGATGCGCGGAAACAGCAGATCGCCTTCGGCCGTGGGAACTTCGTTCTGAATCCGCGGCGAGCAGCCGCGGCTACACCAAGCCCTCCTGATTCGTCTCCATCCTGCTCATCCGTGGTTACTCACCCGCGGAGCGAGCCGGAGCTCGATGCGATCCGAGCTTCGGACCCGTGGATCGGACTCGGTGAACTCGGATCGGGCCTCTGCGCCCTCCGTTTTCCAACTCAACTCCCCTTCGCTTGCGGTGGAGCCGCGCTGGAAAATCCGCGGTGAGCACCGAGGCTTTCCGAACCGCCTTCCTCCTTCGCCGAGCCTACGGAGGACGAGACGGAGGACGAGTCTGCGATACCACCACGGAAAACTCAGATATCACCGATCCCGCAGCGCTGGCCTTCACGATCTCCCCGGTCTTCCTGTTCCTCTCCTCTGGCTCACTCCGGTCGTTCGGCAGCGTCGAACGCCCTTCGGTCTTTATCTGCGCCATCTGAGAAATCTGCGGTGAAAAATCCACCGCCTTCGGGACGGGCCTTCCTCCTTCGCCAGGCCTACGGCGGGCATGCAACCCCGGCTGCACCAAGCCAGGACCATCCGTGTTCATCGGTTTATCCGTGGTAGAACCCTCGCGGCGCTGTTCGGCTACGCGTCACGATCCCACCGCCAGTCAGCCTGAAAGGTACTTCGGGCGGCTCCGTCTCGTTGTGACGGTCGCCGCGCGATGCGGCCGCAGGTGTTTACCCGCCGGAGGCGGGCCCCATCGGATCTTCAGATTCCTGGCGCCGCCCCTTCCACCCTCACTTCAGCGGCGGCACGTCGAGCC
>JBJTCH010000092.1:0-3948 GCA_046091745.1 Opitutaceae bacterium
CGCCGCGTCCGCGAAACCTAAGGCGGCGGATGAGCCAACCGTGCTTTCCGTCTTCACGGTCAACGAGGAGACGAACGTCGGCTACGCCTCGATGCAGACGACCTCGGGCATGCGTACTGTGCAGGAGCTGAAGAACGTCGCCAATTCGATCTCGATTCTGAACTCGGAGCTGATCGCCGACATCGGCGCCACCAGTCTGCAGGAAATCTCGAAATATTTCGTCAGCGGCGAGGAGGCCCCGGGGCCGGCCAATTTCGCCAGCACGGTTTCCCGCGGCATCGCGTCCGGCGCCGCTTTGCGCAACGGTTGGATCTGGTACTCCCCCCAAGACACCTACGTGACGGAGCGCGTGGAACTCCTCCGCGGCCCCAACGCCTTCCTTTACGGCGAATCAACGCTGGGCGGTAACACGAACAACATCTCGAAGCGCGGTCTTTTCACCCGCGATTTCAACCGCGTGAAGGTGACGGGCGGGGGCGGCGGCCCGGCCTCGGATGTGTCGCTCTCGAATTATCACCTCCGCCGCGTCGAGCTCGACTTCAACCGCGTGGTGAAGCGCGACACCCTCGCCGTCCGTCTCGCGAGTGTCGCGAGCAACGGCGCCGGCTGGGACGACAACGCGAGCAGCCGCATCCGCGGCATCTACGGCGCCGTCAGCTACCGGCCGTTCCGCTCGACCCAGATCGATGTGATGGTGGAGCGCACCCTCACCACCAACGTTCGCGCCCAGGGGCTTTTCTCCGACCAGTTCTCCTACACCACGAGGACGACGCTCACCAACGCCAACGGCCTCGTTTACGTCCCCGCGACCGGCCAGGTCTACCGCGCCACGGGACAGGTCCGCAGCGCCGGTCCGGGCCTGACCATCGTCGATCCGACGATCGTGCCGCGCGGCTTCCAGGTCACCGGTCCGAACAACACAGGCCGGGACAACTTCAATTCGCTGAGCATCGAGGTCGCCCAGAGGATAGGCCGGAACCTCAACCTGCTGCTTTCGGGCAACGCGTACCAGCGCAAGACGGACATCTTCGGCCAGGCGGTCGGCGCCGCGGTTTACCGCGATCTGTCGCCCCTGCTTCCCGGTGGCGCGCCGAACCCGAATTTCAACCGGCTCTACACGGAGTACCAGCGAACCAACGCATTCAGCGGGAACATCGTCCGGGATATGCGCCTCTCCGCCGTCTACGACTTGAAGACCTCGTGGATGAAGCAGCAGTTCGTGGCCAACCTGCAGCAGCACCAGGACACTCCCAAGGCGCAGGCCGGGGAGAAGTTCGCCGAATTCATCGATCCAGCCAATCCGAGCTTCATCGGCACCATTGATCCCGCGATCTCGCTGGCGGCCAACACCGCCAACCGGGCCGTTTTCCCGAACAACCGCTTCTACCGCCGTTATTACCTGGGCGACGGCGATTCCGGCCGCTTGACCGGCGAAATGACCGGTCGGCCGGGTGTCTCCGCGTGGTGGCCGGATATCGGCGGGGCGGTGGGCGCGAGCAACGCCTCGTACCGCCGTTTTCACACGCCCTCGATCGGCTTCGGCGCCTCCGGCAGCTATTTCAACGATCACTTGTTCACGCTGCTCGGATTCCGGCAGGACCGGTTCAATATGCGGACGGATTACGGCGTGGTGCGCGCTCTGCCCGGCTATTCGTGGAGCAACAATTACATCCCCGGGCAGTCCGTCGCCTCGCCGGCTTTCTACAACGTCAAGGCGGACGGCACCAACTACGGGCTGGTGCTGCGCGTGAACGACACCCTCGCGTTCTCCTACAACCGCGCCAAGTCGTTCCAGTTCTCCGTCTCCGACGGCGCGGGTCTCTTCACCCCCGGTCAAATCCAGACCATCCCCCGCGGTGACGGCCAGGATGCGTCCGTCCGGCTCAGGCTCCTCGGCGGACGACTGGAGGTGAATACGACCTACTACGACAATTTCCAACCCAACGCCCGGGTCGCGCCCGCGCCCAACGTGGCCATTCAAGACGAGCTCACCGCGATCTTCGGGGCGGGATTCAATCGTTCCGGTCAGGACTACCAGACGCTGAACACCAAGGGCTACGAACTTGAACTCGTCGCCAACATCACGCGCAGCTGGCGCCTCATGATCAATGCGGCGACCAACAAGCTGGCCCTGACCGAGCGGTTGCCGCAGCTGAAGGGATTCCAGGCCGCGGCCAAGGGCCAGAGCAAGGTGACCCCGCTGCTGGACGCGTTCCTGCTCACATTTCCCGAGGGTGTTCCGAGCGGCGGCTACACGAAGACCCGCGCGAACCTGCTGACGCGCTATGATTTCCACCGAGGTGTCCTGAAGGGAATCTACCTCGGAGCCGGCGCCAACTGGCGTCAGCCCACCTTCCGCGGCAACGCCGTCCTGGTGCAGGGCGGCACGGCCCAGGCTCTGTGGTCGCCGTCGTATGCGGTCGTGAACCTGCTTGCGGGCTACCGGACGAAGCTGCTGGAGCGCCCGGTCACGTTCGCGTTGAACGTGGATAACGCGCTGAACAAGGAGTACTACGTCTCGGGCGCCGCCAGCACCGGCCGGTGGGGCCCGCCGCAGAACTTCCGTTTCTCGAGCACGGCGGATTTTTGAAGTGGCGAGACGCGCCGGTTGTTATGCCGCCGCCCAGGCAACGTACCGGCTGCGCCGCGCGGGGAATGTTTCGCGGCTTTCGTGTGTGTAGTGGTTCCTCGCTTGGTGCGGGGGAATGGGGAAAGCCGGGAAGGTGGGAACCGAGCCGGGGGTGAATTTGGAACTCAGGAACTCAGGATTTTAGCCGAGCGTGGATCGAGCCGTGGACACGGAGGGCGGGCAGGAAAGCTTCCGTGGTTTCCGAGTGTTCCGTGGGCAACTTGGCTCGGTTTTGTGCCTTTGGTGTGTTTGGTGGTTTCTCTCCTGATCCGTAGGAATGTGGAAAGCCGGGAGGGCAGGAACCGAGCCGGGGTGAATCTGGAAATCAGGAGCTCAGGATTTCGGGTGAAGGCTGACCGATCCTTGTACACTGCCGGCGGGGAGGTTGGGCAGAGCGGGCTGGATTCGAGAGCGAGACCGCTCGTAATTACGGCCGTCTCGCAGCCTGACCCTGAGACGGGTCTTATGCTCCAACCCCCGCCTGCACATGCCCCTTTATTGCTTGGCACATCGTCTGTCCGTCCGCCGCCGCTTCACCAGTGGCCAACGGAGTTCATTCCTTATCCGACGCAGCTCGGCGCTGCTGTTCGCCGCGGCTGCGTTGTTGCGGCCTGCGCCCGCCCAGGCGCCGGCCAACCCGTCCCCGGCGGGCACCCGGGAGGTCGTCGAGCTCTCCCCGTTCACCGTGCAGGGCACGGAGGACGTGGGGTATCTGGCGCGCGCCTCGCTCGCCGGGACCCGGCTGAGCCAGCCTTTGGCGGACATCGCCGCGCAGGTCTCCGTCTTCACCCGGGAAATGCTCGAGGATCTCGCGGTGACCAACATCGACCAGGCGTTCATGTACTCGACCAACGTCGACACCTTTTCCGAGGGCTTCGTCGAGGAGGGCGGTGACAACGGCGCGACCCGCGGTTCCGTCTTCCTTGGCAACGGCAACCGTTCCCGCGGGGTGGGCGTGCTGACGAACACGCGGGAATTTTTCACCTCCAGTTTCGCCACCGACACCTACAACTCCGAGCGCTTCACGGTCGCCAGCGGGCCCAACTCACTGCTGTTCGGCCTCGGCAGCCCGGCCGGCGTGGTCGACACCTCGCTCAAACGCGCCGGCTTCCGCGACCGTTACGCGGCCGAGGTGCGGTACGACAACTGGAACGGCCATCGCAGCGAGGTGGATATCAACCGCGTCGTGGCGCAACGCCGCCTCGCGCTGCGGCTCACGGGCCTCTGGGCGGACGCGCGGGGCTTCCTCGCCGGAACCACCGATGAGACCACGCGGCTGTACGGAACCGTGACCTTCCGCCCGTGGAGCAACACGGAGG